>NZ_JBHSEY010000006.1:0-14889 GCF_042654745.1 Comamonas denitrificans
TGAAACAGTGGTATCAAACTCACCCTGAGTTGTTCAATAAGCGACCATATGATCGTCCGGGATGCAACAAGTAAGCGCTCCGCAAGCCCACCGTGGACTTGGCGCGCACTGACGAACGCTCAGTGGGAATGCGCATGCTCCTTGGTTTCTGAGCGGATTGGCTTGGCGGCTGGCTCCACCCGTGTACCGCGAAGCAGACGCAGCCCGTTGGCCACCACCAGCAAGCTCGCTCCCATGTCCGCGAAGACCGCCATCCACATGGTGGCCGTGCCAACGACCGCCATCACCAGGAAGACGCTCTTGATGCCCAGTGCCAGGGTGATGTTCTGCCAGAGAATGGCGTGGGTGCGCTTGGATAGACGCACTGTCTCGGCGACGCGCTGCAGGTCATCGTTCATGATGACTACATCGGCCGCTTCCATGGCCGTGTCGGTTCCCGCTGCACCCATGGCAAAGCCAATGTCGGCCTGCGCCAGCGCCGGCGCATCGTTGATGCCGTCGCCGGTCATTCCGGTAGCGCCATAGCGCTCTTGCATTGCCTTGATGGCGTCGAGTTTGGCTTCGGGCAGCAGATCGCCACGGGCGTCATCAATGCCGGCCTGGGCAGCGATGGCCTTTGCGGTGGCCGTGTTGTCGCCGGTCAGCATCACCGAGGTCACACCCAGTGCCTTGAGATCGACGATGGCCTGTTTCGATGTCTCACGGATGGTGTCCGCTACCGCGAACAGCGCCAGGACGCCCGAATCGTCAGCCAGGAGGGTTACCGTGCGGCCTTGCTTTTCGTGGATGACCAGCTCCGCCTCCAGCTCCGGACCACACAGTCCTTGCTCATGGATCAGACGGTGATTGCCCAGCATCAAGCGCACACCATTGACCATGCCTTCGACACCGCGCCCAGGCAAGGCCTTGAAGCTTTCCGCTTCTGGGCCCTTTACGTCCAAGCCCTGGACGATCGCCTTTGAAACCGGGTGATCGGAGCGAGCCGCCAGGCTGGCAGCCATTTGCTGGACTGCTGCCTCCTCACCGGCACCCCACACCTGCCACTTCACCAGCTTGGGTTTGCCTTCGGTGATGGTGCCGGTCTTGTCCAGCGCCACCGCCTTCAGAAGCCGGGCATCTTCCAAATAGGTTCCGCCCTTGATCAAGATCCCACGGCGCGCTCCCGCGGCCAATCCGCTGACCACGGTGACCGGCGTGGAAATGACCAGAGCGCATGGGCAGGCGATCACCAGAAGAACCAGGGCCTTGTAAAGCGCCTCCAGCCAGGTAAGTCCCATCAGGAAAGGAGTGAGGACCGCCACCGCCACGGCAATGGCGAAGACTGCGGGGGTGTAGATGGAGGCGAACCGATCCACAAAGCGCTGCGTCGGAGCGCGCGTGCCTTGCGCCTGCTCAACGGCTTGGATGATCCTGGCCAGGGTGGTGTTGCTAGACAGGGCTGTGACCTCGAACTCCAGCTCACCAGTCTCGTTGATCGTGCCAGCGAACACCTGGTCGCCTGGTGCCTTGTCCACGGGGATGCTCTCGCCAGTCACGGGGGCCTGGTTGATGGCGCCATTACCCTTGGTCACCTTACCGTCCAGCGGCACGCGTTCGCCCGGTTTGATGCGCACGGTCGCTCCAATGGCCACCGAAGCCACCGGTGTAGCGGTCCACGCTCCGTTGGTGCCCAGTACCAAAGCCTCTTCGGGCGCCAGTTCCAGCAAGCCCTTGATAGCGTTTCGGGCCCGGTCCACTGCCTTGGCTTCGATGAGCTCCGCAATCGCGTACAAAGCCATCACCATCGCGGCTTCTGGCCACTGACCAATGAGGAATGCGCCGGTGACGGCCACCGACATCAGCGCATTGATGTTCAGCTTGCCGCGCAGCAGCGCCGCAATGCCTTTTTTGTAGGTGTCGATGCCGGCCAGCCAGATAGCCAGAGCGGCAATCGCCATGCCGGCCACTTTCCAGGCCATCTGGTCGGGCGCGAAGAACGAAAGTACCTCAGCCCCTGTGGCGAACACCAGCGCGGCCACCAAACGGGAGATGCCGCCTGCAAAACCATGCCCATGGTCGTCGCCTTCGACGGATCCAGCCGCGTGTCCGCCCTCAGTTTCGCCGGCGCCTGCAACTGGTTGCGGATCGAAGCCCGCATTGCGGATGGCGTCGAGTGCCAACGGGTAGGTGCCTTCCTCTGCGTCGATCTTCAGCGTCCGCGCGCCCAGCTGAAAACCCAGAGAGCGGATCCCATCCAGAGGCTCCAGCGCCTGACGAATCTCCGCCTCCTCGGCGCTACAGTCCATCGTCGCAATGCGAAACACCCGGCCTTGGCTACCCTGGGTGTTTGCCGCAGTGGCCACGGGCTGTGGATCGAAACCCGCCTTGCGGATGGCATCGAGCGCAAGGGGCAAGGCGCGATCCTCCGCATCGATCTTCAGCGTGCGCGCGCCGAGCTGGAAACCCAACGAGCGGATTCCCTCAAGCGGTTCCAGAGCCCGCCGGATCTCCGACTCTTCGGCACTGCAGTCCATGGTGGCGATTCGGAACAGCTTGCCCTGGCCCGGGCTGCTTGTGGCTGCAGGGACCACTGCTGCGGTACTGGAACAGCCCGAGGAGCAGCAGGGGTCAACAGTGGTGGGAGGAGTGCTGGTTTCTGATTTCATAGACCAATTGGAAACCTTGAAGTGGCTTTAAAGTCAAGCAGCAATAGAAATATCGCTGCTTCGTCCTACGTAAATCGGATTCTTGAACGGGCCGCGCTACGTGGCAGCGTCACAAGCGATCCCAGTCTGTCGAAATCGCCATCAATTCGGGCGAATTTCGATTCCCACATTCGTTACCCCATTTTCTGACGATGCGAATGGCCTGCCCTGATGCATGCGTGCAATACCGCCTACTATGGCCAAACCGAGGCCATGGTTGCTCTGCCCATGGCTGCGAGCAGGATCTGCGCGGAAAAATCGATCAAACAGCTGCGGAAGTATCTCGGGATCGATCGTGCTGCCGTAGTTGGTAACACTGATCAGCACACAACCCTCATCGGTGGTTCTGAGGTTGATCTGGACGACTGAGCCAGAGCTCGCGTATCGAGTTGCGTTGCCGAGCAAGTTCGACAGGGCTCGGCGCAGCAACGGCACGTCGAAGGCGCCATGCGCATCACCAACCACTTTAGCTGTGAGACCTGCCTCGGACAGTGCGGCCTCGTGGTAATCCAGTACGTCAGCAGCCATTGATGCAAGGCTCGCCACGGGGGCGCGGCGCGCTCCCACACCCCGATCCGCCTGGGACAGGAACAGCATGTCATTGACGATGCCGGTCAGGCGGTGCAACTCCTCCAAGTTGGACGCCAGCATCTCGCGAATATCCGCCTGCTCAGGGCGCAGCAAAGCCAGTTCATTGTTGGCAATGAGCGTGGCCAAAGGCGTGCACAACTCATGCGCCACGTCAGCATTGAAGCCCTCCATTTGTAAATACGCCTTCTCAATGCGCGCCAGAAGCGCGTTGAACTGATCGATCAGAGGCACGAGCTCAAGGGGCTGCTCGCCGCTGTCGAGACGTTGCTGCAGATTGTCAGCCGACACTGCGCGCGTCTGACTGGCCAGTCTTCGGACGGGCGCGAGGCCCAAGTTGACCAGGGAGAATCCGCCCAGCGATACAACGATGGCCCCACCGATGGCTGCGACCAGCAAGGTGAGAGCAAGTCGGTGCAACAACTGGTTGTCGGTTCGGATGTCCAGCGACAGCTGAACGTGCAACTTCTCTGAGGGAGTCTGGTCGGCAGCCTGTGCTACTTCGAACTGCCGTTGGCGCCATACCGTCTTGGCACTCTGGTCGCGGGCGTGGGCGTAGACAACCATCCCGTCCGCCTGCGCGACTTCGAGCGACAGATCTCCGTGCCCAACAAGGAAGTCATCGAGTTTGTGCGCAAGGTCTTCCGAATCCCCATGCTCCTTGCCATCCACTAGCAAGTGCCGAATGACGTTTTCCTTTTGCGCCAGCGTTTCCTCTTGCCGATCACGAAAGTTGAACTCGGTCACCAGATACACCGCCAGACAGACCACCCCGAGTCCGGCAAAGCTCTGCAGCGCCAGCCACCAAGACAACCGCTGGCGCAATGAGCGATGTTGGGCCAGCTCCTTCATCCGTTGCGGTCCTCCATCACGTATCCCATGCCGCGAATGGTGTGGAGCAGCGCAGTGTCAAACGGAACATCGATCTTGGTACGGAGGCGCCGGATCGCGACTTCCACTACGCTGGTATCGCTGTCGAAATTCATGTCCCACACCTGCTCAGCGATCTCAGTGCGAGAAAGCACTTCGCCTTTTCTTCTCAGAAACAGAGTCAGCAGCAGAAACTCCTTCGCAGTCAACTCCAAGCGCTGGCCACACCGGGACGCTTTGCGCCGTACCAGGTCTAATTCCAGGTCCGCCAAACGCAGTTGCGTGGGCTCTGCGGCATCCCGCGCGCCATGGGTCCGCCGTAGCAGCACCTGGATGCGGGCGCTCAGTTCGGAAAACGCAAAGGGCTTGACCAGATAGTCGTCTGCACCCGTCTTGAGTCCCAATACCCGATCCTCGACGCTGATCCTTGCTGTCAACATCAAGACCGGAGTCTGCTTGGTCTTGCGAAAGGCCGTTAGAAGGCTGAAACCATCGATCCCCGGCAGCATTGCGTCCAGCACCAGCAGATCGTAAGAGCCTTCAAGGGCCATGTGCAGGCCATCCACCCCGTTGTACGCAATGTCCACCACGTAGCTGGCCTCTCCCAGGCCCTTGCGCAGGTACTCGGCCAGCTTGACTTCGTCTTCGATGAGCAAAATTTTCATGCTGCCATTCTCGAAGAATCCGGCCTGTTCGTAGTTTACGAATTTGTTATCTGGCTGTTGGCACCTTGTCGCACTCGGTTTTTTAAAGTATCCCCGTGGCGAAAGGCATAGTCCCGGCAGATCGCCGAGGGCTGATTTAAATCAAGGGACAACACCATGACCGTTCGCAAACCCCTCACGCTCACTTTGATTGCCTTCGCTATCGCGGCTCCAGGATTGGCATCTGCCTCGTCGCTGTACCATCCCGCCGACGGCGAAGTGGGCATGACCACCCATCCCGACCACATGCAGAGCACAATGTCCCGTGGCGATGTGCTTCAGGCTGTCGAAGTAGCGCGCCGGGATGGCACGCTGGCGACCCTTTCACGCGGGGGTGCGTTGCCCGTCAAAGCAACGGGCGCAACGAAGACCCGTGAGCAAGTTCAACAGGAATTTCTCAACATGTCGGCAAGTGAAAAGAAGGCTCTTCAGGACCTGAACGGCGTGCGCACGCTGATTTCTAAACTTAGCGCTCCTCAGCGGCCATCCACGCCCGAGCGCGCCCTTCATGACGCATGCTAGACTTCAAAAATGCGCCGCTTGATCGCCGTTCTTATGCTTGTATTGCTTCCGTTCCAGTTCAGCTGGTCTGCGGTGGCTGCTTATTGCATGCATGAGAGCTCAACCTCGCAGTCGCAGCATTTGGGGCATCACGAACACCAGCATGAAGCCAAAGGCGGGAATGGTCAGGCCGAAAAGTCCAGCCAGGGAGCCGATGCATTTGATGTTGACTGTTCAGTTTGCCATGGCGCGGGTATCGGGGCCTTAAACTGGTCAGATGCAAAGCCAGTCTTCATCCATGAAAGCCGCGTGGAGCCTCCTTCAGGCAAGCGCCTGCTGGCTGTAACCCCCACGCCCCCAGACCGCCCTCAGTGGTCCGTCCTCGCCTGATCGGCGGGGGCACCTCACTTTTCTTTTTCAGTCTTGTCCGCCATCGCGGCGGAAGCAGTTGCGTGTTTTGAAATCACTGGAGAATCGGATGTTCAAGGGTACTTACCTTCAAGAGATGCCGCACGCATGGCGCGGCGGTAGAAAGATCAAGCTCGCGGCAGGCGCCGCAGCTATATGGCTGAGCGCCTCGGGCGGTGCCTTTTCCCAGGGCCTGCCACCAGGGCCAGCCGTTGGCGAACGAGCACCTCAGTCTGCTGCAGCGGCCGCAGCTGAGCCTTTGTCGCTGGCCAAGGCCATCGAACTGGCCCTGGAGGGAAATCCGGAGGTGGCTGCGGCAAAGCGCCAATGGGAGGCAACCGAAGGACAGGTTCTTCAAGGACGCTCGCGCCCCAATCCAGAGCTCGCGTACTCGCTGGAAGACACACGCTCCAAAACACGTACGCAAAGCTGGCAACTCAATCTTCCCGTAGAACTGGGTGGAAAGCGTGCGGCACGCACTAAGGCGGCCGAAAAAACGCGCGAGCAAGCACAAGCCCAACTCGCCGAGCTGCAAGCCACCGTGCGGGCCAATGTCGCTGCCGCTTACTTTGATGTTCTGACTGCGCAGGAACGATTGGTACTGGCCAGAGACAGCGCAGCGCTGGCCAAATCCTCAACGGATACCGTCTCAAAGCGTGTAGCCGCTGGCAAAGTATCCCCTGTGGAAGAGTCCAAGGCCCGGGTTGCAGAAGCCGGCGTTCGCGTCGAACTCGCCCAGGCCGCGAGCGAACAACGCAATGCTCTGTCCCGCCTGTTCGCGCTGTTGGGACGGATCGATGCGCCTTACACCGTGCTGGAGGGCAAGGCCGAGAACCTGCCCTCGGTCCCGAGCCTCGCCGATCTCCAGCCCTTGATTTCTTCTGCGCCAGGCGTGGTACTTGCGCGAATCGAGGTGGATCGGCGCGAGGCATTGACCGCCCTGGAGCAAAGCAAGCGCGTGCCCGATGTCACCGTCAGCGTCGGCATGCAGCGCAGCAACGAAACGCAGCGCAACGTCCTTCTTTTCGGGGTCTCTGTGCCTCTTCCCATCTTCGACCGCAACCAAGGCAACCTCCTGGAGGCGCTGAAACTTGAGGACAAGGCCCGCGATGAGCTGCAAGCAGCCTCCGTGCGCCTGCACAGCGAAGTGGCGCAGGGACAAGAGCGCCTTTCCACGATCACCGCAGAGGTTCAGTCACTGCAGCAGGACGTTCTGCCCGGTGCGAAGTCGGCCTATGACGCCGCCACCATTGGTTTCGAGAACGGTAAGTTCAATTTCCTGGAAGTGCTCGATGCCCAACGCACTTACTTCACAGCCAAATCCCAGTACCTTAAAGCCCTTGGCGAAGCACACCGTGCAGCGGCTGATATCGACCGCCTGCTCGGGGCCAGCATGGTTCCCGGCCTGATCGCAACGCAACACTGAGCATGACCATGAACACGAACTCCAGCAAATCCACCATCAGTAAAAAACACCTGATCGCCATTGCAGTAGTCCTCGCAATAGGGGTCGGCGCGGGAACCTTCATCTTGCAAGGTGGCGGCAAGCCCAGAGCCGCAGCCACCGAGGACGATGGCCACGGGCACGGCGGCCATACCGAGGCCAAGGGACACGGCGACGGCGAGCACCATGGCAAGGGTAGCGAAAAGGGCCACGACGATGACAAGGGGCATGCCGATGGTGAACACCATGAAAAGAGCGAAGCCAAGGGACCACATGGCGGTACCGTGTTCAAGGAAGGCGACTTCAGCTTGGAAGCATTGTTGTCTGAAGACGGTGGCGAGCCTCGACTGCGAATCTGGCTGTCCGACAAAGATAAACCGCTGCCCCTGAATGCTGCAACGGTCACGGCAACTGTGACCCGCCCGACAGATGAAAAGCAGAAACTGACGTTTGCCGCTGAAAAAGACAGTCTTGTCAGCCGAGAGATCGTTGCTGAACCCCATTCGTTCGACATCGAGATCATTGCGCAGACTGCCACAGAGCCTTTCATGTTCGTGATGAGCAAGGAAGAAGGAAAGATCGAACTGACCGATGCCCAGATTAAGGCTGCATCCATCAGCCTGGACAATGCGGTCAAAGCCAACATCAAGACGGCGTTGCTCCTTCCCGGGGAGATACGCTTGAACGAAGATCGCACGTCTCACGTTGTTCCCCGGCTTGCGGGAGTCGTGGAAAGCGTCAATGCCAGCTTGGGCCAAGTGGTCAAGAAAGGACAA
Source organism: Comamonas denitrificans (assembly GCF_042654745.1). Lineage (NCBI taxonomy): Bacteria > Pseudomonadati > Pseudomonadota > Betaproteobacteria > Burkholderiales > Comamonadaceae > Comamonas > Comamonas denitrificans. Next base: position 7,976 of record NZ_JBHSEY010000006.1, read on the forward strand.
GTTTTGGCGGTGATCGCGAGCCCGACTGCTTCCGAGCAACGCAGCGAGCTGCAGACGGCCCAAAAGCGCTTAACGCTGGCAAAGACCACCTACGAGCGAGAAAAAAAGCTGTGGGAGCAGAAGGTGTCTGCCGAGCAGGACTACCTGCAGGCCAAGCAGGCCTTGAGCGAAGCAGAGGTCGCAGTAGCCAACGCCAATCAGAAACTGAGCGCGATGGGCCTGTCCGCCTCGTCGGTAGCAGGACTGAACCGTATCGAGTTGCGAGCGCCCTTTGATGGCATTGTCATCGAGAAGCACCTCAGTCTCGGCGAAGCCGTGAAGGAAGATACTGCGGTTTTCACCATCTCGGACCTTTCTCAGGTTTGGGCTGAGATCAACGTTCCGGCGAAGGATCTGCCATCGGTGCGCGTGGGCGAAAAGGTCACGATCAAGGCCACAGCCTTTGACGCCTCGGCCACAGGCACTGTCGCTTTTGTAGGAGCGCTCATTGGCGAGCAAACCCGCACGGCAAAAGCCCGCGTGGTTCTTGACAACCCCAAGGGCGCTTGGCGCCCCGGCCTGTTCGTCAATGTTGAGGTGGTGTCCGAAGAAACGGCAGCGCCTGTAACCATCTCGGCCGACGCCGTCCAAAACGTCGGGGAAAAGCCGGTGGTCTTCCTCAAGGTTGATGGAGGCTTTATCGCTCAACCCGTGAAGCTGGGCCGAAGCGATGGCAAGCGGGTCGAAGTCCTCTCGGGTCTCAAAGCCGGTATGCCCTACGCCTCGACCGGCAGCTTCGTCGTGAAGTCTGAACTCGGCAAGGGATCTGCCGAACACACGCACTGATCGCGGAGCGCATACATGTTTGAAAAACTCATTCGATTCTCGATCGAACAGCGATGGTTGGTGCTTCTAGCGGCCCTGGGCATGGCGGCGCTTGGCGTCTTCAGCTACCAAAAGCTGCCTATCGATGCGGTCCCTGACATCACGAACGTCCAGGTTCAGATCAACACCCAGGCCGCAGGCTACTCGCCTTTGGAGACTGAGCAGCGGGTTACATACCCCATCGAGACGGTCATGGCTGGCCTGCCAAACCTGGAGCAGACCAGGTCGCTTTCGCGGTACGGTCTGTCGCAGGTGACCGTCATTTTTAAAGACGGAACCGACATCTATTTTGCTCGGCAGCTCGTCAACGAGCGTATCCAGGAGGCGCGCGACAAGCTGCCTGCCGGCATCACGCCAGCGCTGGGGCCCATCTCGACCGGGCTGGGCGAAATCTATCTCTGGACTGTCGAAACCAAGGACGGGGCGAAGAAGCCCGACGGCTCGCCCTATACCGCGACAGACCTGCGCGAGATTCAGGACTGGATCATCAAGCCACAGCTGCGAAATGTTCCTGGCGTGACCGAGATCAATTCCATTGGCGGCTTTGCCAAGGAATACCAGATCGCGCCCATCCCTGAACGCCTGGCTTCTCTGGGCGTGACACTGCAGGATGTGGTCACTGCGCTGGACCGCAACAACGGCAATGTGGGCGCGGGCTATATCGAAAAGCGTGGCGAGCAGTATCTGATTCGTGCACCTGGTCAGGTGAAGTCGCTGGAAGACATCGGTAACGTGATCCTCAGCAGCGCCAACGGTGTTCCTGTGCGCGTTCGCGACGTGGCAGAAGTTGGCATTGGCCGGGAACTGCGCACCGGTGCAGCAACCGATAACGGGCGCGAAGTGGTCCTCGGCACGGTGTTCATGCTGATCGGCGAGAACAGCCGGACTGTCTCGCAGGCGGTGGACAAGAAGATGTTGGAAGTCAACAAGAGCCTCCCAGAGGGGGTGCACGCGGTGACTGTCTACGACCGTACCGTGCTTGTTGACAAAGCCATCAGTACGGTGAAGAAGAACCTGCTGGAAGGCGCGGTTCTGGTGATCGTGATCCTGTTCCTCTTTCTGGGCAACATCCGTGCCGCCGTCATCACGGCAATGGTCATCCCCTTGTCGATGCTTTTTACCTTCACGGGTATGGTTCAGTACAAGGTGAGCGCCAACCTGATGAGCCTGGGAGCGTTGGACTTCGGCATCATCATCGACGGAGCGGTGGTGATCGTTGAGAACTGCGTACGGAGACTTGCCCATGCACAAGCGCACCACGGTCGGCCACTGACGCGGGCTGAGCGCTTCCATGAGGTGTTTTTGGCATCCCAGGAGTCAAGGCGTCCATTGCTGTTCGGACAGCTCATCATCATGGTGGTGTACCTGCCCATCTTCGCGCTGACAGGCGTTGAAGGGAAGATGTTCCACCCCATGGCATTCACGGTGGTCGCGGCACTGCTGGGCGCCATGGTTCTGTCGGTGACATTCATCCCCGCAGCGGTGGCCCTGTTCATCGGCAATCGGGTCAGCGAGAAGGAAAACTTCCTGCTGGGCCATGCCAAGCGCTTGTATGGTCCACTGCTCGACCGTGTCATGGCCGCCAAGGCGGTCGTACTGACCGCAGCTGCAGTTGCGGTGATCTTGTGCGGGTTGATCGCCACGCGTATGGGCAGCGAGTTTGTACCCAATCTCAATGAAGGCGACTTTGCGATCCAGGCGCTGCGCATCCCAGGCACCAGCCTTTCCCAGTCAGTCCAAATGCAGCAGCAGATTGAAAGGACCTTGAAAGAGAAATTCCCCGAGATCGAGCGCATCTTCGCCAGAACCGGTACTGCGGAGATTGCCTCGGACCCCATGCCGCCGAACATTTCGGACGGGTACATCATGCTCAAGCCAATGGCCGAATGGCCCGAACCTCGAAAAACCCGCGACGAATTACTCGCGGCGATTCAGGAAGTCATCGGGAAAATCCCGGGCAACAACTATGAGTTCTCCCAGCCCATTCAGCTGCGCTTTAACGAGCTGATCTCCGGGGTGCGCAGTGACGTAGCCGTGAAGATCTTCGGTGACGACATGGATGTCCTGAACAAGTCCGCAGAAGAAGTCTCCGCAATGCTGCAGAAGATTCAGGGCTCCTCTGAGGTGAAGGTTGAGCAGACGACGGGGCTTCCGATGCTCACCGTGAACATCGACCGCCAGAAGGCTGCTCGCTATGGTCTGAACGTTGCCGACATTCAAGACACCGTGGCCACCGCTATCGGTGGACGCGAGGCCGGCACTATGTTCGAGGGCGACCGCAGATTCGACATCCTGGTTCGTCTGCCTGAATCCCTGCGCAACGATCTCGAAGGGATGAAGCGCCTTCCTATCCCGCTGCCGCGTTCTGCCAATGGGACAGAGGCCAAAACGAACTTCATCCCGCTGGGCGAGGTAGCAACATTCGAGCTTGCTCCTGGCCCCAACCAGGTGAGCCGAGAAAACGGCAAGCGCCGCATCGTCGTGAGCACCAACGTGCGCGGGCGCGATGTGGGCTCTTTCGTCGCAGAGGCTGAGCAAGGCCTGGCCCAGATCAAGATTCCTACCGGCTATTGGACGAGCTGGGGCGGAACCTTCGAGAACTTGCAGTCGGCCACGCAGCGCCTGCAGATCGTCGTGCCGGTGTCCCTGCTGCTGGTTTTCGTGCTGCTGTTCGCTATGTTCGGCAACGTCAAGGATGGTCTGCTGGTCTTCACTGGCATCCCATTCGCTTTGACGGGGGGCATCCTGGCGCTTTGGCTTCGCGACATTCCGATGTCTATCTCTGCGGCTGTCGGCTTCATCGCGCTTTCTGGGGTGGCCGTGCTCAATGGTCTGGTGATGATTTCGTACATCCGCAGCTTGAGGGAAGGCGGCGTTGGTCTTGACGAAGCAATCCGTGACGGCGCGCTCACCCGGCTACGGCCGGTTCTGATGACTGCCCTGGTGGCCTCGCTGGGCTTCATTCCCATGGCCATTGCGACAGGCACTGGCGCTGAAGTCCAGCGTCCCCTGGCCACCGTGGTGATCGGCGGAATTCTCTCGTCCACGCTGCTCACGCTTCTCGTGCTGCCGATTCTTTACCGTCTGGCCCACCGGCCCGATGAGGAAGATGAGGACGTGTCCGCTGAGCCCTCGCATCCCCCAGACGTGTCCGCGTCCGCGTAGTTGAAACGGTCCCGCTCGCTGATCGTGGGACCGTCCCTTTTCTCCAACCCCAAAGGAACTGTCATGAAACTCTCCCAACTCATTCTCGCCCTGTCAGTGTCGATCTCGGGCGCAGCCTTCGCTGCGGACAATCACGGTCACGACCTAAAGCCGATGCACGGTGGTGCTGTTGCAGAAGCCAAGGAGGTCGAGTACGAATTCGTTGCTAGCGCCGACAAACTGCAGCTCTATATGCGCGACCACGGGAAGCCCGTTGCTGTGACGGGGATGACCGCCAAGGTCACTCTGTTGGCTGGCAGCGAGAAGCAGGAAGTTCAGCTCCAGGTCGGCGACGGCAAGCTGGAAGCGTCGGGCAGCTTCAAGGTTCCCGCAGGTACCAAAGCCGTCGTCGCCGTCTCGAAGGCCGGCAAGTCGGTTGCCTCCGTTCGCTTCACGCTGAAGTAGTACACGAAGGCCGGCTGGGGGGGATCGCCTTCGCAACGCCTCCAGAAGTGATCCCACTTTCCGCAGTCCGTTCACGTCAAAGCAGCTGACGAGGTCGGACCGCCCATCGGCAACATGCCTGTGCTGGAGGCCAAAAAGGAGCGATCCATGTCAATGCAGGCTGCACAGGTCGCGCTCTTTGCCAAGCTGTTCTGGATTTGGATCGGCTTGTTGATCTCCGTGTTTGTGTTTTGGAGGCTGCGGCGTATCTGGCTCAAACGCCACCCGCCAATGGCGGTGAGAGTCAAGTACAGCCGACGCTTGGCCAAGAGACTGAGGGATCGACAGGCAATGCGTTTGAAACACCGAAAAACACCGAAATCGCGACACCGCCATATGCAATCCAAGGCGGCAGACCGTGGGTGACGGTACCGGAGTCGCTGATGAAGCTTCAGGCAATACGCAACAACCTCCACAGCAAAAGAACAGATCCATGACAAAAATACCTGCATATTCAGGCACCCGCCACCTCTGCGTGATCCTGACCTCTGTGCTGGCAGCTAGCCTGCTGGCGGGTTGTGCTACCTCTACTGGGGCCGATACCTCCGCCGAAGCGCCATACTGCTACAAGACCAGTAAGGGCAGAGTAGTCGCGTGCACTCGGGTGCCCGCCCCCAGCCTGAATGCCGACGCTCAGGCGAAGCGCTTTACTCCCGATCCGAATGCGCTCACCGTCTACGTCGTACGGCGCAACTGGGGAGATGGCGGGCGCTTTGTGAAGATCAGCGCGGATAACGCAATGGCCGCCGAGACTCTCCCCAACACGATGGTGCGCTTCAAGTTGAAGCCAGGAACGCATACGTTCACCTTGGATTTCGAAGGAGAGCGTCAAGTCGCAACCGTGGATGGTAAAGCTGGTGACCTACGATTTCTTCGGATCGATGGAACGGTTTGGGCATGGAAGAGCACGTTTGTATGGGCGACTGACGGCGAGGATGCAATTCGGGAAAGGGCTTACTGAATCGCCCAGGGTTTTGTAGACAGTTGAGAGCCTCCTATTTCCTGTCCAATAGGAGCCCGTATGAGCAGTCAACGTTACCCCGAAGAATTCAAGACCGAGGCGGTCAAACAAATCCTTGACCACGGCCACAGCGTGGCCAATGTCTCCAACCGCCTGGGCGTAAGCACCCACAGCCTGTACAAATGGGTGCGTGAACGCCAAATGCCGCTGGCAGCACGCACCCAACAACTGAGCCAAAGCGATGAACTGCGCCGCCTGAAGGCCGAGCTTAAACGGGTCAGCGAGGAGCGTGACATCCTAAAAAAAGCGGCGGCGTACTTCGCGCGGCAGTCCCGCTGAAGTACGCATTCATCGCTCAGCACCAAGCTGCTGTACAGCGTGCGAGGCATGTGCCGTGTTTTGCGGCTGCACCCCAGCGGGTACTACGCCTGGAAGGCGCAACCGCAAAGTGCCCGAGCCCAGGATGACCGCAGGTTACTAGGCTTGCTCAAGCACGCCTGGCTGGAAAGCGGTGGGGTGTACGGTTACCGCAAACTCACCCTGGACATGCGTGACCTGGGCGAGCGATGCAGCAAACACCGAGTGGCCAAACTGCTCAAGCAAGAAGGCTTGCAGGCCCAGCGGGGTTACCGCAAGCGTTCGGGCTCCCGAGGCGGTCAGCCTGCCGTGGTCGCACCCAATGTGCTGGAGCAGCAGTTCTCGGTGGAAATGCCCAACCAGGCGTGGGTGACGGACATTACCTACATCCGCACTCACGAAGGCTGGCTGTACCTGTCGGTGGTTATTGACCTGTTCTCGCGTCAGGTGGTGGGTTGGTCCATGGGCAACCGCATCGACACCCAGTTGGCTTTGGATGCCTTGCTGATGGCCGTCTGGCGGCGCAGGCCCAGCAAAACGGTGCTGGTTCATTCCGACCAGGGCTGCCAATTCACTAGCCATGAATGGCAGGACTTCCTCAAGAGCCACAAACTGCAGCCCAGCATGAGCCGACGGGGCAACTGCCATGACAACGCTGTCGCAGAGAGTTTCTTCCAGTTGCTCAAACGTGAGCGCATCCGTCGTAAAACCTATGCCACCCGGCAAGCTGCCCGCAGCGATGTCTTCAACTACATCGAAATGTTCTATAACCCCAGACGTCGTCATTCCAGTGCTGACGGCCTGCCGCCTGCCGAGTTTGAGCGGCGTCACTTCCTGAGGCTCCAAGGTGTCTAGGAAATCCTGGGCGATTCATTGCGGGCGCACTCATCCCTGCACCCCCAGCAATTGGTGGCGCACCATCCACAGATTGGACAGCGCAAACAGCGTCTTGAGCTGCAGCGTGTTCTTCTTCAAACCTCGATAGCGCACCTTCGTGTATCCAAACTGCCGCTTAATCACCCGAAAGGGATGCTCCACCTTGGCCCGGATGCTGGCCTTGATCTTCTCCACCTGGTCTATGAGT
>NZ_JBHSEY010000007.1:0-770 GCF_042654745.1 Comamonas denitrificans
GCGCGGGTCAGTTCGACGGCCAGGGCGACCACCACACCCCCAAGCCCTTCGTGCGCAAAGCGTTTGCCACATATCTGGAGTGCGGCATCTTTGCCCATGGCTTTGCCCGCGCTCGCTGCGGCGACTGTGGGCACGACTACTTTGTAGCCTTCTCCTGCAAAGGCCGGGGAGTCTGCCCCTCGTGCACCACCCGGCGCATGGTGGAGACAGCAGCGCACCTGAACGATCACGTATTCCCCCGCCTGCCGGTGCGCCAGTGGGTGCTGTCGGTTCCCAAGCGGCTTCGTTACTTCATGCAGCGCGACGGGCCAGTGCTCAATATGGTGCTGCGCATCTTTCTGCGGGTGATTGCGCAAAGCCTGCAGGCGCACTGCATTGGCGCGGCCAATGCAGACAAGGAAAGCCTGCACATCGGCGCAGTGGCCTTCATCCACAGGTTCGGCTCCAGCCTGAACGAACACGTCCACTTCCACGTCTGTGTGGTGGACGGGGTGTTTGAGGAAGTGGAGGGCGAGGGCGATGCTGATGCGACCCCTCGAATCTCATCGCCGGGTGTCATCTTTCACGCGGCCACCGGCATCGATGCGGCTACCGTGGCCCCGGTGCAGACCACACTGCAAAAACGTATCCTGCGCGCCTTTGTGGGCCGTGGGCTGCTGGAGAACTTCGAGGCAAAAGAGATGCTGGGGTACAAACACAGTGGCTTCTCGGTGGATGCGGGGGTGTGCATCGAAGCCCACGACCGCGCTGCGCTGGAGCGGCTGCTGCGC
>NZ_JBHSEY010000008.1:0-40181 GCF_042654745.1 Comamonas denitrificans
GCAGCCCAGCATGAGCCGACGGGGCAACTGCCATGACAACGCTGTCGCAGAGAGTTTCTTCCAGTTGCTTAAACGTGAGCGTATCCGCCGTAAAACCTATGCTACCCGGCAAGCTGCCCGCAGCGATGTCTTCAACTACATCGAAATGTTCTATAACCCCAGACGTCGTCATTCCAGTGCTGACGGCCTGCCGCCTGCCGAGTTTGAGCGGCGTCACTTCCTGAGGCTCCAAGGCGTCTAGGAAATCCTGGGCGATTCACAGTTGTCTGCGCTGCTGCACGAAATTCAGCATGGCATTCAGAACATCGAGGGCTTTGCAACTGGGGGGACCCAAAATTTTGCAGCAGGATTGGTTGGAGAGGCGCGCGCACAGAAAGATGAATTGCGCCAAAAACGCGATATTGAGTGGAACCGACTGAACGAAGATGCAGCACGCTTGCTGCGCAATCAGCCGGATTCTGATTTTGTGCGCAATGCGATTAAAAAGTGGCGCGGCCAATTTGGAGAGAGATCCGACACGAACCCGCTTGGCGTGACCGATACGCAGGCTATTGTGTTTGAGTTGGTAGAAACCGACCCGGTTTTCCTAAGATTAGAAAAGCGATTATTCAACACCAACCAGATTGCCGCCATTGACGATGCACGGACTGCGTATCTACGCTTGGCTGGTGAAGTAGAAGCCCGCAACACTCAGGCCCGCCAGAAGATGACGGCTGAAGAGCGCCTGGCAACACCGCCAAGCGCGACGCAAGACGTTGCAGATTTTCAGATGATTGTGACCTTCAACGGCAAGCAAGCAGCTTCAGCGCCCGCGCCCGCCAATGCTGGCGTTCGTTTCAGCCGCTCAGGCAGCCCCGATGCCGAAGCACAGCGCCAGTTCAAGGCAACGGAACGCACCTATGGCGGCAAGGCTGCCTACGACCGGGCCAAGGCTGCAGGCAAAACCAAGCTGACACATGGCCAGTGGGTGCAGGTGCGCACGCCCAATTGCTAGATGGCATGACTCCAGTTTCAGCGCGGCTGGATGCTGCATTTGGGGAAGACTTCAGCCAGGCGAAAGCCCAAGCAAAGGCAGCGTTTGACAAGCTGCGCGAAGCAACCGAGCGCGATGGCTTTGCTGTAGTGGCAGTGGATGGCCGAGAGATTGCTTTCTCGGGCCGTGGCTTTAAGGAAGTTGCACAGCATGCAGCAGACCGCAGGGTGTTGTCTGTGGCAGCAAATTTGAAACCGTTGTTTGAATCGGCGGTGCCGCTGTATTCCACTGAGCCTGATGCGTCAAGAGGAAAGCAGCAGGTAGCAGCATTCCATTACTACGGCGTGAAGGCCGACTTTGGTAAGGATGGGCAGGCGTTTGTTTTGCTGGAAGTAGTGGAGCGCAGCAACGGTGATTTTTTCTACGATGCAGACGCAACCAGCGTGGAAGAAATACGGGCCGCATCCTCTACCCCTCTCGCTGACCAGACCAAATCCGGCGCGGGTGGTTTCAGTGCAGCCCGTAGCGGAAGATTATCCCAGTGGTGGAGTTCTGTCAATCCCGCCGATGTCTCCAAAGTGGTTGACCCCGCCACAGGCGAGCCGCTGGTGGTGTATCACGGTACCGCTGCTGATTTTGACGCATTTGATAACAAGAAGACTGGTGTAAACGACCGTGGCCTTTGGGGTCGCGGGCACTATTTTTCAGCCTTTGTAAATAGCGCAAACAGCTATGCGCTGCGTCAAGGTGATGGCGCGCGAATTATTCCCTCCTATGTGTCAATCAAGAATTCTTTTGTTTTGACTACTGGAGGTGATCGTGTTACGCGCCTACCGGATGGGCGAAACTATCGTGAGCTTGTTGGTCAAAATCTTGACGGCGCAAAGATCAAGGAGCTTGCGCTGGAAGGTGGTCATGATGGCGTGATTCAGATTCTCCCAAATGGCTCTATTGGGGACTTGGTGGTCTACAGTCCAGAGCAAATCAAATCCGCCACCGGAAACAACGGCCAGTTTGATCCAGCCAACCCAGACATTCGCTTCTCTCGTTCTGCAGCACCAAGCCTGTCTGAAGTGGCAGAAACTGGCCGCGACACGGCCTGGACAGGCCCGGCAGCATCGAAGTGGGACGACTTCATCTACAAGATGCAGGACAAGCACATTGACACCAAGCGGGCTTTGGAGGCAGTGCGGGCCACGCAACAGAAAATATTGATTTGACATAATGCACATTGTATTTTTAAAAGTGCGGCAGCAAGAGAACTCCAAGTTACTTGCACAAACCATGCTGGCATCCTGCGCAACGATAAAAAAAGCCCGGCAAATCCGGGCATCAAGAAGGGTAAACAAAAAATCAGCGGTGGCCGTATTAGTGCAGCGCTAGCGAGCCAGCGGCCTTGCTTTTGCCAGCACGTGCGGGTGGATTGCACAGGCCGCATTCGTAGTGTTTGGCGTTTTCATACATTTCGCTGACAAACATGCCGGTGCACTTGCTGCACTGGGTGCGGGTGAGCATTTGTGCATCGACAAATTTCACCAAGCGCCAGGCGCGGGTAAAGGACAGCAGGGGCTCCAATTCCAGCGCCTGCACCTGTTCGTTGTACAGGCGGTAGGCTTTGGTGAGTACCTCGATGGCATCGGCATCTACGCCTTTGGAGAGGTATTCGTAAATATTCAGGAACAGCGAGCTGTGGATGTTTTCCTGCCAGGTCAAGAACCAGTCGGTAGAAAACGGCAGTTGGCCCTTGGAAGGGGATTTGCCCGCGATTTCTTTGTACAGGCGGATTAAACGCTCATACGACAAGCTGGTTTCCGATTCCAGCACCTGCATCCGGGCCCCCATTTCGATGAGCATGGCGGCGCGCTCAATCTGGCGCGATTCATTAAGCACGCTTTTGGCGCTGGTGCTGGCATTTGCGCTGGCTGTGGTGGCAGACATGGCGGACTCCTTCGGGCAATGGTGCAAGGGGGCTTACAAAACTTCGGAAACACGGCCTGCCATGACGATGTTGGCGTGCAGGGTGTTCAAAGCGTCGTTGGTGTTTTTGTTGCTGCTGTGGTTGGTCAGCAAGCTCCAGACCATTTCATCGTCAGCGCGGAAGCTGCACAGCAAGGTGTTGCGTGAGGCCAGTTTCAGCACCTGACCTGCCGACAGGGTCACCAGCAAATCGCAGGCTTCTTCACTCAGGCCCAGGCGGAAGATGGCTTCGGCCTTGTCCTGACGAATCAGGTTTTGTGCCAGCATCAGGTAGGTGAGGTTGGCTTCGCGAATCTCGGCAAGGATTTGTTCGTTGGTCATGGTGCTTCCTGTCTTGAAAAAATGGCAGGTCGGCCTGCCTGTGGTGCGGTATTGGTTCCGCGCTGTTGTTGGAAGCAATTGTGGCCAAACAGGGTGGATAACTTAAGTCGGCGCTGGCCCATACCGCCTGTCAGAAATGCGGAAGGGGGTTTGTCAGATGGGGAGAAGGTGGCTTGTCAGATTTTTTCTTACAAGGAGCAAGCGCCACTGCCTGCTGCTGTTTTATTTTGTAGTGCTACTGTAACCGTAGCTGCTAACGCTGAAAGGCTGGAATAAACAGTGCTTTTGCCCCCAGCCTTGGCCTTTTACTGCGGGCCTTGCTATCAGTTTTAAAGCTATTGGCAGCACGCTGCGCATCATCGCCCAGGCGGCCAAAGGTTGTCGGGGAAAAAGCGGGGCGCTTACGCCCCACTCTTGCCGACTGCGGTCCTTTGCGCCTGCCCTGCCCTCACAACGCTTTTCAGGCTCCTTGGGCACACGGGCGGCTGGGGTCACTGCACCATTGGCTCCAGCTGCCGGCAAACAAGGCGGTGGGGGCAAAGCCGGCCACTTCCATGGCAATCATATTGGGCACAGCGCTGACCCCGCTGCCGCACTGGTGCACCACGCTGGCCGGATCGCGCCCGGCGAGCAGCGCATCGAACTCGGCTTTGAGTAACTCGGCGGGCTTGAAACGGGCATCCAGCGCAATGTTGTCGCTGAACGGGCGGTTCAACGCACCGGGGATGTGGCCTGCCACGGGGTCCAGCGGCTCTACTTCACCGCGAAAACGTGCGGGGGCGCGGGCATCCACAATGGTTTGGGCCGCGCTGCCCAGTTGCGCTTGCACGGTATCGACGCTGACCAGGCGGCGCAGCGGCGTTTGCAAGGCAAAGTCGCCGGGCGCTGTGGGCACCGGGCCGCTACCGCTTTGCACGGCACCGCCGGCGGCCTGCCACACGGGCAAGCCCCCATCGAGCACAGCCACGGCCTCGTGCCCGGCCCATTTCAGCATCCACCATAGGCGGCCACAGTAGTTCACCCCCTGGCGGTCGTACACCACGGCTTGCATGGCGTTGTTAAAGCCGACGGAGCGCAGCCACGCCGCAAACGCTTCGCGGCTGGGCAGGGGGTGGCGGCCCCCGCTGGCGGCTGGGTCACCGGGGCGGGCACTGAGGTGCTGATCCAGATCGGCATAGAGGGCACCGGGGATATGGGCTTCTTGGTATTGCGCCATGCCAGCGCTGGGCTGGGCCAGATCAAAGCTGCAATCGAACACCATCAACGGCCGACCGCTGGCCTGCAGGCTTTGCAGTTGGACGGCAGAAATCAACAGGGGGAAAGAAGGGGCAGAGGTCATCAACAAGCTTTCGGTGTGGGTTTGCGCATGGGATGGCGCGAAAGGCTAAGAACGTGTTCACGATCTGCGCGCGAAGGGGTGCGGGATGCGGATCGGGATGGGCTGCAAGGCGCAAACCACAGACATAGCCGTAGCTATGGCGAGGATTTGCAACGCCGCAGACCGCCCGAGGCCGCGACTGCACACCCGCGAGGAGATTGTGAACACGTTCTAAGAACGCTGCTGATTGTGCCCCCCGTTTTAACGCCCTGCGACTACGCTGGCAGGAACCACCGCTGGGGTTGCAAGCGCTTTCTCGCGGGTGCGCAGCACCGTGGCAGCAATGCCGCTGGTGGCGACCAACGCCATGCCGGCCCAGCCCTGCCAGGGGATGGCATCATCAAACCAGACTAGGCTGTAGAGGCTGGCAAAAATCAGCCCGGTGTACTGCAAGTTGGCCACCACCAAGGTGGCCCGAGGGGTTTGCGCCAATGAGTACGCCCGCGTCATGCACAGTTGCCCGCCTGCGGCCAAGATGCCCACGGGCAAGAGCAGCAAGCTTGGGCCCAGCCCGGGCCACGGTGACACGCCCCACCCCAGCATGACGGCACCGCCACCCACGGCACAGCCCAGGCAAAAATAAAACACCGTGCGCGATTCTGGCTCGCCCGCCCGCGCCAGGGCAGACACCTGCATGTACGCCATGGCCGTCAAAACGCCCGAGGACAAACCGATCACCCCCGCCAGCCCGTGGGGCTGGGCGATATTGGGCCGCAGCATGAGCAGCACGCCGACAAACCCGAGCACGATGGCCCCCAACAACGCAATATTGAGCGAGCGCCGTGGCCCGGCGTAACCGGGCCGCCACGTCCACAGCGCCCCGACCACCAAAAACGAGGCGATCCACAGGCTGCTCATGTAGTTAAACGTCATGCCCGTGGCCAGCGGCATTTTGGTGACGGCATAAAACCAGCCCGACATGGCCAGCACCCCCACCAGTGAGCGCCAGCCATGCATCACCGGGTGGCGGGTGGCCAAGCCAATGCCTTGGCGGCGGGCCAGCCACCACACAATGGCCATGCCGATGATGCCCCGGTAAAAAACCACCTCGGCCGTGGTGAACGAGGCACTGGCGTATTTCACAAACACGCCCATAGTGGCAAATAAAAAAGCAGCTGCCACCATCCATAAAGCTTGCATAGTTGGGTTAAATATTTAATTAAATGTTATTTAATAAGCGCAAGCAGCTCTTAAAAAGATAGTTCATAGCCCTTTGAAAACGCTATATCGGCTTATTGAGATGCCGTCAATCGTAAAACTCCCTGGTTTTTATTGCTGGCACTGGGTCAATGGTTTTTCAATAGGGGTGCTATGGATAGCAAGGGGCACAATGGCCTGGCCCATTTCTTTTCAACGCCCCGCAAAAAGGATTTCGACCATGTCCCACACTCCCCACGCATTTGCTGCCACCCTCCAGCCGCTGTCCCTGAGCCAAGGTCGCCAGGGCCAGCTGTATTCCCTGCCCGAGCTGGCCAAGCAATTCCCCAACGTGGCGCGGCTGCCGGTGTCGCTGCGCATCGTGCTCGAAGCCGTGCTGCGCCACTGTGACGGGGCCAAGGTGCTGCCCGAGCACGTTGCCCAGCTGGCCAACTGGCAGCCCCAGGCCGAGCGCACCGAGGAGATTCCCTTTGTCGTCGCCCGCGTCGTGCTGCAAGACTTCACCGGCGTGCCGCTGCTGGTGGATTTGGCCGCCATGCGGGCTGCGGCCCAGCAACTGGGCAAAGCGCCCCAGGCGGTTGAGCCGCTGGTGCCGGTCGATCTAGTGGTCGATCACTCGATCATGGTGGACCACTACGGCACCCCGCAGGCGCTGGAGCAGAACATGCAACTCGAGTTTCAGCGCAACCACGAGCGCTACCAGTTCATGAAATGGGGCATGCAGGCCTTTGACACCTTTGGCGTGGTGCCGCCGGGCTTTGGCATCGTCCACCAGGTGAATTTGGAGTACCTGGCCCCCGGCATCCACCAGACCAAAGACGGCATCTGCTACCCCGACTCTCTGGTCGGCACCGACAGCCACACCACCATGATCAACGGCATCGGCGTGGTCGGCTGGGGTGTGGGCGGCATCGAGGCCGAAGCGGCCATGCTGGGCCAGCCGGTGTACATCCTCACCCCCGATGTGGTCGGCTTTGAGCTGACCGGCCAACTGCGCGAGGGCGTGACGGCCACCGACCTGGTGCTGACCATTACCGAGCGCCTGCGCCAGGAAAAGGTCGTCGGCCAGTTTGTCGAATTCTTTGGCGCGGGCACGGCCAGCCTGTCGGTGCCGGATCGGGCCACCATCGGCAACATGTCGCCGGAATACGGAGCCACCATGGGCTTTTTCCCGGTCGATGACAAAACCCTGGACTACTTCCGGGGCACGGGCCGCAGCGAGCAGGCCATTGCCGACTTTGAAGCCTACTTTCGCGCCCAGGGCCTGTTTGGCGTGCCCCAGGCGGGCGAGTTGAACTACTCGCGCGTGGTAACGCTGGATTTGTCCACCGTCCGCCCCAGCGTGGCCGGCCCCAAACGCCCACAAGACCGCATTGCGCTGGAGAACGTGGCCCGTCAATTCGACCAGCTCTTTAGCGCCCCGATGGCCGACAACGGCTTTAACCTGCCCGCCGCACGGCTGGGCCAGCGCTTTGCCATTGAATGCGGCGCAGGCGGCCCGGCGGACAACAGCGCCAGCGCCGACCTGGGTGCCCCGCGCTCCGTGGTCGAAATGGACAGCAACCGCCCTACCCTCAGCAGCGCCCACAGCGCAGAGCACAAGCCGTCGGTGTGTGAAATCGGCGGCTCTCAGGCCACCAGCCAGGGCATTGGCGATGGCGATGTGCTCATTGCCGCCATCACCAGCTGCACCAACACCAGCAACCCCAGCGTGCTGCTGGCGGCCGGGTTGCTGGCGCAAAAGGCGGTGGCGGCGGGCCTGACGGTGCAGCCGCACATCAAGACCTCGCTGGCCCCCGGCTCGCGCGTCGTCACCCAGTATTTGACCGAGACCGGCTTGCTGCCTGCGCTGGAAAAACTCGGCTTTGCCCTGGCCGGCTACGGCTGCACCACCTGCATCGGCAATGCGGGCGATCTGACGCCCGAGCTGAACGACGTGATCACCCGCAACAACCTGGTGTGCGCCTCGGTGCTGTCGGGCAACCGCAATTTCGAGGCGCGAATTCACCCCAACATCAAGGCCAACTTCCTCATGAGCCCGCCGTTGGTGGTGGCCTACGCCATTGCCGGTACGGTGCGCCTTGATCTGCAAAAAGATCCGCTGGGCATTGGCAAAAATGGGCAGCCGGTGTACCTGCGCGACATTTGGCCCAGCAACCAGGAGGTGCAGGCCCTGGTCGCCAG
The DNA here is from genome assembly GCF_042654745.1 of Comamonas denitrificans. Lineage (NCBI taxonomy): Bacteria > Pseudomonadati > Pseudomonadota > Betaproteobacteria > Burkholderiales > Comamonadaceae > Comamonas > Comamonas denitrificans. The sequence goes on from NZ_JBHSEY010000008.1 coordinate 7,992, forward strand.
TGCCATGCAGGGTGAGGCCTTCCGCGCCAACTACGCCAAGGTTAAGACTGAACCCGGTGCTCTGTGGGAAGCCATCACGGGTGTCACCGGCGACACTTACGACTGGCCAACCAGCACCTACATTGCGCATCCGCCGTTTTTTGAGGACTTCAGCCTCACGCCGGACACCACCTCGCCCGCACAGCCCATTCGCAGTGCCCGCATCATGGCGCTGTTTGGCGACTCGATCACCACCGACCACATCTCTCCCGCTGGGGCCATCAAGGAAAGCTCGCCCGCAGGCCAATGGCTCAAAGCGCACGGCGTAGCCAAAGCCGATTTCAACAGCTACGGCTCGCGCCGGGGCAACCACGAGGTGATGATGCGCGGCACCTTTGCCAACGTGCGCATCAAAAACCTGATGATTCCCCCCCTAGCAGGCGGCTCGCGCGAGGAAGGCGGCGTGACGCTGTACTACAGCGGCGATGGCAAGGGCGGCATCAAAAGCGAAAAAATGCCCATCTACGATGCCGCCATGCTCTACCAGGCGGCCGGCACGCCCACGGTGATTTTTGCGGGGGAGGAATACGGCACCGGTTCCAGCCGCGATTGGGCCGCCAAGGGCACGCAGCTGCTGGGCATTCAGGCGGTGATTGCCAAGAGTTTTGAGCGCATTCACCGCTCCAACCTCGTTGGCATGGGCGTGCTGCCCCTGCAGTTTCTACCCGGCGACAGCTGGGAAAGCCTGAACCTGCAAGGCAACGAACGCGTCGATGTCATCCCCCAGACTGACCTGGCCCCGCAAAGTCTGGCCCAGCTCATCATCCACCGCGCCGATGGCACGCAGCAGCCACTGAGCGTGAAACTGCGCATCGACACCCCCATCGAAGTGCAGTACTACCGCCACGGCGGCATCCTGCCATTTGTGCTGCGCCAGTTGTTGGCCGATTAGCCCCACAACACCTGCATACAAAAAGGCGACCTCTTGAGGCCGCCTTTTTTGTTGGCGTTCACGTCAGTCAAGCTGACATACAAGAAAACCGCGAAGCGCAACAAAAAAAGCGGATGGGGATGGTAAGGGCCCTGTTTTGCCCTGCTCACAATAAAACAATGTCGTACTGTTCTTGGCCCAAGCCGGCTTCGGCCTGCAGGGAAATGGGTTTGCCAATGAAGTCGATCAGGCCCGCCAGATGCTGGCTTTCTTCTTCCAGGAGCAGGTCAATCACATCGGCATGAGCGACGATGCGAAACTCTTTGGGATTGAACTGGCGCGATTCGCGCAGAATTTCGCGCAGAATTTCATAGCACACGGTGCGGATGGTTTTAACGCTGCCCTTGCCTTGGCAGGTTGGGCAGGCCTCGCACAGCAAATGCGCCAAAGATTCACGCGTGCGCTTGCGTGTCATCTCCACCAGCCCGAGGTGCGAGAAATTGCCCGCCATGGTTTTCACACGATCGCGGGCCAACTGCTTTTTAAATTCCGCCAGTACCTGGGTGCGGTGATCGTCGCGGCTCATATCAATAAAGTCCACGATGATGATGCCACCCAGATTGCGCAGCCGCAGCTGCCGGGCGATGGCCTGCGCGGCTTCCAGATTGGTTTTGAAGATGGTGTCGTCAAAATTGCGGGCACCGACAAAGCCCCCGGTGTTCACGTCCACGGTGGTCAGCGCCTCAGTCTGGTCAATGATGAGGTAACCGCCCGACTTCAAATCAACGCGTTTGCCCAGGGCTTTGGTGATTTCTTGGTCAATCGAGTACAGGTCAAAAATGGGGCGTTCGCCCTTGTAGAGCTGCAGTTTTGCTGCCGCAGCCGGCATAAATTCTTGGCCAAATGCCAGCAAATGATCGAATTGCTCGCGCGAATCAATGCGGATGCTGTTGGTGTGCTCGCCGACCATGTCACGCAGTACGCGCTGCAGCAGGTTTAAATCTTGGTACAGGAGCGATAGCGGCGGCAAGCGCTGGGCACTGGCCTTGATTTGTGCCCAGGCTTTGCGCAGGTAGGCGATGTCCTCGGCCAATTCATCATCCTGGGCATCTTCGCCATTGGTGCGCAAGATAAACCCTCCGCAAGGCGTTTGGGCACAGCTGCTTTCGGCCAAAGCTTGCACCCGTTTGCGCAAAGCATCGCGCTCTGGGGCCGGGATTTTTTGGGACACACCAATGTGGTCATCTTGGGGCAAAAACACCAGCAACCGCCCGGCAATGCTGATCTGGGTCGAGAGCCGCGCCCCCTTGCTGCCAATGGGGTCTTTAATCACCTGCACCATGATGGGCTGGCCTTCAAACACTTGGCGCTCAATTGGCTCGGGCGCTTCGCGGGCGAACATGGGCGCTTCGCCGCCCTCTTGGCGGTGCCAGACATCGGCCACATGCAAAAATGCGGCCCGCTCCAGGCCAATATCAATAAACGCCGATTGCATCCCCGGCAGAACCCGCGCCACCTTGCCCAGGTAGATGTTGCCGACCAGGCCGCGCTCCAGAGTGCGCTCCATGTGCAGCTCTTGCACCGCGCCGCTTTCCACGATGGCGACGCGGGTTTCCTGGGGAGCCCAGTTGATGAGGATGTCTTGTTGTTGCATAAATTTTATTAATGAGTTCGCCCGAGTCTAATTGCGCCAGCCAGGCTATTGCAGTGTGCAAACAATAAAGCACGCGACCGGGATGGCTCGCGTGCTGTTACGTGATCTAAGAAATTAATTGCCTATCCTATTTTTGCGGATTATTTTCAAGCAATTACAAGCAATTACACCGATTACACCCGTTATAAATTGTTTTGAAAGAAATCTTCTCTACACTCCCCCGCAGATTTGTCGCCGCTTTTTTTAAAAAAATCTTACAACGCACGCTTTGATCTTACAAAGCCAAGCACACGACGGACCACTGCCTATTCATGCTGATTTTTCTCGCCCCGCTTGCCTTGCTGGCAGCACTGTGGCTATGGCACCCGCTGCTGCGCACAGGGAAAAAATATTACGCCATCGCCGTCATCGCCACCGCCATTTTGGGGGCTTTGCCTGCGCTGCTCATTTGGGCCATTCGCAACACAACAGTGAGCTATACCGCCATTGCTTATTTGCAAGTACCCGCTGGTTGGTTGTTCGCCAGCATCGCCGGGGCCTGGGCCGTGGCGGTGCTGCGCGATACGGTGGCTGTGCTGGGCAAGATGTTGCGCTACCCCGGGGTGGCCAAAATCCTTTGGCAGCCGCACTACACCTTGATTGTGATGAGCGCCATGCTGCTGGTCTGCGGCCATGGGGCCATTCAGGGCCTACGGGTGCCCGCAGTGCGTGAGCAAGAGCTGCCCCTGGCCAAACTGCCGCGCGAACTCGATGGCTTGCGCATTGCGGTGATTGCCGATTTGCACGCCAGCCCCATCAACAACGCGTTTTATGTGCGCGAGGTGGTCGAGCGCACCAATGCGGCCAAGCCCGATCTCATCGTCTTGCCCGGGGACTTGGTGGATGGCGATGTGGCCACTCAAGCGCAAAACATTGCCCCGTTGGCCGATTTGTATGCACCGCATGGCGTTTGGGTCGCCCCCGGCAACCATGAGTACTACAGCGGCTTTGACGGCTGGGCCAAGGTGTTTGGGCAATTGGGCCTGCCCTATTTGGTCAATCAGGCCCATACGGTGCAGGTGCGCGGCAAGCGCTTAACGCTTTCTGGCGTGGGCGACCCGGCGTATGCCCAAAGCCACAACACTGGCGGTGGTGTCCCCCCCGATATCGTGAGCGTGGCGCAGCAGGCCCAGGCGCAGCAAGCGCAGTTTCATATTTTGCTGGGCCACCAGCCCAAAATGGCGCGTGAGTACGCCGCTCAGCACAGCGTGCATTTGCACATTGCAGGCCATACCCATGGGGGGCACATTCGTGGGTTTGACCAATGGGTGGTTGCCCCGTTTAACAAGGGGTTTGTCCGAGGTCGTTACACCGTGGGGGATATGACCTTGTTCGTCAGCAACGGCGCAGGATTGTGGGCCGGTTTTACCCAGCGGCTGGGGGTGCCTGCAGCGATTGATGTGCTGGTTTTGCGCAGCACGCAGTAAGAACGTGTTCACGATCTCCTCATGGGTGTGCGGGCGCGGCTTCGGGCGGTCTGCGTCGTTGCAAATCCTCGCAATAGCCAAGCTATTGCTGTGGTTTGCGCCTCGCAACCCATCCCGAACCGCATCCCCCACACCTTCATTCGAGATCATGAACACGTTCTAAGGCTCTGTACAAGTTAAAAGCGACAAGCTCCGAACGCGCGGTTGGGATACTCCCTAGCGCCCGGGTGATGGCCATCGGGCAAGGAAAATTTATTTAACTATACAATTAAATAGTTAAATAATTTGCAATTTGATCTATGGTCTCGCCAACGCCCTCCACCACCGCTACCCCCTCGTCCTTTCAAGCCCGCAACCTGAGCTTGCTGGTCGCCGCGCAGGCGTTGGGCGGGGCATCGCCCCCGATCATCATTTCTTTGGGGGGCTTGGTGGGGCAGCAGCTTTCGAGCAACCCAACGGCCACCACCTTGCCTGTCAGCATCTACCAGCTGGGCTTGGCGCTGTCCACTTTGCCGGCCGCTTGGCTCATGCAGCGGCTGGGGCGGCGCTGGGCCTATGTGCTGGGGGCGGTGCTGGGCGTGGTCTCGGGCATCATCGCTGCGCAGGGCATTGCGCAGTCGGACTTTGTGACCTTTTGCATTGGCACCGCCTTGGCCGGGTTTTACGCCGCCTGTGTGCAAAGTTACCGCTTTGCCGCTGCGGATGCGGTGGGCGCGCCCCACCTGCAGGCCAAGGCCATCTCGCGCATCATGGTTGGGGGCTTGATTGCCGCCATCATCGGCCCCCAGGTGGTGATCTGGACGCGCGATGCCCTGCCAGCCACACCTTTTGCCGGCAGCTTTTACAGCCAGGCGGCATTGGCAGCGCTGGCGTTGCCCATCTTGCTGCTTTTGCGCCTGCCCGCGCCGCAAAAGCAAGCCATTGTCGGCACGGCCCGACCGTTAAAAGCGATTGCCGCCACGCCGCAATTCATCGAGGCCGCCGCCGCAGGCGTGGTCAGCTATGGGTTGATGGCTTTTTTGATGACCGCCGCCCCCATGGCCATGGTGGGCTGCGGGCACAGCGTGGGCGAGGCTGCACTGGGCATCCAGTGGCATGTGCTGGCCATGTTTGGCCCCAGCTTTTTTACCGGGCGGCTGATTGGCCGCTTTGGCCAGCGCAAAATCACCGCCTTGGGCTTGGTGATGATTGCCGCCTCGGGCCTGCTGGCGCTGATGGGCGAAGGGCTGTCGGAGTTCTGGGGCTCGCTGATTTTGCTGGGCATGGGGTGGAATTTTGGCTTCATTGGGGCCACGGCCATGCTCACCGCCTGCTACACCCCGGCCGAGCGCACCAAGGTGCAGGCGTTGAATGACTTTTTGGTGTTTGGCACGGTGGCTATAGCCTCGTTTGGCTCAGGGCAACTGCTGCACAGCGTGGGCTGGAGCGGCATCAACATCGGCATGCAGCCCCTGGTGGTGATCGTGCTGGCCATCATGGCCTGGCAAGCACGCAAAATAAAGAGCTAGATGCGCTTTACCAGTAAGCGTTAAAGCACTATTTGACTGTTTTTTTTATTCGGGCAACAAGGGGGGCAGCGCAGGTCGCTACACTTGGCAGCCATCATGCCCTCCTCCATGTCTACCGTCTTTAATTTCACCTTTGTGCCCTGGTTTCGCTCGGTGGCACCCTACATCCATAAGTTTCGCCAGCAAACTTTTGTCGTCGGCATCACCGGCGAAGCCATTGCTGCGGGCAAGCTACAAGCCATCGTGCAAGACCTGGCCATGATCCAGGCCATGGGCGTAAAAATTGTGCTGGTACACGGTTTTCGCCCACAGGTGAACGAACAACTGCGCCTGAAAAACCACGAGCCGCAGTACGCCGCCGGCATGCGCATTACCGACAGCATCGCCCTGGATTGCGCCCAAGAGGCTGCCGGCCAACTGCGCTACGAAATCGAAGCCGCCTTTAGCCAAGGGCTGCCCAACACCCCCATGGCCGGGGCGCGGGTGCGGGTCATGTCGGGCAACTTTTTGACCGCCCGCCCGGTGGGCATCGTCGATGGGGTGGATTTTCAGCACACCGGGCTGGTGCGCAAGGTCGATGTCGAAGGCATCCGCCGGGCGTTGGAGTCGGACGCGATGGCGCTGATCTCGCCCTTTGGTTTTTCGCCCACGGGCGAAGCCTTCAACCTGTCGATGGAGGAGGTAGCCACCCGCGTGGCCAGCGAGCTGCAAGCGCACAAGCTGATTTTTCTGACCGAAGTGCCCGGCGTTGCCACCGACCCGCTGCTGCCCATCAGCGACGACAACCCGATTGATACCGAAATTTCCCTGGCCACCGCGCGGCGCATGCTGGCGCAACTGCCCCCTGCGGAAAAGCCCACCGACACCAGCTTTTACCTGCGCCATTGCGTGCGGGCCTGCGAGCATGGCGTAGAGCGCAGCCACATCCTGCCCTTTGCCGTCGATGGTGCCCTGCTGCTAGAGATTTACGTCCACGACGGCATCGGCACCATGGTGATTGATGAAAAGCTTGAAGAGCTGCGCGAAGCCACCATTGACGACGTGGGCAGCATCATCCAGCTGATCGAGCCCTTTGAGAACGACGGCACCCTGGTCAAGCGCGACCGCACCGAAATCGAGCAAGACATTGCCAACTACACCGTTATCGAGCACGACGGGGTGATCTTTGGCTGCGCCGCCCTGCACCTCTACCCCCACGGAGCGGACGGCGAAATGACCGCTGAAATGGCCGCCGTCACCGTCTCCCCCAAAAGCCAGGGTACGGGCGATGGGGAAAAGCTGCTCAAGCGCATCGAGCAACGCGCCCGCGCCCAGGGGGCGAAAACGCTGTTTGTGCTGACCACCCGCACCATGCACTGGTTCATCAAGCGCGGCTTTGAACCGGTCAGCCCCGATTGGCTACCGCAAGAGCGCAAGGCCAAGTACAACTGGAGCCGCAAAAGCCAGGTGCTGGTGAAAAATCTGAAATAACAGGAGCTGTATGCGCCCGTCCACCCCCTACCGCACGCTTTGCGCTCTGGCGCTGGCCCTGCTGACGGCCTGCAGCACGGCGCCCCAGCCACCCTCGGCAGCGCTGCTGCCCCCCACCCCAGCCACGGCCCAGGCCGCCGCAGCCTACGACGCGGGCATGGACGTGTTCCACCCCGTGGTGGCAAAAAATGGCATGGTCGCCACCGAGCAGGCCCTGACCACGCGCATTGGCCTAGAGGTGCTCCAGAGCGGTGGCAACGCCGTGGATGCCGCCGTGGCCGTGGGCTTTGCCCTGGCCGTGGCCCTGCCCAACGCGGGCAACATTGGCGGCGGCGGCTTCATGCTGGTGCATGAGGCGGCCAGCGGCCAAAGCGTGGCGCTGGATTTTCGCGAAACCGCCCCGGCCAGCGCCCAGCGCACCATGTACCTGGATGCCCAAGGCCAGGTGATCGACGGCAAATCGCTCTACACCCACCATGCTGTTGGCGTGCCCGGCACCGTGGCGGGCCTGACCCACGCCCTGCAGCAATGGGGCACGCTGCCGCTGGCGCATGTGCTGCAACCGGCCATTGACCTGGCCGAACAGGGCTACCCGGTCAGCACCACCTTGGCCCAAGCGCTGGAACGGGCCCAAACCACCATGGGCCGCTGGCCCGCCACCCAGGCCATCTTTTGGAAAAACGGCGCTCCGCTGCGTGCGGGCGAGCGGCTGGTGCAAAAAGACTTGGCGCATTCGCTGCGCCTGATCGCCCAGAACGGGGCCAAGGCGTTCTACGAAGGTGAGATCGCCCAGAAAATCGCTGCCGAAATGGCCCGGCACGGCAGCCCCATGACCCTGCACGACCTGCGCAGCTACCGGGTGGTAGAGCGCGAACCGGTGCGTGGCAGCTACCGGGGCTACCAGATCGTGACCATGCCGCCGCCCTCCTCCGGCGGTGCCCACCTGGTGCAAATGCTGAATATTTTGGAGCGCTGGCCGCTCAGGGACTGGGGGCCCAACAGCGCCCAAACCGTTCACCACATGGCCGAAGCGATGAAACTGGCCTACGCCGACCGCGCCGAGTACCTGGGCGATCCGGCTTTTGTCGATATCCCGTTGCGCGGTCTGACCTCGAAAAAATACGCCGACGCGCTGGCGCAGCAGATTCGCCCGGACAGCGCCCGCAGCGCCCAGACGATCAAGCCCGGCCATCCGCTGCCCTTTGAGAGCGACCAAACCACCCACTACTCGGTGGTGGACCAGGCGGGCAACATGGTGGCCGTGACCTACACGCTCAACACCAACTTCGGCACCGGCATCGTGGCCGCAGGCACCGGCATCTTGCTGAACAACGAAATGGATGATTTCTCCGCCAAACCTGGTGTGCCCAACGCCTACGGCCTGGTCGGCGGCGCTGCCAACGCCGTGGCCGCTGGCAAACGCCCGCTGTCGTCCATGACGCCCACCCTGGTGCTCAAAGAGCAGCAGCCCTGGCTGGTCACCGGCAGCCCCGGCGGCGCGCGCATCATCACCACCGTGCTGCAGCAAATCGTCAATGGCATCGACTTTGGCATGAACCCGGCCGAGGCCGCCGCCGCCGTGCGCTTTCACCACCAGTGGATGCCCGACGAGCTGCGCGTGGAAAAAGGCTTCTCGCCCGACACGCTGCACCTGCTGCGCCAAAAGGGCCAGAACGTGGTCGTCAAACCCGCCATGGGCCGCACCCAAACCATTCAAGTGCAAGGCCAGGCGCTGTGGGGCTACTCCGACCCGCGCAACCCCGATGGGCTCACCCTGGGCTACTGAGCCACCACCGACAACCGAAGCTGCGCAGCAAGCGAGGCGGCTTTCGTTACCCCAACATCACCGTCAGAGCGCAGCCCCACTAACAGGCAAGCCGCCTCCCGTCTGACTCACCGCAGTTGTCCGAGCGCAGCGCCCAACGGGCGCGTAGCGAGTTCTGCGGTGCCAAGCTGCGCCAGCACGCCTTCTTTGCTGACTTTCTTGCGCGCGCAAGAAAGTTAGTCGCCCGCCGGGGCGAAACCCGGCCAGCAGCCCCAAAAATCAAAAAACAAAGCTGTTACCGCCAATAAACACAAGCTTTAAAGCATTAAAACTATAAAAAATCAATAAATATCAGCGCGAACAGCTCTTTTAAAAGAAGCACCACCAGGCCACCACCAGCCACCATCCCCATCACCGCAAGGCCTGCAGCTGCTGCAACCGCTCCTGCCACGCCTCCTGCGAAGTCAGCAAGCGCATCGGCGGCAAAGCGGCCAGCAAGCGCGGGCCGTAGGCTTTTTCCAGCAAGCGGGTATCGGCAATCACCACCATGCCCTGGTCGGTTTCGCTGCGAATCAGCCGCCCCACGCCCTGCTTCAAGGCCATGGCCGCCTCGGGCAGCAGGTAGTCGTTAAAGGCGTTCAGCCCCAGCCCTTCGAGCTGGTGCGTGCGGGCCTGCACCAGGGGGTCGTCTGGCGGGGCAAAGGGCAGTTTGTCGATGATGAGCAGTTGCAGCGCATCGCCGGCAATGTCCACCCCCTCCCAAAACGTGGCCGAGGCCACCAGCACGCACCCCCGGCCCTGCACCGTGCCCTGGCGAAAGCGCTCCAGCAGCGCGTGTTTGGAGCCTTGGCCCTGCACCAGCACGTCGATCGCAGTAAACAGCCCGCCCGCTTGCCCGAACTGCTGCTGCAGGTGGTTGCCAATGGCCTGCAGCGCCTTGAGCGTGGTGGTCAGCACCAGCGTGCGCCCGCCCAGTTGCTGGGCACCAACCTGCGCCAAGCGGGCCACAAAAGCACTGTGCGCCGCCTGGGCCTGCACGGGCGGGGCATCGGGCGGCACGTACAGGCTGGCCTGCGTGGCGTAGTCAAACGGGCTGGCCACGCGCAAGGTGCGGGCCTCGGGCAGGCCACAGGTGCGGGTGAACCATTGCAAATCGTCGCTATCGCCCAGCGTGGCCGAGGTAAAGACCCAGGCTTGCGGCGTGCTGCCCGCCTGCACGATGGCCTGCAGCAAGGGCGCCACCGTCAGCGGGGCCTGCGTCAGCACCAGGTGCCGGGCCTGGCGGTCGAGCCAGCGCACGCTATCGACCGGTGCCGGGTGGGCAAACAGGGCCAGGGTGTGCAGCAGCTGCCCGGCCCGTGCCTGCAGCTGCGCCAGGGCGGGGGCGGCCTCTTGCACGCTGCCCAGGGCCTGCCAGACCAGGCGCAGGCTGCGCCCTACCCGGTGCAGTTGCGCTGTCCACTGGGCGGCATCCACCCCCTGGGGGCTGGCGCCAAGCCAGCTTTGCCGCACGCCCAGGGGCACCGTGGCGGCGCTGGCGCTCCAGTGCTGCACGGTCTGCTCCAGTGCCACCAAGGCATCCAGCCAGGGGTGCAGGCCCCGGGCGTGTTCGGTCGTTACGGCCATGGCATCGCGGGCAAAACCCAGCAGCTGGCGCGTGCTCAACGTGGTGCCGGCAAACTGCACCCCGGTGTCGTTGAGCTGGTGCGCTTCATCGACGATAACCACGCCCGCTTGCGGCAGCAGCGGGGCCACGCCCTCGTCCTGCAGCTGCTGGTCGGCAAAAAACAGGTGGTGATTGACCACGCAGACATCGGCCTGCAGGGCCTGGGCGCGGGCGCGATTGACGTGGCAGTCCGCCCAGAACGCACAATCGCGCCCCACGCAGTTGCTGCGCGTGGAGGTGACCAGGGGCAGCAGGGCCTCGGGCAGGCCGGGCAGTTCGGCCATGTCGCCCGTGCTGGTGGCCAGGGCCCATTGCTGCACCTGGGCAATCTGGCGCAGTACCTGGGGGTCGTGCGGGCTGCGGCTTTGGTGGATATTTTTCAGGCGGTGCAAGCACAAATAACTGCTGCGCCCCTTGAGCCGGGCCGCCCGCAACGGCAGGCCCAGCCGCTGTAGCAACTGGGGCAGATCGCGCTCGAACAACTGGTCTTGCAAGGCTTTGGTGGCGGTGGAGACCACCACTTTGCGCCCACTGAGCAAAGCCGGCACCAAATAGGCAAAGGTTTTGCCCACGCCCGTGCCCGCTTCCACCACCAAGGTGGCGGCATCGTCGATTGCCTGGGCCACCGCCTGCGCCATGGCTTGCTGCCCGGCGCGGGAGTGCAGCGCCTGCGGCCCTTGGGCCAGCACGCCCGTGGGGGCAAAAGCGGCGGCAACGGTGTGGGCAAGCAAGGCGGGGGGCAGCATGGCGGACATAGGCAAACAGGGCACAAAAAAGCACAACAAGAACACAAGAGACACACAGGGGCAAGGAGGATAAGCCAACGGCACACCAAGCCCCCAGGGCTTGGGCTAGGATGCGCAGCCTTTACTTTTTTGCCTGCTATGCGCCCTGTTTATTGGACGATTTTTTTGCTGCTGCTGAGCAACGTTTTTATGACCTTTGCCTGGTACGCCCACCTGCGCGAACTCAGTACCAAGCCCTGGTTTATTGCCGCCCTGGTCAGTTGGGGCATTGCACTGTTTGAATACCTGCTGCAGGTGCCGGCCAACCGCATTGGCTACCAAGAACTGAACCTGGGCCAGCTCAAAATTTTGCAAGAAGTGCTGACCTTGACGGTGTTTGTACCGTTTGCCGTGTTCTACATGAAAGAGCCGCTCAAGCTCGATTACCTGTGGGCCGGCTTGTGCCTGCTGGGCGCGGTGTACTTTATCTTTCGGGGGGAGTAGCCCCTGCCGGGGGCACGGGCAAAGGCTGGCCGCGTTGGCGGTTTTGCTCCGCTTGCACGCGCTCTTGCCGCTCTTTGGCCTGGCGCTGTTTTTCTTGCCAGTCGTGCTCAGCCTGCTGCTGGCGCTGGGCGGCTTGGGCTTGCTGGGCTTGCACCCGCTGGGCATGGTCGGCCTGGCGTTGGCGCTGCTGGGCGGCCCGGGCGGCAGCCTCTGCGGCGCGGGCCCCTTGCGTTTGCTCCAGCGCTGCAGCATCTGGGGCCGGTTTGCGGGTGTGCGCTTGCAGCGGTGCCGGGGGCACGGTCTGGGCTTGTTTGGCTTCAATGGCTTGCAGGCGGGCGGCTGCGCGTTCCTGGCGCTCTTGCTGGTTTAGCTCTAGCTCCCGCACCCGCAGCGGGGCCAGTTCGGCGCGGGCTTGGTCGCGCACGTCTTTTAGGCAATCCTCCACGGCAAAACGCTGGCGGCAGGCTTGTTCACCCGCCATTTGCGCCTGGGTGATGGCCGCGCGTTTGTCGGCAATGGCGGCGCGCTCTGCCGCCCTGGTCTGGGCGGAAGGGGTACCGGTTTGTGCCTGCCCTGTTCCATACGCCGCCAGGCAGACTGCGGCAATCCATAAACGATGCATGGGCTGCATTATCAGGTCAGTGCCGTCTCCACTTCGCGCCAGGGCAGATCCAGAAATTCTTGCGACTGCATTTCATTGAGGCGCGAGACGGTGCGCGGGAACTCATGCGCCAGCGGCCCTTCGGTATAGAGCTGCTCGGGCGGTACGGCGGCGCTCAAGATGAGTTTCACGCGCCGGTCGTAGAACACATCAATCAGCCAGGTAAAGCGCCGTGCGGGCGAGGCCATATTCACCGGCATGAACGGCACATTCGAGAGCAGCACCGTGTCGAACTGGCTGGCGATTTCCAGATAGTCGTTTTGCGAGCGCGGGCCGCCGCACAGCTCGCGAAAATCAAACCAAATGGTTTTGCCACTGCGCCGCAGTGCCGCGATTTGGCGCGATTCAATGGTGAACACCGGTTTTTCATCGGGCCCACTGGCCAGGCGGTCAAACGCTTGTTGCATGGCGGCATCGGCTTGCGCACCCAGCGGGCAGTGGTAAAGCTGCACCTGCTCCAGCGTGCGGCGGCGGTAGTCGGTGCCGTTGTCCACGTTCACGATCTGCATGCGCTCGTTGAGCAAGGCAATGGCGGGCAAGATGCGCTCGCGGTGCAGGCCGTTGGGGTAGAGCTCGTCGGGCACGAAGTTGGAGGTGGTGATAAAGCCCACGCCGTTGTCAAACAAGGCCACCAGCAGGCGGTACAAAATCATGGCATCGGTGATGCCCGAGACGTGAAACTCATCAAAACAAATGAGTTTGTAGCGCTTGGCGATTTTCGCGCCCAAGGCATCCAGCGGGTTTTGTGTGCCCTGCAGGATGTTGAGCTCACGGTGGACCTCGCGCATAAATTCATGAAAGTGCAGCCGCACCTTGCGCTTGATGGGCACGTTGTTAAAAAAGCAATCCATCAAAAAGCTTTTGCCGCGCCCCACCCCGCCGTACATGTACACGCCCTTAGGAATCTCGGGCTTGTTCAGCAGTTTTTTGAGCGCATTGGAGCGTTTGGCTTTGTACGCCGCCCAATCGTCGGCGCAGCGCTGCAAGGCGGCCACGGCGCGCAGCTGCGCCGGGTCGGCGCTAAAGCCTTTGGCGGCCAGCTCGGCTTGGTAGGCTTGTTCTACATTCACGGCCATCCTCCTCAAAAAGATAGCTATTACCGCTCAATTAATAAAGTTTTTAGAGTGATTTATCTCTAAAAACGCCTATTTATCAGCGCCAATAGCTATCTTTTTATAAATATGAATTCATAAAAAATAGAGCTGCCAGCGCTTTATACACAAGCGCTGGCAGCCAATTTAAGCCACTGAAATTAGAAATTCAGCGTGCGCTTGTCCACGGCCAAAGCCGCCTCTTTGGTCGCTTCTGACAGCGAGGGGTGGGCGTGGCAGATGCGCGCGATGTCTTCGGCGCTGGCCTTGAACTCCATGGCCACCACGGCTTCAGAGATCAGCTCGGAGACCATCGGGCCGACCATGTGGACACCCAGGATTTCGTCGGTGGCGGCATCGGCCAAGAACTTCACAAAGCCGGTGGTATCGCCCAGCGCGCGGGCGCGGCCATTGGCCAGGAAGGGGAAGCTGCCGGCCTTGTACTTCACGCCGTCGGCTTTGAGCTGCTGCTCGGTGCGGCCCACCCAGGCGATTTCGGGGCTGGTGTAGATCACCCAGGGGATGGTGTTGAAGTTCACATGGCCATGCTGACCGGCCATGCGCTCGGCCACGGCCACGCCCTCTTCTTCGGCTTTGTGCGCCAGCATGGGGCCACGCACCACGTCGCCCACGGCCCAAACGCCGGGCAGGTTGGTTTGGCACAGGTCATTGACCACAATCGCGCCGCGCTCGTCCAGTTGCAGGCCCACGGCTTCGGCATTCAGGCCGTTGGTGTTGGGCACGCGACCAATCGAAACAATCAGCTTGTCCACGGCCAGGTTCACCGCTTCGCCCTTGGCGTTGGTGTAGGCCACGGTCACGCCTTTTTTGGATTTTTTGATGTCGCCAATCTTCACGCCCAGCTCAATTTTCAGGCCCTGCTTGTCGAAAGCTTTTTTGGCTTCTTTGGCCACTTGCTCGTCCACGGCGGCCAGGAAGGTGGGCATGCCTTCCAGCACGGTCACATCCGCGCCCAGGCGGCGCCAGACGCTGCCCATTTCCAGACCGATCACGCCCGAGCCGATCACGCCCAGCTTTTTCGGCACGGCATTGACGGCCAAAGCACCGTCGTTGGACAGGATTTGCTGCTCGTCAAACTCCACGCCGGGCAAGGGGCGGGCATTGGAGCCGGTGGCCACGATGACCTGCTTGGCCAGCAGGGTCTCGGCGTTTTTGCCGGTCACCTGGATTTCATACCCACCCTCTACGGCCTTGCTGAAAGCGCCCCGGCCGTGGAAGAAGGTGACCTTGTTCTTCTTGAACAGGTACAGGATGCCGTCGTTGTTTTGTTTGACGATGGCGTCCTTGCGGGCAATCATTTTGCTCACGTCGATGGCCACCTTGCCGGTGCTGATGCCGTGCTCGTCAAAGTGCAGCTGGGCGTGTTCAAAGTGCTCGGACGACTGCAGCAGCGCCTTGGAAGGAATGCAGCCCACGTTGGTGCAGGTGCCGCCAGGGGCTGCGCCGCCTTGGGCGTTCTGGGCTTCGTCGATACAGGCCACGTTCATGCCCAGCTGGGCAGCGCGAATGGCGGCAATGTAGCCACCAGGGCCAGCGCCGATCACGACGACATCAAATTGCTTGCTCATAAAAAATCTTTCTCTTGCTTGAAAAAGCCCACCGCCGGAATCCGAGGGTGGGCCGCATTGTGATTAAACCCGGACGATCTGGATTACAGATCGAACAGCAGGCGCGAGGGGTCTTCCAGCGCATCCTTCATGGCCACCAAGCCCAGCACGGCTTCGCGGCCGTCGATGATGCGGTGGTCGTAGGACATGGCCAGGTAGTTCATCGGGCGCACCACCACTTGGCCGTTTTCGACCACGGCGCGATCCTTGGTAGCGTGTACGCCCAGGATGGCCGATTGCGGGGGGTTGATGATGGGGGTGGACATCATCGAACCGAAGGTGCCGCCGTTGGAGATGGAGAAGGTGCCGCCGGTCATCTCTTCAATGCCCAGCTTGCCGTCAGCGGCTTTTTTGCCAAATTCAGCGATCTTTTTCTCGATGTCGGCAAAGCTCATCTGGTCGGCGTTGCGCAGGATGGGCACCACCAGGCCACGGGGCGAGCCCACAGCGATACCGATGTCGAAGTAGCCGTGGTAGATGATGTCGTTGCCATCCACCGAAGCGTTCAGCACGGGGTACTTCTTCAGGGCGTGCACAGCCGCTTTCACGAAGAAGGACATGAAGCCGAGCTTGACGCCATGTTCTTTGGTGAAGGCATCTTGGAACTTCTTGCGCAGCTCCATCACGGGGGCCATGTTCACTTCGTTGAACGTGGTCAGGATGGCGTTGGTCGATTGCGATTGCAGCAGACGCTCGGCCACGCGGGCACGCAGGCGGGTCATGGGCACGCGCTGCTCAGGGCGATCGCCCAGGTTTTGCGGTGCGGGCGCGGCCACTTGGGGCAGCGTGGCCTTGGGCGCGCCGGTGGGGATGGCAGCGGCGGCGGCAATGGCAGCCAGGGCATCGCCCTTGGTCACGCGGCCATCTTTGCCCGAGCCAGCCACGTTGGCAGCGCTCAGCTTGTTTTCGGCCAGCAGCTTGGCGGCAGCGGGCATGGCCACATCGCCTTTGTTGCCGCCGGTGGCGGCCGCGGGTGTGGCGACTGCGGCGGGGGCTGCTGCCGGGGTTGCGGCGGCAGCAGGGGCAGCGGCAGCCGCGCCAGCTACGGCCTCTGTATCAATTTTGGCAATCACTTGCTCGGTGGTCACAGTGGCACCGTCGCCCTGCACAATTTCGCTCAGCACGCCAGCGGCGGGGGCGGGCACTTCCAGCACGACCTTGTCGGTTTCAATTTCAATCAGGATTTCATCAACGGCAACGGCTTCACCGGGTTTTTTCTTCCAGTTGAGCATGGTTGCTTCGGCGATAGATTCCGACAGCTGGGGCACTTTGACTTCTACGATGGCCATGGGGGTCTCTCTTGATAAATAGGGTTCAACAACAAAGCGCACGCGCAAGCCCCATGCAGGGGCACTGGGCTTGGGCGAGGAAGGCTTATTTGGTCAGCACAAAGCCTTTGAGCTTGGCAAAAGCGGCTTCCACCAGGTTCTTTTGCTGCTCCACGTGCAGATGGGCATAACCGCAAGCGGGGCTGGCGCTGGCCGGGCGACCGGCATAGCCCAGCTTTTGACCGGCAAGCATGTTCTCGTGGATGTTGTGCTGGATAAAGAACCAAGCGCCTTGGTTTTGTGGCTCGTCCTGGCACCACACGATGTCGGTGGCCTTGCTGTATTTTTTCAACTCGGCAGCAAACGCTTTGTGCGGGAAAGGATAGAGCTGCTCAACGCGCACGATGGCCACATCGGTGGCACCGGATTCTTCGCGCTTTTTCACCAGGTCGTAATACACCTTGCCCGAGCAAGCGATCACGCGCTTGACCTTGGCGGCGTTTTTCACGATGGCTTCGTCTTGCTCAGGAATCACCGTTTGGAAGCCACCTTTGGTGAACTCGGACAGCGGCGAGGTGGCATCCTTGTTGCGCAGCAGCGACTTGGGCGTGAAGATGACCAAGGGCTTGCGCAGGTTGCGCACCATTTGACGACGCAGCACGTGGAAGATCTGGCTGGCCGTGGTGGGCTGCACGAGCTGCATGTTGGTGTCGGCGGCCAGCTGCATGAAGCGTTCCACGCGGGCCGAGCTGTGCTCGGGGCCCTGGCCTTCGTAGCCGTGCGGCAGCATCAAAGTCAGGCCATTGATGCGGCCCCATTTGACTTCACCCGAGGCAATGAACTGGTCGATCACCACCTGCGCACCGTTGGCAAAGTCGCCGAATTGGGCTTCCCAAATTACCAGCGAATTGGGATCGTTCGAGGCGTAACCGTATTCAAAGCCCAGTACTGCCTCTTCCGACAAGATGGAGTCGATGACGACAAACGGTGCCTGATTTTCAGCCACGTTTTGCAACGGAATATACGTGCCCACGTCCCAGCGATCACGCTTTTGGTCGTGAATCACGGCATGGCGGTGAGTAAAGGTGCCACGGCCACAGTCCTCACCAGACAGGCGCACGGGATAGCCCGAGGTCACCAGCGAGGCAAAGGCCATGTGCTCGCCCATGCCCCAGTCCACGTTGATCTCACCACGGCCCATGGCGGCGCGGTCGGCATAGACCTTCTTCACCAGGTTGTGTGGGGTGACCGATTCGGGAATGGTGGTCAGCTTCTCGGCCAGACGCTTCCATTCGGTCAGCGGGATGGCGGTATCTGCCGCGTCGGTCCACTTCTGGTTCAGGAAGGGGCTCCAATCGACGGCGTACTGGCTCTTGAAGTTGGTCAGTACCGGATCGACGGTATGGCGGCCTTCATCCAAGGCAGCGCGGTAGGCCTTGGCCATGTCGTCACCCAGGGTAGCGCCCAGGCCTTGGGCCGCCAATTTGTCGGCGTAGAGCTTGCGTGTGCCGGGATGCTGGGCAATCTTGCTGTACATCAGTGGCTGGGTGAGCATGGGGGTGTCTTGCTCGTTGTGGCCCAGTTTGCGGAAGCAAACAATGTCCACCACCACGTCTTGGCTGAACTCCATGCGGTATTCCAGGGCCAGCTGCATGCACAGCGCGACGGCTTCCGGATCGTCGCCATTGACGTGCAGCACAGGCGACTCGACCATTTTCACGATGTCGGTGCAGTAGGTGGTTGAACCTTTGTCGCGCGGGTCGGACGTGGTAAAGCCGATCTGGTTGTTGATGATGATGTGCACCGTGCCGCCTGTGGTGTAGCCACGGGTTTGCATCAGCGCCAGCGTCTCTTGGTTCACACCTTGGCCGGCAAAAGCGGCATCGCCATGCACCAGCACCGGCAGCACTTGCTTGCCCTGCGGGTCACCACGGCGATCCATGCGCGAGCGCACGGAGCCTTCCACCACCGGATTGACGATTTCCAGGTGCGAGGGGTTGAACGCCAGGCTCAGGTGCACCGGACCGCCAGCGGTAGATACGTCGGAGCTGAAGCCTTGGTGGTATTTCACGTCACCGGCGGGCAGGTCTTCGGGGGCGGTGTGCTCGAATTCGGCAAACAAATCCTTGGGCATCTTGCCCAGGGTATTGACCAGCACGTTCAGGCGGCCACGGTGGGCCATGCCAATCACCACTTCCTGCACCCCTTTGGTGCCTGCGGCATTGATCAGCTCGTCCATTGCCACGATGAAGCTCTCGCCGCCTTCCAGCGAGAACCGTTTCTGGCCAACATACTTGGTGTGCAGATAGCGCTCTAAGCCTTCAGCCGCAGTCAGGCGGTCGAGGATGCGTTTTTTCTGCTCGGCATTGAATACCGGCTTGGAGCGATTGGACTCCAGCTTTTGTTGCCACCAGCGCTTTTGCACTTGGTCGGTGGTGTACATGTACTCGGCGCCGATGGTGCCGCAATACGTCTCGCGCAGGGCATTGAGCAACTCGCGCAGCGGCATGGTTTCTTTGCCAAAGAAAGTGTTGCCTACATTGAACACGGTCTCTTGGTCGGCATCGGTGAAGCCGTAGAACGCAGGATCGAGTTCAGGAATGGCAGGACGCTCAGTGCGCTTGAGGGGATCCAGATCGGCCCAGCGCTGGCCCACGTTGCGGTAGGCGGCAATCAATTGCTGCACCGCTACGCGCTTGCGCCCCAGATCAGAGTCGGCACCAGCGGCCACGACAACGCTCGTATGGCCTTGCTTGGCACGCTCGGCAAAAGCGTTGATCACCGGCAGGTGCGGCACGTCTTTGGCATCACTGCCATCCACTGCGGGCACATGCTGCAGGGCATCGAAGTATTCGCGCCACGAATCAGGAACGCTGCCGGGGTTGGTGAGGTAGTTTTCGTACATCTCCTCGACATAAGGGGCATTGCCGCCGAAGAGATAGGTGTTGCCTTGGTAGGCTTGATAAACAGTTGGCTGATCGCTCATGCTTCGCTGACATCCGCTTTCCTGAGGAAAGCATTGTTGGTTAGAGAACCTCCCGCGACACGGCTGTACCGATTGGCGGATGCGACTGTGGCTGTGGAAGGGCCTGGGTGCAGAGCGCCATTGTGCCACTGAAACAAACTGGCGGCCTGCAACTGTCTTTTATAAGACTACAGAAGTGAATTTTTGCGCAGTGGCATTTTCCCTAGCTGTTTCAGGGCACGGGGCTGTGCCTGCAATTTGAGATCATGAACACGTTCCAAGACTGGGGCGTTCTCGCATACCATTGCGGGCCATCGGTTGGATGACTGTTTTTAGCCCCTTAATCTTTCGCCTGTATGCGTTCTACCTCTGCTGCCCAACGCGCTTTTTTTATTCTGCTTGCGGGCGTAACGATTGGCTTTGCGGCCATTTTGTGGCCCTTTATGGGGGCGATTTTTTGGGCGGTGGTGCTGGCCATTTTGTTTCAGCCTTTAAATCGCCGTTTGCGCCTTCGCTGGCCAAAGCACTTGAATTTAACCAGCATGGCCACCTTGCTGATTTGCCTGGTGATTGCCGTTTTTCCGCTGGTGCTCATCAGCATTTCCGTGGTGCAAGAGACCACCGCAATCTACGCGCGGATGGTCAGCGGGCAGCTCGATTTCGGGGCCTACTTTCAGCAAATTTATGCCGCGCTGCCCAGTTGGGTGGGCGAGATTTTGGAGCGGATGCACCTGACCTCGCCCGAGGCCATTCAAGAAAAGCTCTCCACCTTGGCCACCGAAGCGGGCAAGCTCATTGCCGGCAAGGCTGTTGAGCTCGGTGGTAACACTTTGGGTTTTGCCGTCAGCTTCTGCATCATGCTGTACCTGCTGTACTTCTTTCTGCGCGATGGGCAGCAATTGGCACACCGCATTCGGGACACGATTCCACTGCTGCCAATCCATAAGGAAGAATTGATTCAGAAATTTGCCACCGTCATTCGCGCCACCGTGAAAGGCAACTTGGTGGTGGCTGCAGCGCAAGGGGCTTTGGGCGGGATGATTTTCATGGTGCTAGGCATCCAAGGGGCGGTGCTGTGGGGCGTGCTCATGGCCTTTTTGTCGCTGCTGCCGGCCGTGGGGGCCAGTTTGATTTGGGGGCCGGTGTCGATTTATTACCTGGCCACGGGCGCCATCACCAAGGGGGTGGTTTTGACCCTGTACGGTATTTTGGTGATTGGCTTGGTGGACAACCTGCTGCGTCCGCTGCTGGTCGGCAAAGACACCAAGCTGCCGGACTATGTGGTGTTAATTTCGACCCTGGGGGGGATGGCCCTGTTTGGTTTGACGGGGTTTGTGATTGGCCCGGTCATTGCCGCTTTGTTTATCGCAAGCTGGGATATCTATAGCTTTTCGGCAGAGCGCCGCTCGGTGGAAAAGCCCCCTCAAAAATCGTAAAAACCGGCCGATAATGCCCTTATGCCAAAAATAAAGCCCCTTCTCCTGCGCTGTGCGATTCCCATTCTGGCTGCTGGCTTGCTCAGCGGCTGCCTCGAAGAAATCCCCGGTATGGGCCCCCCTCCCAAAGTGGCGGCCAAACAAAAAGAAGATCGGGCCACCGGCAGCGCCTGCCGCTACGCCGTGCGCAGTATTGAAGACTGCTACCTGCTCAACCCCAAAGCCACGCGCAATGATGTTTTTACCGGCTGGAAAGAGATGGATGCCTACATGCGCGAGAACAAAATCGAGGGCGTTCCTTCGGTCTTAACCCCCAGCCTGGGCGCGGCTGCAACAACGGCTCCCAAAGAAGAAATCATCACCGAGTCGGCTACCGGCAGCAAATAAACACTCAGCCTGGCCCCAACAGGTTGAAAAAGATTGAAAAAACCGACCTGCGCCATAGAGTGCAAGGTCGGTTTTTTTAGTGGTGCAGCGCAGAGGTCAGGCGTTTGTGCAGCCGTTCAGGCGCAGCGCTCAAACACCGCCATGCTCTCAACGTGGGCGGTGTGCGGGAACATGTTCACCACCCCGGCGGCCACGCAGCGGTAACCGGCCAGGTGCACCAGCAGCCCGGCATCGCGGGCCAACGTGGCGGGGTTGCAGCTGACGTACACAATGCGCTGCGGCGGCTGCCAGGCTTCATGGCCAGCGGGCAAAGCCACGGCATCGGCGGCACCGATGCGGGCCTGGTGAATGTCGGCCAGGGCTTTGCTCAAGGCAAACGCGCCTTCGCGCGGGGGATCGACCAACCATTTGTCGGCGTGGCCATCGGCCATGAGCAACTCAGGGGTCATGTTGAACAGATTGCGAGCTACAAATTCAGTAGCTGCAAGCGTTTGATTTTTAAGTCTTTCAGCATTATTAAAGCTGTAATTCTCTTTAGAGCGTGCGACCAGCGCTTCACTTCCTTCAATCCCCAGCACCTGCCCGGCCTGGGTGGCAATCGGCAAAGTGAAGTTGCCCAGGCCGCAGAACCAGTCAATCACGCGGTCGGTTTTTTGCGCCCCCAATAGGCGCAGGGCGCGGGTGACCAGCACTTGGTTGATGTGCGGATTGACCTGGGTGAAATCGGTGGGTTTGAACGGCATGGTGATGCCGAACTCAGGCAGGCGGTAGGCCAGTTGGGCCGCGTGCTGCGGGTCGAGCAAATGCACGGTGTCCGGCCCCTTGGGTTGCAGCCACCATTGCACACCGTGCTGGGCCGCAAAATCGCGCAGCCGGGTTTTATCGGCCTCGCTCAAGGGCTCCAGGTGGCGCAGCACCAGGGCGGTGACGGTATCGCCGCACGCCAGTTCGATTTGCGGGCAGGTATCACGCGCATCCATGCTGGCGATCAGGCCACGCAGGGGCATAAGCAGGGCATCAACGTGCGGGGGTAGCACTTTGCAGGTCTGCATGTCGGCGATGTAGCGGCTTTTTCGCTCGTGAAAGCCGATGAGCACTTCGCCCTTTTTGATCACATGGCGCACCGCCAGCCGGGCGCGGTAGCGGTAGCCCCAAGCGGGGCCTTCGATGGGGCGCAGGATGGTGTCGGCCTTGACCTTGCCCAAGTGCCACAGGTTGTCCTCCAGCACACGCTGTTTGCTGGCGACCTGGGCACTCACATCCAAGTGCTGCATCTTGCAGCCGCCGCAAGCGCCGGTGTGCAAGCCAAAGTGGGGGCAGCCTGGGCGCACGCGCAGCGCTGAGCTGCGGTGGATGGCGGTGAGCTCGGCCTGCTCCCAGTTGTTTTTTTTGCGCTTGGTTTGGGCGCTGACAAGCTCTCCGGGCAAAGCGCCATCGATAAAGACAACTTTGCCATCGGGGCGGTGGGCTACGCCCTGCGCATCCATGTCCATGGATTCGATGCGCAGCCAGCCCTCGGGCAGATCCGTGGGCAAAGGGCTGTCGGCGCAAGGGGCGCAAGGGGCGGGGAATGCAGCAGGGGCAGGCGGGGGGGAATGAGGAATGTTCTGTTCAGACATGGTGCGCGGATTGTCTCAGAACGTGTTCACGATTTCCGCGCGAAGGGGTGCGGGATGCGGATCGGGATGGGCTGCAAGGCGCAAACCACAGACATAGCCGTAGCTATGGCGAGGATTTGCAACGCCGCAGACCGCCCGAGGCCGCGACTGCACACCCGCGAGGAGGTTGTGAGCACGTTCTCAAACCCATCGCGCATCCTGGGCATCCTCACCTGCCGCTGGCTTAGCGATTGGCATAAATTTGGTCAAAGCTGGCCCCATCGACAAAATGCGCCTGGCTGGCTTTGCCCCAGCCGCCAAAGGCCTGGTCAATGGTGAGCAGTTCCAGGCGCGGGAAGCGGTCGGCAAACTCGGCCTGCACCTGGGGATCGGTGGGACGGTAGTGGTGCTTGGCCGCGATGCGCTGGCCTTCGGGGCTGTACAAGTGTTGCAAATAGGCTTGGGCGACCGTGCGCGTGCCTTTTTTGTCCACGACCTTGTCTAGCACAGCCACCGAGGGCTGGGCCAGGATGGACAGGGAGGGAACGACGATTTCCACCTTGTTCGGGCCAAACTCTTTGAGCGCCAGAAAGGCCTCGTTCTCCCAAGCCAGCAGCACATCGCCCACCCCACGCTGCACGAAGGTGATGGTGGAGCCGCGTGCGCCAGAGTCCAGCACCGGCACATTGCGGTAAAGCTGGCGCACAAAATCCCGCGCTTCTTCGGCGCTGCCGTACTGGCGCTCGGCATACGCCCAGGCGGCCAGGTAGTTCCAGCGGGCACCGCCGCTGGTTTTGGGGTTGGGGGTGATGACTTTCATGTCTGGGCGCACCAGGTCATCCCAGTCTTTCACCCCTTTGGGGTTGCCCTTGCGCACCAAAAACACAATGGTCGAGGTGTAGGGGGCGCTGCCATGGGGCAGGCGCTGCTGCCAGTTGGCAGCCAAATGTCCGCCATGCTGCACCAAGGCATCAATGTCACCGGCCAAGGCCAGGGTGGCCACATCGGCATCAATCCCATCAATGATGGAGCGCGCTTGCTTGCCCGAGCCGCCATGCGATTGCTTGACCGTAACCACCTGCCCCGTTTTGGCCTTCCAGTGCTTGGCAAATGCTTGGTTGTAGTCCGCATACAGCTCGCGGGTGGGGTCGTAAGAGACGTTCAGCAAAGTCACGGCTTGCGCTGTTGGCGTCGCTTGCTGGGCCCAAACTGCTGGGGCGCTGAGCGCTAGGGTCAAGCTCCCGGCAAGGGTAAGCACGGTGGGAATCTTGATAAAGTTGCGGCGATTTTTCATCGTGGGCTTTCTTTGGAGAAGTTTTCTTTTGAAAAAGGGGAACAAGCAGCGTGCTGTTGCCACGCATTCTCAAAGCAAGCTTATAAAACTCAAACCAATAGAATTTCAGTTTGTTATTACTTAAAAATCTGAAATCAACAAGGACCCTGTTATGACGCGCACCGTTTACTGCATCAAATTGAATAAAGAAGCCGATGGCCTGGATTTGCCCCCCTACCCTGGCGAGCTGGGCAAGCGCATTTTTGACAATGTCAGCAAACAAGCCTGGGCCGCTTGGCTCAAGCACCAGACCATGCTGGTCAATGAAAACCGCCTGAACCTGGCCGATGCCCAGGCCCGCAAATACTTGGCCAAACAAATGGAAGCGCACTTTTTTGGCGATGGGGCCGAAGTGGCTGCGGGCTACACGCCGCCTTCGGCCTGAAGGGCGTGCGCATCGCCATGCCATAATCACGCGTTTTTTGCGGGAGAGAGGGCTGCCGTCACCACCAGCCCCGCCGAAGGCGCAAACTCCCATAATCGCTCAGGCCCCGGTACCGCAAAAAGATTTCGCCGACTGGAGAGCAGCCACCGCCTGGCCCATGGCCGGGCGCAGTGGCTCACCGAAGGGGCAAGTGCGCCACCCGCGCACGCAACTCTCAGGTAACAAGGACAGCGGGAGAGGCAACCACCCCCTCTTTCATCTCCTTCACCCCGCAAGGTGCTTATGCTGCTGCCCTCGACTTCTTTGCTGGACTCCTTCCAGCTCTCGCAACTGACCACCATGCTGGTCATCTACCTGATTGCCATCACGGCCGAAGCCATGTCCGGCGCCCTGGCTGCGGGGCGGCGCAATATGGATATTTTTGGCGTGGCCGTGATTGCCTTTGTCACCGCGCTGGGCGGGGGCACCATCCGCGACATGGTCTTGGGCCACTACCCCATTGGCTGGACGCAGCACCCCGAATACGTCTATCTGGTCATTGGCGCCGGGCTGCTAACCACCGTCATCGCCCGCCATATGCGCCACTTGAAGCAGGTGTTTTTGCTGCTCGATGCCATGGGGCTGATTGCCTTTTCGCTCATCGGCTGCAGCGTGGCGCTAGAGCATGGCTACCCGCGCGTGGTGGTCATCATGGCCGGCATGCTCACGGGCATCAGCGGGGGCATCGTGCGCGATGTGCTGTGCAACCAGGTGCCGGTGGTCTTTCGCCGTGAGCTGTACGCCAGTGTCTCGCTGGCCGTGTGCTTGCTGTATTGGCTGCTCAGCGCCTGGAATGTGAGCCACGACATCAACATCGCCGTGTGCTTTGCCGGTGGCCTGGCGTTTCGCCTGCTGGCCATTCGCCTGAAGTGGCGTTTGCCGGTGTTTTCCTACCAAGAGCGCTGGGAATGAGTGGCCTGCTGCCAAACTGGCTGGCCCCCTTGCCCCGCGCTTGGGCGCAGCACGCCACGTGGCGCGTGTTGGATGCCAGCGGCAATGCCGATGCCCTGCTCGCCCTGCACCGGGCTGTTTTCAGGGCGGCCCCGCCGCCGCGCCCAGCCCCCCCAGCGGTACTGCATTACGTGCTGGTGCTCCACGATGCCCAGGCCCTGCAAACCCAAGCCCCTGCCGCTTGGCAGCCCTGCTTGCAAGGCCTGTTACCTGGTGTCCACCGGCTGGCACTGGAAGGCGGTGCGCTGCAATTGACCCTGTGGCTGGGCCCGACAGAGAGCGTGCTGCGCCAGCAAAGCATGGTGGCCGACACCATTTTGATCGGCAGCGCCGAGGGTGCTTCGGCCTGGCTCGCCCCCCATGCCCTCAAACCGCTGCTGCGCCACTGCCAGCGCGGAACCCAATTTTTAGGAGCAGCTCACGCAGCACTGGCCACGCTATTGGCCAAAAATGGCTGCACGATTGCCCCTGAAACACCCGCCCTGCACGCCCGCTTTGACCCGCCCTGGACGCTGCGCAAAACCCCACCCCCAAGCGCCCCACCCGGCACTGCCTTGGTCATAGGTGCGGGGCTGGCTGGCAGCAGCGCCGCCTGGAGCCTGGCCCAACGCGGCTGGCAAGTCACCGTTTTGGGCCAAGGCGCAGCGCCTGCCGATGGGGCCTCGGGCTTGCCTGCGGGGCTGTTTTGCCCGCACACCTCGCCGGACGATTGCGTACTGTCGCGCCTGTCGCGTGCTGGGCTGCAGGTGCTTTTGCCGCGCTTGCAGCAGCTTTGCCAGGCCGGGCAAGACTGGGCTTTAAGCGCAGTGTTAGAGCACGACACGCAAGATCAAAAACAACTTGCCTGGGAAGATGGCCCTGGTTTGGCTTGGAGCCAAGCGGCCAGCGCTATGCAATGCGCAGCAGCCGGCTTGCCCGCGGATGCCCGCGCGGTGTGGCACCACCGTGCCGGTTGGTTGCGCCCGGCCGCCTTGGTGGCGGCGCAATTGCAGCATCCCAATATTCGTTTTGTTGGCCACGCCGATTGCGCCCAACTGCAAAGCCAGCAGGGCCAATGGCAGGCGCGGGGCCACCAGGGCCAGCTTCTGGCCCAGGCGGGTATCGCCATTTTGGCCGCCGGGCCGGCCAGTGCGCCCTTTCTTCCCACGCACTGGCGGCTGCAGCCCCTGCGTGGGCAAGTCACCTGGGGGCGCTGCACCGCGCACACCGCCCACGCCCTGCCGCCCTTTCCGGTCAATGGCAGCGGCAATTTGGTGCCCCACGTGCCAGATGCGCATGGGGCCTTTTGGGTCATGGGCTCCACCTTTGAACGCGATGTCAGCGCTCTGCCCGTCGCTGCCGCCGACCAAGCCGCCGCCCACGCCCACAACCTGGGCAAGCTGGCGCAACTGCTACCGGCCAGCGCTGCACCCTTGGCCCCGGCCTTTACCCCGGGCGATCCGGCCTGCCAAGCCACCTGGGCACGGGTGCGCGTGGCCAGCCACGACCGCCTGCCCATCATTGGCCCGGTGCCTGGGCCGGATGCGGGCTTATTCGCCCTGACCGCCCTGGGCGCACGCGGCATTACGCTGGCGGCCCTGTGCGGTGAACTGCTGGCCGCCCAGCTGCATGCCGAGCCTGTGCCGCTGGAGGCCGCTTTGGCCCAGCTGCTTGGCACCCAGCGCCTTTTAAAACACAATTAATATAGCTGTTAGCGCTTGCTGTATAAGCGCTAGTGGCATATTTCATAGATAAAAAATGCACGCTTTATTGGACTGTATTGCCCAGCTGACCCCGCCCACCGATGCCGGCCGGTTATTTCATGGCCGGGGCGGACGCTACCCCGGCTGTGAGCACCTGAGCCTGGATGCCTACCCCCCCGTGCTGCTGCTAACCAGCTTCACCCCCTTGGATGCGGCCAGTCTGGCGGCAATCGACCAGGCGCTGCAGCAACGCTTTGCGGCCTTGGGGCAAACGTTGAACTGGGTGTACCAACAACGTGGTGCGGGGGCGCACAACCAGCTGATGCGTGGCACGGTGCCGCAGCTGCACACCGTCAGCGAAGGCGCTGCCCGCTACCGGGTGCGCCTGCTGCAAGGGCAAAACCACGGCCTCTTTTTGGACATGGCGGCCGGGCGCGCATGGGTTGGCCAGCACATACAAGCCCTGCGCGAACAAGGCCATGCGGACATCAAAGTGCTCAATTTGTTTGCCTACAGCTGCGCTTTTTCTATTGCCGCACTGCAGGCCGGGGCCAGCGAAGTCATCAATATGGACATGGCCAGCAGCACCCTGGCCCTGGGGCGCGAAAACCACCAACTCAACCAATTGACCGGGGCCAAATTTTTTGCCCATGATATTTTCAGCAGCTGGGGCAAACTCAAGCGCCTGGGGCCGTATGACCTGGTCATTGCCGACCCACCCAGCTACCAAAAAGGCAGCTTTGTTGCCACCAAAGACTATGCCCGCCTGGTGCGCCGCCTGCCCGATTTGCTGACCGCCCAGGGCCACGCCCTGCTGTGCCTGAACGCCCCGGAGCTGAGCAGTCAGTTTCTGCGCGACACCGTCGAGGCCGAAGCGCCCGCGCTGCAATTCATCCAGCGCCTGGCCAACCCGCCTGCGTTTGCCGATGTGGATGAGGAATGCAGCTTGAAAGTGCTGGTGTACCAACAAGGCCCCACCCCCCAGCCGCCACCGCACTGAGAACGTGAACACGTTCTGAGGCGCAAGGCCATGCCAGCCGGAAAAGAAAAACGCCCGATGCTGCTCTGCACCGGGCGTGATGGGCCAGGCCGCTAGGCCATTTGGCGCTAGGCAGTTAGGCGCGTTAGGCCATTACTTGCGCTGCGGCGGCACGTCGGTGCAGCTGCCGTGGGCCACTTCGGCGGCCATGCCAATGCTTTCGCCCAGTGTGGGGTGCGGGTGGATGGTTTTGCCAATGTCCACGCTGTCCGCACCCATCTCAATGGCCAAGGCAATCTCGCCAATCATGTCGCCCGCATGGGTGCCGACAATGCCGCCGCCCAGGATGCGGTGGGTTTGCGCATCAAACAGCAGCTTGGTAAAGCCCTCGTCGCGGCCATTGGCAATGGCGCGGCCCGAGGCGGCCCAGGGGAACAGGCCTTTTTTGACCTGAATGCCTTGCGCCTTGGCTTGGTCTTCGGTCAGGCCCACCCAGGCCACTTCGGGGTCGGTGTAGGCCACGCTGGGAATCACGCGGGCGTTGAACGCGGCGGCGGCCAGTTCTTTGTTGCCCTGCAATTCCCCGGCGATGACTTCGGCCGCCACATGCGCCTCGTGTACCGCTTTGTGCGCCAGCATGGGCTGGCCCACGATGTCGCCAATGGCAAAGATGTGCGGCACGTTGGTGCGCATCTGGATGTTCACGTCGATAAAGCCGCGCTCGGTCACGGCCACGCCCGCCTTGTCGGCACCGATTTTTTTACCGTTGGGCGTGCGGCCCACGGCTTGCAGCACCAGGTCGTAAGTGCCTTCGCTTTGGGTGCCATCCAGGCCCTCGAACTGCACCTTAATGCCTTCGGGGGTGGCTTGGGCACCGACGGTTTTGGTTTTCAGCATCACCTTGTCAAAGCGGTGCTGGTTCATTTTTTGCCAGACTTTGACCAGATCGCGGTCCGCGCCTTGCATCAGGCCGTCCATCATCTCGACCACGTCCAGGCGTGGCGCCCAGCGTGCTGTACATGCGTGTCTCCTCGGTTGTGGTGGTGGCAATTTAGTGGGTTCACTCCATTTACCAGCCCCTGCCCGTGGCGCGCGTGCTGGAGGGCGCCAGCGTCAGCCTGTACGGCCAGGCGGGCGCCATGCGCGCCGCCGACCACCAGTTCCAGCAGGCCTTGGTGGTGGGCGTGATGGATCGGCTGGGCGCGCCGGGCGTCAGGTTCGACGTGGAGGGCTCGGGCTATGGCTTTCGCGTGGTGCGGCAGATTCCTGCGGCCAAGGCGCAGATGCCGACTAGCTGCCAGATGCAGCGGCCCTGAGCCAGTGTCAACCGGGCGCAACAACGAATCGGAATCTTGATTTACATTCATTACGATTTTTAAAAAAAATCAGTTACAAATGATGCAGCAACACAGCCATGTCCGATCCGGGCGAACCTTTTCGGCACTTGGCAGGTTGGATCGTATTTGGCTGCGCCGGCACGCGAGTGCCGTCCAGGCAGCTCAAATATCTGCAAAGAATCACGTCAACAAGGAGGGGAACCATGTTTATTTTTCGGATGGGTTTGCGTCAGAAATTCGTGCTGATGCTGCTGGCAACGGTGGCGGTGTTGTTGTTTGCGCAGTGGGCGGTGAGCCGGGCCAATGAGGAAATTGACCGAGCGAACAGGCAACGCTATGTGTCCTATTTGCTCGCTGACGAACTGCGGCAAAGCTCCGATGACTTGACACGACTGGTGCGCACCTATGTGGTCACGGGTGATCCACGCTGGGAGCAGCAGTACAACGAAGTGGTCAACATCCGTAGCGGTAAGCAGCCTCGCCCTGCCGGGTACGAGGGCATTTACTGGGACTTTCGGGCTGCTGACACGGCTCCTGGGGGGGCGGGGGGGGCTACGGGCCCAGCTATGGCGCTGCTGGACATGATGAGAAGCGAGGGTTTTTCTGATGCTGAACTGGCCAAGCTCAGCGAAGCCACACGGAAGTCGACCGAGTTGATAGACACCGAAACCCAGGCCATGAACCTTGTCAAAGGGCTGGTAGCTGATGGCAAGGGAGGCTGGTCGCAGGCCGCGCCTGATTTGGAGCAAGCACGCGAGTTGGTGCACAACCAAGCATATCACCGCGTCAAGGCGCAAGTCATGGTGCCGATCAATGAATTCTTTCAATTACTTGATGCACGTACGACGGGGGTCGTACAGGCGGCCAAAGAGCGTGTGGAGTTTTGGCGTTGGATGGAGATTGTCGGCAGCGTAATCATGCTGGGCCTGTTTTTCGTCGTGTTCTTCCGCATCTTCACCCGCATCGTTGACTCCATGCACAAGGCGGTCGGCTTCACCGAGGCCGTGGCAGAGGGCGATTTGACAAAGGATCTCCAGAGTTCGGGGCATGACGAGGTGGCGCAGCTCATGAATGCCTTGGGACGGATGCGAAACAAGCTGGTGCAGGTGGTTTCCACGGTGCGCCAGGCCAGCGATTCGGTGAACACGGCGAGTGCCGAGATCGCCCAGGGCAACCATGACCTGAGTGCGCGCACCGAGTCCCAGGCCAGTGCCCTGGAGGAGACGGCGGCGTCGATGGAGCAGCTTTCGTCCACGGTGCGGCAAAACGCCGACAACGCACGCCAGGCCAACCAGCTGGCGCAAAGTGCGTCGTCGGTGGCCACCCAGGGCGGGCAGGTGATGTCGCAGGTGGTGCAGACCATGGAGGGCATCAGCGACAGCTCCAGAAAGATTGCCGACATCATCAATGTGATCGACGGCATTGCCTTCCAGACGAACATCCTGGCCCTCAATGCCGCGGTCGAGGCAGCGCGCGCCGGCGAGCAGGGACGCGGCTTTGCCGTGGTCGCTGGCGAGGTGCGCAGCCTGGCCGGCCGCTCCGCGGACGCGGCCAAGGAGATCAAGCAACTCATCTCCGAGAGCGTGAATCGGGTCGATGCGGGAACGCAGCTCGTCGGTCAGGCCGGCGCCACCATGAACGAGGTGGTCACGAGCATCCGCCGGGTCACCGACATCATGGGCGAGATCAGTGCGGCCAGCAGCGAGCAGAGCGCCGGCGTGAGCCAGGTGGGAGAGGCGGTCACGCACATGGACCAGGCCACGCAGCAAAACGCGGCCCTGGTGGAGGAAATGGCGGCGGCGGCGAGCAGCCTGCACGGCCAGGCGCAGGAGCTGGTGCAGGCGGTGGCGGTGTTCAAGCTTCACCCGGGCGAAAGCCTGGGGGCCACGGCGTGCTGAAGGTGGCTCCTGCAGCCGCTCCCATCGCGGCGCCAAAGCCTGCCGTGAAAGCGCCTGTGCGCAAGACGGCGCTTCCCGCGGCCGGCAAGCCGGCAGCCCTTCCCAAGGCCAAGGCCGTGGCCGCGGGTGGCGATGATGACTGGGATTCTTTTTAAGGCACCGCTTGCCCCGTCAGGGGGCGGCGCGCGCCGCCACCACCGCCCGGCCCAGCTCGATCACCGCCATGGCGTAGTAGCTTGACCAGTTGTAGCGCGTGATGGCGTAGAAGTTCTCGGTGCCCGCCACGTAGGTGGGCGCATCGCCACCGTTTTCCAGTTCCACCAGGGCCAGCGGGCCAGCGTGTTGGGCGCCCGCCGCATCCAGCAAAGCGCCCTTGGCCTGCATGCTGGTGGCGCTGAAGGTGGGCAGGATGTCGGGGGCCAGCAATTCGTCCATCTTCACCGTGGCGGGGTCGAATTGCACGCTGTAATGCGTGGGCATGCCGGTGGTCCAGCCGTGGCCCTTGAAGTAGTTGGCCACGGAGCCGATGGCGTCCGTGGGGCTCCTGAACAAATCGATGCGGCTGTCGCCATCAAAGTCCACGGCAAACCGGGCCCAGCTGGAAGGCATGAACTGCCCCAGCCCCATGGCGCCCGCGTAGCTGCCGCGCACCTCAAACGGGTCGATGTTGGTGCGGTTGGACAGGCTCAGCCACTGCTCCAGCTCGCGGCGGAAGAATTCGGTGCGCTCTTTGGCGCGCGGGTGGGCTGCCGGGAAGTCAAACGCCAGGGTGGCGAGCGCGTCCATCACGCGGAAGTTGCCCATCTGCTGGCCGTACGGATAGGCGTTTTAACCGCATGAGGCCAAGTATCGCACCGCGGAAGCGCCATCAAGCCGGCTGAGAC
>NZ_JBHSEY010000009.1:0-328 GCF_042654745.1 Comamonas denitrificans
CAGGTTCGGCTCCAGCCTGAACGAACACGTCCACTTCCACGTCTGTGTGGTGGACGGGGTGTTTGAGGAGGTGGCAGGCGAGGGCAGCGCTGATGCCGCAATGCAAGTCTCTGCGTCAGGTGTCGTATTCCACCCTGCCACCGGCATCGATGCGACACCCGTGGCACAAGTGCAGACCACACTGCAAAAGCGCATCCTGCGCGCCTTCGTTGCTCGGGGCCTGCTGGAGTACTGTGACGCCAAAGACATGCTGGGCTACAAACACAGCGGCTTCTCGGTGGACGCCGGTGTCTGCATCGAAGCCCACGACCGCGCTGCGCTGGAGCGG
>NZ_JBHSEY010000009.1:407-2092 GCF_042654745.1 Comamonas denitrificans
TACCGCTGCGGCAAGCAGCGCAGCGAACCCACCAGCGACAAGCGCGGTGCCAAGGTTGATGAGCTGCACCTCACACCGCTGGAGCTGATCGACCGCATCGCCGCGCTGGTGCCACCGCCACGCACCCACCGGCACCGCTATTTTGGCGTGTTGGCACCCAACTCGCCGCTCAGGGCTGCGGTGACGGCGCTGGCGACACCGGCGCAAGCCGCTCCCGTGCTGGGCGCGTCGATCAGCACGGGGGAGTGCGCGCCTGGTGTGGTACCGATGAGCAGCGCGCTGCCATCCCAGAGCGAGCCGGTGCTGCCCAAGCGTGCAGCGCACTACCTGTGGGCGGTGCTGATCGCCCGCATCTACGAGGTGTTCCCCCTCTTGTGTCCGCTGTGTGGCGGGCATATGCGCATCATCGCGTTCATTACGCACAGCGCTGACATCCGGCACATCCTGGACCACATCGGGGCAGATTCAGAGCCACCCCGCATCTCCCCGGCGCGCGGGCCACCGCTGTGGGATGACTGTAGTGATGCGCAGATGGATGACGGGGCGCAAACCGAGCCAGCAGACTGGGACCTAGCGGCGCAACCGGCACCGGACTTTGAGGTCGATCAGCGCATCAGTTGGTGAATGAACAAAGCGGCGATTTTGACTTGCCGCGAACTGGCTCTGCGCCCGGTACACGCCGAGCGCCGCAAATCACTCTCCTGAACGCCAAACCCTGGTGGTGAACCTGACACCTGGGCGGGAAAATCGAGTGTCTCAGCCGGCTTGATGGCGCTTCCGCGGTGCGATACTTGGCCTCATGCGGTTAAAACGCCTATCCGTGATCAAAAACAAAAAGTATCTGGCGATACTGGCCCTGCTTTCTACCATGAACAGACCATGATTCAAAACTTCCAAGAAGTTCCCTGTAGCTGATTTGGTCTTTATCGTAGATCACTCTGACGACTTCGGCGTGTCCGTTGATGTTGCGGTAACTCGGATCCAGAGTTGATGCTCCAGCGTAGCCAACACGTGTTTGCACTACTCCCTGCGTCCCTCCAAAATTAGAATCCGGTCCCCAAAAGCAACCCATGCCGAAAACCGTTTGACTAAGCTTCCCGATTTTCAATGCTTCTTCGATTGCTTCAGGGGTTGCAAATTCATAGCTTTCAACACCGTCTTCTTTATTCATTTTTAGATCCGACATATTTTTCACCTAACTTTCAAAAATTGAAGCCACTCCCATTCCTCACGCCGTGCAAACGACGATAAGACCACGTTTTCCAACACCAGCTTGATGAAGTATCTTTGCTAAAACTCCGCAGCATGTTTCTTGGTAACACAACTGCGGAAAATTGCTGTAATCATTGATCTTACTGCTTATTAAGTTATTAATAATTCTAAAAAACTCATTATTTCATTGAAGCTTCCAACCACCTGTCAAGGTCCTTGAACTTGGGGTTTCTCAGCTTCTTTGTCCCAACCACTATTGTCGGGAAATTCAGCTTTCCGTTCGAATAGAGGGAGCACAGTTCATCAGCAGCCGCGTCGTCTTCATGAACATCCAAAAAAACAAACTGGCTCCCTTTTTCTTGCAAGTACGAATGGTAAATCTTGGTTTTATGGCAGTCTTTATGACCGAACAGCTTAATCAACACGAACGGCTCCTTTTTTCAAAAGGTTCACTTTCATAAACCCCCTCGATT
>NZ_JBHSEY010000010.1:0-246006 GCF_042654745.1 Comamonas denitrificans
GATTTTCGGGCACACAAGGGCAATGCCGTACTCGTTTGTGGCTCTACTACGGTGAAATATCCGGGTTAGACGGCTACGTCATTGGTGCCAATGACAATCACCTGCGCATGATGGGCTATACCCGGGACGAGGTACTGGGCCTGCACCACCAAAATTTTTGCACCGAACGAGAGTTGAAGGCCCCGGGCTATGCCGCAGGCTGGGCGCAATTGCGCCAGGGCCAGCCCGTTTTGGGGGAGTTCTTGCGGGTGGCCAAGGGGGGCCGCCGGGTATGGATTTTGGGCTCGTACAACCCCATTTTTGATACCCAGGGCAAGGTTTTCAAAATTGTGAAATTCGCCACCGATTTGAGCGAACGCCATGCCATGGAGGAAGCCCTGCGCCAGGCCAAAGAGCGGGCCGAAGTGGCCGCCGCTGCCCGCAGCAGTTTCTTGGCCAACATGAGCCATGAAATTCGCACCCCCATGAACGCCATCATTGGTTTTAGCGAGGTGTTGCTCGACAGTCCGCTCAATGCCACCCAGCGCCAGCAGCTGAGCACGGTGCGCCAATCGGGCTTGTCGCTGCTGCGGTTGCTCAACGATATTTTGGATTCGGCCAAGCTGGACAAAGGTGCCGTCCACCTTGAACAGGCCGATCTTTCCTTGCGCCAACTGTGTGCCGAAGTATGCGAGACCGTGCGCTTGCAGGCGGCGCAAAAAGGGCTGGCTTTGCAGCTGCACTACCCGGCCACCGAGCCTGAGTTTTTCCATGCCGATGCCTTGCGCATCCAGCAAATCTTGCTCAATTTACTCAGCAACGCCATTAAATTTACCGAGGTGGGCCACCTCCAACTGCGCGTGGCCTATGCCAGCGGGGTGCTGCATTTGAGCGTCGTGGATACCGGTATCGGCATGACGGCCGAGCAGCTGCAGCGCATTTTTGATCCCTTTGCCCAGGCCGATGCCTCCACCACCCGCCGCTTTGGCGGCACCGGGCTGGGCACCACCATTGCCCGCCAGCTGGCCGAGCTGATGGGCGGCAGCATTGCGGTGCAAAGCGCCCCGGGTGCCGGCTCGGCGTTTACCGTGCAACTGCCTTTGGCATTGGCCAGCGGGGCGGCGCTACGCTTTACCCAGGCGGCCCCCAGTCTGCCGCCGCTGCGTATTTTGTGCGTGGACGATATGCCCGAGAACCTAGAGCTGCTGCGCGTGGTGCTGGGCCGCGCGGGGCACCAGCTTACGCTGGCCTCGGGCGGGCGCGAGGCCCTGGCGCAGTTTGCCCGGCAGCCCTTTGATCTGGTGCTGACCGATTTGCAAATGCCCGAGATGGATGGCTACCAGGTGGCCGAGCACATCCGCGCGCTGGAAGCGGGCCGCCTTGGACAGGATACAGCCCAGCCGCCGGTGCCCATCATTGCCCTGTCGGCCAGTGTGCTGGCCGAAGACCGGGCCTTGGCCCTGCAAGCGGGGATGAATGGCTTTGCCCCCAAGCCCCTGCATATCCCCGACTTGTACGCGGAAATGGCCCGGGTGCTGGGCCTGCCCCTGGCGGCGGCTGCCGGGCCCAGCGCAGTGGCTGCACCCGCCAGCGCGGCAGCGCCTGCGCTGGCCACAGCCGATGCACCGCCCTGGGATGCGCCTGCCGCCGTGGCCCTGTGGGGCGACTGGGCGACTTGGCAGCACATGCTGCAGCGTTGCGTGCAGCAATACCGCAGCGGGCCCGCCCAATTGCAGGCATTGGCAGCCACGCAAGACTGGCCCGCCGTGGCCGAGCAAGCCCACCGCTGGCATGGTGTGGCGGCCAATTTGCAGCTCAAACCCTTGGCCGGTGTGCTGCGGTCGTTGGAAGCGAGCGCGCAGGCGCACGATGGGGCGGCCTGTGCAGCGGCTTTGCAGCTGCTGCAGCAGCAGTGGCTGCAAGTGCGCGATGCTGTGGCCCCGCCAGCGCCAGCGCCAGCGCCAGCGCCAGCGCCAGCGGGGCAAGGGGCGGTGCCGGTGGGGGCCGATGCTGCACAAGTGCGCGGCCTCGTGCAGCAAGCCATCGACATGCTCGCGCAAGGCGAGCTGCCCCACCAGCAGTTGGTGCAGCTGCAGCCATGGGTGGATGCTGCAAAAATCAAAACGATTCAAGAAGCCTTGGATTCTTTTGAGTTGGTGCAGGCGCAGAATTTATTGGCACAATTAATCACATAGCATTGCTACATATCTTTTGAAAATAATCGTTTGTGCCCAATCAAGATGACCTGACCGCTGGGGTCGTGACCACACAGCAGCTTTCTGCGAGCGCACTGGCACAGTTGCACCGCCTTGCCCAAACTGCTGGCCCGGAGGTTCAACACGCTTTGGCGCAGCTTGTCGCGGCCGCCCAGCAGCAAGCGCATCTGCATGCACAACACGGGCAAGTGCAAAACAACTTGGCTGACTTGCAAGCCATGCTCAACCGCATGCTGCAGCCGCTGGGCCTGCACATTAAAAATTGGCAGGATCCCGCCCAAGCCCTGCTTCAATTGCGTGTGTTTGCCGATGACTTTGAGGTGCAGTACCGCGCCATGCTGCTGCGCGAGCGCACCCTGAATCAGCACGCCATTGTCAGTGCCACGGATGTCCACGGAACCATCACCTATGTGAATGATTTGTTTTGTGAAATCAATGGCATGGCACCGCATCAGCTGCTGGGGAAAAACCACCGCATCATTGCTTCGGGCATCCATCCGCGTGCTTTCTATACCGGAATGTGGGAGACCATCAGCCAAGGCCACACGTGGCATGGCGAGATTTGCAACCGCTCCCCGGTCACGGGCCAAGCCTACTGGGTGGCGGCCA
Organism: Comamonas denitrificans; assembly: GCF_042654745.1. Classification (NCBI taxonomy): domain Bacteria; kingdom Pseudomonadati; phylum Pseudomonadota; class Betaproteobacteria; order Burkholderiales; family Comamonadaceae; genus Comamonas; species Comamonas denitrificans. The sequence continues at coordinate 2,805 of NZ_JBHSEY010000010.1, forward strand.
CCATCGTGCCGTTTTTGGATGCCAACGGCTTGCCCAAAGAGTACATCTCGGTGCGCACCGACATCACCAAACGCAAAAAATTAGAACAAGAATTGGCCCATGAGCGCTCCTTTTTAGAGAGCATTACGGCTAATTTGGGCAAGGGCGTAATGGTGTTGGACCGCGAAGAGCGCTGCACCTTCTTAAATCCAGAAGCAGAACGCCTTTTTGGCTGGACGCTGGCGCAGCTCAAAGGCCAGTCGCTGCACGGCCAAATGTATTTTTGCGCAGGCCAAGCAGAAGGCGAGGATGCCCCCGCCTGCCCAGTGTGCTTGTGCTACGCCTTGCAAGAATGCGTGTCCTTTGACATGCAGGATAACCTGGTTCTGGTGCACAAAGAGCGTGGGCCATTTCCTGCGGCCATGACGGTCTTGCCGCTCTTTGAAGACGGTGTGCTGCGTGGTTGCATGGCTGTTTTTTACGATATTACGCAGCATAAACGCCACGAAGCGGAGCTGCGCCAGGCCAAAGAGCAGGCCGAACAAGCCAGCCAGGCGCGCAGCAGCTTTTTGGCCAATATGAGCCATGAAATCCGCACACCGCTGAACGCCATTTTGGGGTTTACCGAGGCCTTGCTCGATACCCCCCTGAACCCACAGCAGCAGCGCCAGCTGACCACCGTGCGGCAATCGGGGCGCACCCTGCTGGGCTTGCTCAACGACATTTTGGATACGGCCAAACTCGAAAAAGGTGCGCTGCAGCTGGAGGTGCGCGATTTCTCGCTGCGCCAGCTGTGCCAGCAGCTGGTGGACATGCTCAGCCTGGAGGCTGGCAAAAAAGCCCTCTCGCTGCATTTGGATTACCCCCCTGAGGAGCCGGAGTTTTTTCAGGGCGATGCCCTGCGCATTCACCAAGTGCTGCTCAACCTGCTCTCCAACGCCATCAAATTCACCGCCATCGGCAGCGTCACATTGCACGTGCGCCAGGGGCCGGAGCAGTGGCTGCATGTGCAGGTGCAAGACACCGGCATTGGCATGACGGCGGAGCAATTGAGTCGGGTGTTTACCCCCTTCGCGCAGGCCGATACCAGTACCACGCGCCGCTTTGGCGGCACCGGGCTGGGCACCACCATTGCCCGCCAGCTGGTCGAATTGATGCACGGGCGCTTGCAGGTCAGCAGCATTCCAAACCAAGGCACCTGCTTTACCGTTTGCCTGCCCCTGCCGCCGGGCCAGCCCGTGGCCGCCACCCCCATGCTGGCCAGCGTGGCGCTGCCGCCGCTGCGCATTCTGGCGGTGGATGACGTGCCCGAGAACCTGGAGTTGCTGCAACTGGTACTGGCCCGTGGTGGCCACCAGGTCACGCTGGCCAGTGGCGGCCAAGCGGCGTTGGCGTTGCTCAAAGCCCAGGCCTTTGATGTGGTGCTGCTGGATTTGCACATGCCCGACATCGACGGCTTTGCCGTCACCACGCAGTGGCGTGCCTGGCAAGCCCAGCAGGGCCAAGCCCCTACGCCGGTGATCGCCCTGTCGGCCAGCGTCTTGCTGCAAGACCGCCAGCAGGCGTTTGATGTCGGCATGAATGGCTTTGCCCAAAAGCCCTTGTCGGTGCCCTGTTTGCAAGCAGAAATTGCCCGGGTTTTGCACTTGGATGCCCCTGCCGCGCCCCTGCTCCCCCTGGCACCGGCGGCCGCCACGGCCCCCGCAGCCAGCGCACCGCCTGCTGCCGTGTGTGATGAGGCCGCCGCCCTGGCGCTGTGGGGCAGCCGCGCCCAATGGCAGGGTGCTTTGCAGCGCAGCATGGCCCAGTTTCCTGCGGTACTTGCGCAGCTGCAAGCGCTCCATGCGGCTGCGCAAATGGCCGACGTGGCCGCCCTGGCCCACCGCTGGCGCGGGGTGGCGGGCAATTTGCAATTGCCGGCCTTGGCCCAGACTTTGCACGCGGTGGAATCCTCGGCCCACCAGGGCCACCCGCTGCCAGCAGCGGCGTGGTCAGCGCTGGCCCAAGCCTGGCAGCAGGTACAAGCCTTGCTCGCGGTGACTGAAGAAAAAGATAGCTTGGGCCGCTTAAATTCCATAGGTAATAATGAGCTATTAACCGATGAAATGATTACTTGCATGCGCGAAATGCTTTTAAATTTAGAGCGCAGCGAGTACCCTGATCTGTCGCGCTTGACCGCTTGCCTGCCCCCATCCTTGCTGCCGCAGCTGACCCAGGCGCTGGATCATTTTGATTTTTCCCGTGCCAGTGCCTTGTTGCGCGAGCAACTCGAAACCATAAAGCCATGAAGCCATGACCGTTACCCTCGACCACCGTCCGCGCCTTTTGTTGGTGGATGACGAACCGACCAACTTACAAGTCTTGCGCCAAGTGCTGCAGCAAGAGTACCGCCTGCAGTTCGCCACTGATGGCCAACGGGCGCTGGAGTTGGCGCGGGAACACACGCCCGATTTGATTTTGCTCGATGTGATGATGCCGGGCATGGATGGCTACGCGGTCTGCCGCGCGCTCAAGGCCGAAGCGCAGACGGCCGCCGTGCCCGTGATTTTTGTCACGGCCCTGAACGATGTTGCCGATGAGGTCGAAGGCTTTGCCGCCGGCTGTGTGGACTACCTGACCAAACCCATCAGCGCCCCGGTAGTGCGGGCGCGGGTGCGCACGCACTTGTCGCTGGTGCGGCTGGATGAGCTGCGCGAAACGCGCTTAAAAATCGTGCAGCGCTTGGGCCGGGCGGCCGAGTACAAAGACAATGAAACCGGCATGCACGTCATCCGCATGAGCCATTTTTCTCGCTGCCTGGCCTTGGCGGCCGGGTGTGCGCCCGATTGGACAGATGATTTGCTCAACGCCGCGCCCATGCACGATGTGGGCAAAATTGGCATCCCCGATGCCATCTTGCAAAAGCCGGGCAAGCTCACCCCCGAAGAATGGGTGGTCATGCGCCGCCACCCAGAAATTGGCGCAGAAATCATTGGCGAAGACCCCTCGCGCGTGCTGCGCTTGGCGCGTTCGGTGGCCTTGTACCACCACGAAAAATTCAACGGCCAAGGCTACCCCTATGGCCTGGTGGGCGAGGCCATCCCGCTGGAGGCCCGCATCGTGGCCATTGCCGATGTGTTTGATGCCCTGACCAGCGTGCGCCCCTACAAAAAAGCCTGGACGGCGCAGGATGCGATGGCACTGATCGAATCCGAAGCGGGCCAGCACTTTGACCCGCAGCTGGTTGCGCTGTTTGTGGGCTTGATGGACGAGCTATTGGCCATCAGCCAGCGCTGGGCAGATTAGGCCAACACGGTGCGCTTACTGCCGCGCGGTGCGCACCGAGGGCGGCAACTGCATCGGGTGGCTGGTGCGCAGCGGGTTGATATCCAGCCCGCCCCGGCGCGTGTAGCGGGCATACACCGTCAGCTTGATCGGGCGGCAGCGCTGCCAGATGTCCATGAAGATGCGTTCGACGCATTGCTCATGGAACTCGTTGTGGTTGCGAAAGCTGACGATGTAGCGCAGCAGCCCCTCTTGGTCGATTTGCGCCCCGCTGTAGCTGATTTGCACGCTGCCCCAATCGGGCTGGCCGGTGACCAGGCAGTTGCTTTTGAGCAAGCGACTGGTGAGCACCTCGGTGACCGGCGGCTCGTCGTGCTTGGCACTAAGCAGCTCGGGGGCTGGGTGGTAGTGGGAGCACTCCACGTCCAGGCGATCCAGGTTCAGGCCGCTTAACTCTTCCATGGCTTGCTGGTCGAAATCTTCGGGGCTGACCAGGCGCAGGCCAATGCTGGCCGTTTGCCCACTGCCATGCCAAGCAGCGGCGCTTAAATCGTGGCGCAGGTGCTCGCGCACCGCATCGCTGCTGGCAAAGCGGCTGTTGTTGAAGCTGTTCAAGTAGAGCTTGAAGGATTTGCTCTCAATCAGGTTGGGCGTTTCGCAGGGGATTTGCGCCTGCAAAAGCGCCACCTGCGGCTTGCCACGCAGGTTCAGCCAGGACAGTTCATACCCCGTCCATAAATCGGCACCAAAAAACGGCAGCGCTTGGCCTGGCGCAATGCCCAGCCCGGTGCGGTTGGTTTGGCGCGGCAGGGGAAAGAGCAGGCTGGGGTCGTACTGGTCGGCGTAGGCGCTGCTTTTGCCCAGGGGGGAGTGTTCGGGGGTGGTGGTGGGTGTCATCGTGATGGTTTAGCGGCGAAAAACCAGGCGTTCAGGGGTGGAGGCGGCGGCGGTGAAGGCATAGCCGTCCAGGTCAAAGCCTTGCAATTGCTCAGGCGTTTCGGCCCGGTGCTGGATGGCCCAGCGGGCCATCAGCCCCCGGGCACGCTTGGCGTAGAAGCTGATGATCTTGTACTGGCCGCCTTTGAAGTCCTCAAACACGCATTCGACCACCTGCGCCCGCAGCGTTTGCAGATCGACCGATTTGAAATACTCCTGCGAAGCCAGGTTAATCACCACTGGGGCGGCTTCCTGGGCCTGCTGCTCGTTCAGCGCCTGGGCAATGCGGCTGCCCCAGTAGGCGTACAGGGTGTTGCCGTGGGGATTGGCCAGTTTGGTGCCCATTTCCAGGCGGTAGGGCTGCATCCAGTCCAGGGGGCGCAGCACGCCGTACAGGCCGCTTAAGGTGCGCACGTGGTCTTGCGCCCAGGCCAGATCGTCCAGGCTTAGGCTCCAGGCATCCAGCCCTTCGTACACATCGCCGTTGAAGGCAAACAAGGCCTGGCGGGCGTTGTCGGCGGTCAATGTGCTGCTCCACGCGGCGTAGCGGGCGGCGTTGAGTTGGGCCAGGGCATCGCTGAGTTTCATCAAGCGGGCGATGTCGGCCGGGGAGCATTCGCGCAGGATGTCGATCAGGCCTTGCGCCTCGGCGCTGAAGGCGGGCAGGGTGTGGGGCAGGCCCTCGGGCAGGGGGCGGGTGTAGTCCAGGGCTTTGGCGGGGGAGAGTAAAAACAGCATGGCCAGCTCCAATCCAGCAAGAAAAAACAATGGGGGCCAAGAATGCATCTCGGCCCCCGTTATGCCAGGTGTCAGTCCGACTCCTGTCGCCGCTTAGAACGTGTTCATGATCTCGAATGAAGGTGTGGGGGATGCGGTTCGGGATGGGTTGCGAGGCGCAAACCACAGCAATAGCTTGGCTATTGCGAGGATTTGCAACGACGCAGACCGCCCGAAGCCGCGCCCGCACACCCATGAGGAGATCGTGAACACGTTCTTAGGACGCGGTGTTGTGCGTTTCAAACGGCAGGCGCAGGTCGGCCAAATCCTTGCGGGTTTCGACCAGGATCAGCGGCGCATCGTCCAGCACCACCGGCGCGGGGCGCTCGCGCGGGATGCGGATCGCGGCTGGCTCGGCGGCAATGGCCGCTTGCACGGCGGCGATTTTCTCGGCATCCGATTGCACCCACTGCAGCCCGGCCGCCTGCGCTAGGGCGCTCAGTTGCTCGATGGGCAGGTGGTAGGTGCTGGCCGGGGCGGGCTGGGTCGCTGCCGCTGCTTCTACCGCTGTCGCCATGGCCACGGCAGGCGCTTCTTTTTCAGGAGCTGTTGGCGCTTCTTCTGTGGATGTTTCAGTGCTTATTGGCTCTGAAACGGCCGCCATTTCAGCGGGGCTAGCTTCTGGAATGGAAGCGGGGACGCTTTCCGCAACCGGTGCGTTGGCTTCGGTGGGGACGGCCGCTGCCACCGCCACTGCCGCAGATTCAGATGCAGGGGCAGCGGCAGGCTGCGTGCCCGTTTCCGGGCGCACGTCGGCAAAGTAGCTGCGTCGGCGCGGTGCGGCATCGTCCGCAGCGTTGTCGTTGGCGGGGGCCAGATGGGCCGCTGCAACGGGCAGCACGATTTCGATGGGGGTGCTGTCCTCTAACGCGGCATCGGGCTGTTGCTCTTCGCGCGGGCTGCGCTCGGTGCGGTTGCCACGGCGGTCACGGCCATAGCGATCGCGGCTGCGGCGGCCATTGCGCGGGGCGCTGTCTTCGCCATCGTCATGCTGGTCGGCACGGCCCAGCGGCGCTTCGGTGGCCAGGCTGGTTGCCGACTGGGTTTCGGCCGCAACGTCGGCCATGGGTGCATCGGCGGGCAGGGCCGTGGGGCTCAGCCGCGTGCTGGCCTCTGGTGCGGGCACAGCCTGCGCCTCGGCCGACCGGGGTTCACGGCGTGGACGCGGGGCGCGCGGCTCTTTGGCCTCGTCGTTGCTGCTGTGCTGCTCGTGCTCCGGGGTGCGGGGCTTGCGGGTGTCGCGACTTTCGCGGCCTTCGCGGTTCTCGCGCGTTTCACGGCCTTCGCGCTGGGGGCGGTCGCTGCTGCTGCGGCGGCTGCGGCCCTCGGTGCTGCGTTCAGCGCTGCGTTCGGTGCTGTCCTCGCGCTGTTCGCGGTTGCGCTCAGTGCGCTCACCGCGTTCATTGCTGCGTTCACCGTTGCGTTCACCGTTGCGTTTGCGCCCATCGGTGTTGCGTTCGCCGTTGCGACGGCCTTGGGGCTTGCTGGGCGCTGCGGGGGCCGGTGCCGGGGCCACCACGGGGGCCGGGGTGCCAAAGCCAAACAGGCTTTTGAGCCAGGAGAAAAAGCCTTGCTCCTGCACAGCGGGCTGGGCGCTGGCCGGGGCGGCGGCAGCGCCAGCAGGTTTGCGTGCCGGGGCTGCGGGTTGGGGCGCAGGTGGGGCATCGGGCAGCACGCCTTTGATGACCGGGGTCTGGCGGTTGGTCGGCTCCTGTGAGCGGCGCGTGACGGTGGTGTCATCGGCAATCTCTTCGGCCAACTGGTAGCTGGACTGCATGCTGTCCAGGCGCGGGTCGTCGTGCTTCAGGCGTTCCAGGCGGTAGTGCGGGGTTTCCAGCCCTTTGTTGGGCACCATCAGCACGGCAACGCGTTGTTTGAGTTCGATTTTGGAGATTTCCGCGCGTTTTTCATTGAGCAGGAAGCTGGCCACTTCCACCGGCACCTGGCAGTGCACGGCGGCGGTGTTGTCCTTCATGGACTCTTCCTGAATGATGCGCAGGATTTGCAGCGCCGAGCTTTCCGTGTCGCGGATGTGGCCCGAGCCGCCGCAGCGCGGGCAGTTGATGTGCGCCCCTTCGGACAGGGCGGGCTTGAGGCGCTGGCGGCTCATCTCCATCAGGCCAAATTTGCTGATGGTGCCAAACTGCACGCGGGCGCGGTCTTGGCGCAGCGCGTCGCGCAGGCGGTTTTCGACCTCTTTGCGGTTGCGCGACTCTTCCATGTCGATGAAGTCGATCACGATCAGGCCGCCCAGGTCGCGCAGGCGCATTTGGCGGGCCACTTCGTCGGCGGCTTCCAGGTTGGTGCGGGTGGCGGTTTCTTCGATGTCGCTGCCTTTGATGGCGCGGGCCGAGTTCACGTCCACGCTGACCAGGGCTTCGGTGTGGTCGATCACAATCGCCCCGCCCGAGGGCAGTTGCACAGTGCGCGCGTAGGCCGATTCGATTTGGTGCTCGATCTGAAAGCGCGAGAACAGCGGCGCATCGTCACGGTAGCGTTTGACGCGGTTGGCGTGCTCGGGCATGACGTGGGCCATGAACTGCTGGGCCTGCTCGTAGATGTCGTCCGTGTCGATCAGGATGTCGCCGATGTCGTTGTTGAAATAGTCGCGAATGGCGCGGATCACCAGGCTGGACTCTTGGTAGATCAGGAAAGCGCCCTTGCCCGCCTTGGCCGCACCGTCGATGGCGCTCCACAGTTTGAGGAGGTAGTCCAAGTCCCATTGCAGCTCAGGCGCGCTGCGCCCAATGCCTGCGGTGCGGGCGATGATGCTCATGCCCTTGGGGTAGTCCAGCTGGTCCATGGCCTCTTTGAGCTCGGCGCGTTCCTCGCCCTCGATGCGGCGCGACACACCGCCGCCGCGCGGGTTGTTGGGCATCAGCACCACGTAGCGCCCGGCCAGGCTGATAAAGGTGGTCAGCGCTGCGCCCTTGTTGCCGCGCTCTTCTTTTTCGACCTGGATGATCAGCTCTTGGCCTTCTTTGATCACCTCGTTAATGCGGGCCTGGCTGGGCGAGACGCCCTCGGCAAAGTATTGGCGCGAGATTTCTTTGAATGGCAAAAAGCCGTGGCGCTCTTCGCCGTAATCGACAAAGCAAGCTTCCAGTGAGGGCTCAATGCGGGTGACGACCGCTTTGTAGATATTGCCTTTGCGCTGCTCGCGGCCTTCGATTTCAACTTCGTAATCGAGTAATTTTTGGCCATCCACAATCGCCAGGCGGCGCTCTTCGGTTTGGGTGGCGTTAATCAGCATCCGTTTCATGATGCACATCCTTTTTTCTGAGGAAACGCGCTGGCCACGGGCCAACACGCTTTTAAATCAAGACGACCAACAGTCGAACCCGAAAAGCGTGCACTACTGAAACGAAAGGGCGCACCCCTGGCCCTTGGCGGGCATGCCGACGCTGCCTGGCCCGTTAAGCCAGCAAAGGGGGCGGTGGCAGGATGCGTGGGGCCAGCACAAACGAGTGAATACCCCCCAATGTCGGCAACGTGAGGGCCGCAGTGGAGGCATTCAGGTCGGTGGGGCTTGGCGTGCAGACGCGCTCAGGGGCTTGCCCTGCCAGTGCGTTGATGAGCCAAGAAAGAAAAACCCACATACCTATGCTGGTGTCAGTAAAACGGCTGTGGCCCGAAAAAACATGGGGCCGCAGCCGGTCAAAAAATTCGTTCAGTATTGCAATGCGTTCACGGGTGAAAATGTGTTCCTTAGCAGCTTTGAGAGCTGTTTTTTACGTGGAAAACATATTTCAGGCATCGACCGACCTACGCTTGCGTAACGGGTTCCTGGATCAAAATCCAAAAAAATCAACCACTTACATGTATTGACGCGCAGGTGAAGCACATTATAAAGGGGATGCAGCCCCCACCGCCAGCTGCTGCCGCACCAGCGGTGCGCTGGTTACAAGTTTCGCAAGAGGATGCCGGCCAGCGGCTGGACAACTTTTTGATTCGCCATTTAAAGGGGGTGCCCAAAACCCATGTGTACCGCATCATCCGCAGCGGCGAGGTGCGCATCAACAAAGGCCGCTGCGCGGCCGATACCCGTGTGCAGGCGGGCGATACCGTGCGCTTGCCCCCGGTGCGCGTGGCAGAAAAAGCCTCCGATGCCGTTGCCGCTCCGGCGCGCGAATTTCCGATTTTGTTTGAGGACGAAGCGTTTATCGCCCTGGATAAACCGGCAGGGGTGGCCGTACACGGTGGCAGCGGGGTGAGTTTTGGCGTGATTGAGCAACTGCGCCGGGCCCGCCCGCAGGCGAAGTTTCTGGAGCTGGTACACCGGCTGGACCGCGAAACCTCGGGCATTTTGCTGGTGGCGAAAAAACGCTCGGCCCTCAAAGCCTTGCAAGACCAGTTTCGCGAGCGCTCTACCGGTAAAACCTATTTGGCTTTGGTGCAAGGCAGCTGGCCAGCCAATAAAAAAGTGATTGATACGCCCTTGCACAAATACCTGCTGCCCGATGGGGAGCGGCGCGTGCGCACCACCACCGCCGATGCCCCGGATGCCATGACCGCGCTGACGCTGGTGCAGTTGCGCCAAAGCCTGCCACCGCGCGCCTTGCAAGGGCTGCCGGCCATGAGTTTGCTGGAAGTGACGATCAAAACCGGGCGCACCCACCAAATCCGCGTCCACCTGTCCAGCCAAGGCCATGGCATTGTCGGGGATGATAAGTATGGTGACTTTGCCCTGAACAAGCGCCTGCCCAAGCAAGGGCTGGGGCGCATGTTTTTGCATGCCTGGCGCTTGCGCTTGAACCATCCGGTGACGGGCGAGTCGCTCACCCTGCTGGCGGCATTGCCGCTGGAGTTGGCGCAATTCCTGGAGGCTGGGCAGTGAACAACGACCCCCGCCCCACACCGCCCGAACAGCCGCTGCCCAGCGAATGCTGTGACAGCGGCTGCTCCCCCTGCGTGTGGGACCTCTACAGCGAGGAGCTGGCCCACTACCGCCAGGAACTGGCCGACTGGCAAGCGCGGCATCCCGAGGAAAAATGACGGGATGCCTGTTTTGATTTTTTGGAGAACCCACCGTGACTGCGCCTGACCGCCGTTTTGATTTGCTCGCCTTTGACTGGGATGGCACTTTGTTTGACTCCACCGTGGCCATTACCCGCAGCATCCAGCAGGCCGTGCTGGATGTGGGCGGCCAGCGCCCCAGCGATGAACAGGCCGCCTATGTGATTGGCATGGCCCTGGGCCCCGCACTGGCCCACGCCGCCCCGGATGTGCCGCGCGAGAAGCATGCCGAGCTGTCCAACCGCTACCGTTACCACTATTTAAAGTTGCAAGCGCAGGTGACTTTGTTTGCCGGGATTGAGCCACTGCTCCATGAGCTGCGTGGCCGTGGGCATTATTTGGCCGTGGCCACGGGCAAAAGCCGCGTGGGGCTGAACAGCGCTCTGGAGCAGGCCCAGCTTGGCTCCGTGTTTGATGCCACGCGCACGGCCGATGAAACGGCAGGCAAGCCCCACCCCCTGATGCTGCAAGAGCTGATGGCCGAGTTGGATGTGCCGCCCGAGCGGGTGCTGATGATTGGCGACACCACGCACGATTTGCTCATGGCCCGCAATGCCGGCTGCGCCAGCGTGGGCGTGTCGTATGGGGCGCACAATGCGGCCGCCTTTGCCCAGTGTGCCCCGTTGTTTACGGCCGATACCGTGCCCCAGCTGCGCGATTGGCTGCTGATGCAGGGATAAAGCCCTATTTCTCGTCATTTTCTTGAAGGGGTGCTGGCATACACTGCGCCCTTTGTTTGCACTTGCACTTTGCACAGATAGGCATTTATGAATCATTTGCCCCCCTCGGGCGCTTCGCAGCAGCCCGGTCAAGACTTATGGCAGCAACCTGGCGCACAGGCCGCTGGCAATACCGCCTGGGAGCGCGAGGTGCTCGAGCGCCTGGTGCTGGCCACCGTGAATGAGCAGCGGGCTGCGCGGCGCTGGAGGATTTTTTGGCGCCTGCTCTGGATGGGCTTGTTTGGTGCAGCGATTTGGTTCTTTGGCAAAGAAGGGGCCACCACCACCGTCTCGGGCCCGCACACGGCGGTGGTAGAGATCAAGGGCGAAATCGCCAGCGGTGCCGATGCCAGTGCCGAATTTGTCAATGCCGCCATGCGCTCGGCGTTGGAAGATTCCGGCTCCAAGGCGTTGGTCTTGTTGATTAACTCGCCGGGCGGCAGCCCCGTGCAGGCCGGCATGATCAACGATGAAATCCTGCGGTTAAAAGCCTTGCACCAAAAACCGGTGTACGCCGTGGTGGAAGAAACCTGTGCCTCGGCGGCCTACTACATTGCAGCTGCGGCCGATGAGATTTACGTGGACAAGGCCAGCCTGGTTGGCAGCATTGGCGTGTTGCTGGATGGCTTTGGCTTTACCGGCACCATGGAAAAGCTGGGCGTGGAGCGCCGCTTGCTCACCGCCGGGGCCAACAAAGGCATGCTCGACCCGTTCAGCCCCATGTCGCCAGAGCAGCGCGAGCATGCGCAGGAAATGCTGGACACCATCCACCAGCAGTTCATCACCGTGGTGCAGCAAGGGCGGGGCAAGCGCCTGCATGCAACGGCCGACACCTTTAGCGGCCTGTTCTGGACGGGCGAGCAGGCCGTGGCCATGGGCCTGGCCGATCAACTGGGGTCACTGGACTCTGTGGCCCGCGACATCGTGCAGGCCGAAGACATCATCGACTACACCCGCCGCGACAACGTGGCCGAACGCCTGGCCAAGCGCTTTGGTGCGGCCTTGGGCGAGGGGGCGGTGCAGGCAGGAAAAAGCTGGGGCGTGAGTCTGCGCTAAAAAAGAGAGCTGTTTGCGCTTGTAAATAGTAAGTTTCAATGCTTTTTGATATTGAAATCAACTAAATTCAAGCGTAAACAGCTCTTTTTATATTGTCTTCCTGGCCAGCTTACTGGCCAAAAGCAAAAACAGTGGGCGTGTGCTTGGCCGGTGCCCAGTCTTTGGTGCGCCAATCGGCCACGCTGCGCGATTGGATATCGGCCTCTGCCAGGGTCAGGCCGCTGGCCACGGCCAATCGGGTGGTGGGTTGCAAATGCGCCAGCAGTGCTTGCCACAGGGCAGGGTTGCGGTAGGGCGTTTCAATAAAAATTTGCGCTTGCCCGGTTTTGAGGCTCAGGCTCTCAAGCTGGCGGATGCGCTGGCTGCGCTCGCCTGCGTCTTGCGGCAAATAGCCTTGAAAGGCAAAGCTTTGGCCATTCAAACCGCTGGCGGCCAACGTCAGCAGCAACGACACCGGCCCCACCAAGGGCAGCACCTGCGCCCCCATGTCGTGCGCGGCCCGCACCACCGAGCTGCCCGGGTCGGCTACTGCCGGCATCCCGGCCTCGCTGAGCAAACCGACATCGTTCCCGGCCAGCAGCGGCGCCAGCAGGGTTTGCGCCCCCCAGCCTTGGGCTGCGCTGCCGGCGTGGTCGCCTTTTTTATGCACATGGCGCGGCAGCTCTTGAATGGAGTGGCTTTGCAGCGGTGCGGACAAGGGAATCAGGGCATCAATGCGCTTTAAATAAGCGCGGCAGCTTTTGGCGTTTTCGCACACCCAATGGGTCAGCTGGGCGGCCCGCTGCAACGTGCCGCTGGGCAGCACCGCCTCCAGCGGGGCCTGGCTGGCGCAGCCAAAGTCCAGCGGCGCTGGCACTAAAAACAAGCGGCCCAGGGGTGGTTTGGGCGTGCTCATGGCAACACCACTCCAGCCTGGCGCAGCAAGCGGGCGGTGGCAATCAGCGGCAGGCCAATCAGGGCCGTAGGGTCGTCGCTGTGGATGGCATCCAGCAGGCTGATGCCCAGGCCTTCGCTTTTGGCGCTGCCGGCGCAGTCATACGGTTGCTCCAAGCGCAGATAGCGCTCAATTTCTGCATCGCTGAGGTCGCGAAACTGCACCGTCACCTGGCTGGTGTGGCTTTGGCAAAAACCGCTGTGTTGGCAGACCACGGCCACGGCCGTGTGAAACACCATGCTGTGCCCGCGCATGGCCTGCAATTGCGCCACGGCTTTGGCGTGGGTGCCGGGTTTGCCCAAGGCCTGGCCATGCAGATCGCACACCTGGTCCGAGCCAATGACGATGGCCTCTGGATGCGCCGCTGCGACGGCTTGGGCTTTGGCCAGCGCCAGGCGCTCGGCCAGCTGCAACGGCGCTTCGCCCGGCAAGGCCGTTTCATCCACCAGCGGCGCGATGGCGGTAAAGGGCAGGCGCAGGCGCTCGAGCAATTCACGCCGGTAGCGTGAGGTGGAGCCCAAAATAAGAGGGCGGGCTGCAGATGTGGAGGGGGAAGAGGGGGGGGAGAGGTCAGGCATGGGGCAGATTCTCTTACACTGCCGCCCTATGTCGAAAGAATCCAAAGCATTCAACGTTCAGCACCTGGACATCGCCGCATTTGCCCAAGGCGAGCACACCCTGCAGGGGCAAACCCCCTTGGCCGCCTACCCCCGTTTTGCCGAAGAAGTTTTGGGCGACCCTGCTGCCGAAAGCGTCACTTGGCATGCCCAGGGCCAGTGGCAGGCGCAAACCGGTGGCGCAGGCCATGCGTGGCTGGTGCTGGAAGTGCACACCCAGGCAACCTTGACCTGCCAGCGTTGCCTGCAACCGGTCGAGGTGCCTTTGGAAGTGCAGCGTGATTTTCGTTTTGTCAAAGACGAAGCCACCGCGCAAGCCCAAGATGACGACAGCGAAGAAGACCTGCTGGTGATGAGCCGCGATTTTGATCTGCAAACATTGATTGAGGATGAGCTGCTCATGGCCTTGCCCCTGGTGCCGCAGCATGGCATCTGCCCGCAGCCGCTGGCGTTTGATGATGCGGCTGCCCACGTGGAAGATGCGCCCGAAAAACCCCATCCCTTTGCAGCCCTGGCGCAATTGCGCAAGGCAGGCGGTAGCGCAGATTAAGTTTGGGCTATAATCGCAGGCTTCGCGCGAAACCCTCGTGTCTTTAATGGGCTGCTCGCGTTTTTTACCAACCCCTTAAGACCCAGGAGCCACCATGGCTGTTCAACAAAACAAAAAGTCCCCTTCCAAACGCGGTATGCACCGTTCGCACAATGCACTGACCACTCCGGGCACTGCTGTTGAGGCGACCACGGGCGAAGTGCACCTGCGTCACCACATCAGCCCCAATGGTGTGTACCGTGGCCGCCAAGTGCTGAAAAACAAAGCCGAAGCTTAAATACCAGCATTGGCTGCCCCAACAAAGCCCGCAGCTACCCTGTAGCGCGGGCTTTGCTGTTTGGTGGTGCCTAGAAATAAAGCAAAGAGTTACCGATGATCACTTTAGCCGTCGATTGCATGGGGGGCGACCATGGCCCTCGGGTTACCTTAGAGGCGTGTGAAAAATTTTTAGCGACCCATGCCGATGCGCAATTGCTCCTGGTGGGCAAGTCTGAGGTGCTCGCCCCATGGGTCAGCCGCCCCCGGGTGACGGTGATCGAGGCCAGCGAAGTGGTGGCCATGGATGACCCGATAGAGATAGCGCTGCGCAAGAAAAAAGACTCTTCCATGCGCGTAGCGATTCAGCAGGTCAAAGATGGCAAGGCTGATGTTGCCGTATCTGCTGGCAATACCGGCGCTTTGATGGCGATTGCACGCTATCTTCTGAAAACCATCGAGGGCATTGATCGCCCAGCGATTGCCAGCCAAATGCCCCAAGAAAAAGGCGGTGCCACCACTGTCTTGGATTTGGGGGCCAATGTGGATTGCCAGCCCGAGCATTTGCTGCAGTTTGCCGTCATGGGCGCGGCCTTGGTGTCCGCCCTGCAACCGGGTGGGCCCGAGCCCAGTGTGGGTTTGCTCAATATTGGGGAAGAGGCCATCAAGGGCAATGAAACTATCAAGCGCACGGGAGAGCTGTTGCGCTCTGCCGGGCAGGCCGGGGCGCTGAATTTTTACGGCAACGTCGAAGGCAACGATATTTACAAAGGCACCGTTGATATCGTGGTCTGCGACGGTTTTGTCGGCAACGTTGCCTTAAAGGCCAGCGAGGGCGTGGCGGGCATGATTGTCGGCGGCTTGAAGCATGAATTTAAACGCAACATTTTCACCAAAATGGCCGCTATCGTTGCTTATCCGGTGCTAAAAGCGCTGATGGCGCGCATGGACCATCGCCGCTACAACGGCGCGGCCCTGCTGGGTTTGCGCGGCCTGGTGTTCAAAAGCCACGGCTCGGCCGATGCCCGCGCGTATGAGCACGCGCTCAATCGTGCGTATGATGCGGCCCGCAACCAGCTGCTGGACAAAGTCCGGGGGCGCATTGTTGCCGCTGCTCCGCTTTTGGCAGCAGCCACCACTACGGCCAGTGCCGCTGAAGCCTTGTTATGACCTCTGTTTCTCGTTTTGCGCGCATCACCGGCACCGGTAGCTATTTGCCACCGCGCCGCATTACCAACCATGACCTTGTTGCCGACTTGGCCCAGCGCGGGGTGCAAACCTCGGATGAATGGATTGTTGAGCGCACCGGCATCCACGCCCGCCACTTCGCCGACGAAGGGGTGACCAGCAGCGATTTGGGCCTGCAAGCCAGTTTGCAAGCCATTGCCGCTGCGGGCATTGCGGCGCAGGACATTGACCTGATCATCGTGGCCACGTCCACGCCGGACATGGTGTTTCCCTCTACCGCCGCCATCTTGCAAAACAAACTGGGCATCACCAATGGCTGCCCAGTGTTTGATGTGCAAGCGGTGTGCAGCGGCTTTGTGTATGCGCTGACGGTGGCCGATGCCATGATCCGCGCCGGCAATGCCCGCCGTGCCTTGGTCGTGGGGGCCGAGGTCTTTAGCCGGATTTTGGATTTCCAGGACCGCACCACCTGCGTTTTGTTTGGCGACGGTGCGGGCGCGGTGGTGTTGGAGGCTTCCGATACCCCAGGCATCTTGGCCAGCGATCTGCATGCTGACGGCCGCTACACCGACATTCTGTGCGTGCCCGGCCACGTCAGCGGCGGCAAAGTGTTGGGCTCGCCCCTGCTCACCATGGATGGGCAAGCGGTGTTCAAACTGGCTGTTGGCGTGCTGGAAAAAGTCGCTCATGCCACCTTGGCCAAAGCCGGTTTGGATGAGCGGGCCATCGACTGGCTGATTCCGCACCAGGCCAATATCCGCATCATGCAAAGCACGGCCCGCAAGCTCAAGCTGTCCATGGACAAAGTGATTGTCACCGTGCATGACCATGGCAACACCTCGGCGGCCTCGATCCCCCTGGCCCTGGATTACGGGGTGCGCTCTGGGCAGGTGCAGCCGGGGCAAAATGTCCTGCTCGAAGGGGTGGGCGGTGGCTTCACCTGGGGTGCGGTTTTGGTAAAAATGTAGCTGCTAACGCTTTACTGGTAAGCGTTAGAGCCTTGTTTTATTAAAAATTTTAGACGATGAAAAAATTTGCTTTTGTCTTTCCGGGCCAAGGCTCGCAAGCCGTCGGCATGTTGGATGCCTGGGGCGACCACCCTGCCGTGCGCCAAGCCGTGCAAGAGGCCTCGGATGCCCTGGGTGAAGACCTGGGCGCACTGATAGCCCAGGGCCCCAAAGAGGCGCTGGCCCTGACCACCAACACCCAGCCGGTGATGCTGCTCGCGGGCGTGGCGGCCTGGCGCGTTTGGCAGGCCGAAGGCGGGGCGCTGCCCGATGCCGTGGCCGGGCATTCGCTGGGGGAATATTCCGCCTTGGTCGCCGCTGGGGTGTTAAGCCTGGGGCAAGCCATTCCCCTGGTGCGCCTGCGGGCGGCAGCGATGCAGGCGGCGGTGCCGGTGGGTGTCGGTGCCATGGCTGCGGTATTGGGTTTGGATGCCGAGAAGGTCAAAGCCGTGTGCGCCCAAGTCACGGCCGATTTGGGCGGTGCTGAGGTTGTGGAAGCAGTGAACTTCAACGATCCCGGGCAAACCGTGATTGCAGGCTCAAAAGCCGCCGTGGATGCTGCGGGAGCAGCTATGAAAACTGCAGGAGCCAAGCGCGCTTTGCCGCTGCCGGTCTCGGCGCCGTTTCACTCCAGCCTGATGCAGCCAGCGGCCGAGCAATTAAAAGCCGCGTTGGCGGGCATTACCTTTGCCGCCCCTCAAATCGACGTGATCAACAACATTGACGTGGCCGTGGTGCACGAAGGGGCGGCCATTGCCGATGCTCTGTACCGCCAGGCTTTTGGCCCGGTGCGCTGGGTCGAAAGCGTGCAAGCCCTCAAGGCCCGAGGCATCACCCACGTGGTGGAGTGTGGCCCGGGCAAAGTCTTGGCCGGCATGGTCAAGCGCATTGATGCCGACCTGATCGGCGCCGCCCTGTACGACCCCGCCACCTTGGCAGAAGTAAAGGAGTTACTCGCATGACACAAGCTACCCCCCGTATTGCCTTGGTGACCGGTGCCACCCGTGGCATTGGTGCCGCCATTGCCCAGGAGCTGGCCCAGCGTGGCTACACCGTGATTGGCACCGCCACCTCCGATGAGGGAGCCCAGCGCATCAGCGCGGCCCTGATCGACCAGGGTGGCCGTGGCGTGAAGCTGGATGTGAATGACGCGGCCAGCGTCGAGGCTTTGTTCGATTCCATCGTGAAAACCGATGGCGGCCTGCACGTGTTGGTAAACAACGCCGGCATCACCAAAGATCAGCTGGCCATGCGCATGAAAGATGACGAGTGGGATGCCGTGCTGGACACCAATTTGAAAGCCGTATTCCGACTTAGCCGTGCGGCTATTCGCCCGATGATGAAGCAGCGGTTTGGCCGCATCATCAGCGTCACCAGCGTGGTTGGCAGCATGGGCAACCCCGGTCAGGCCAACTACGCCGCCGCCAAAGCCGGGGTGGCTGGCATGAGCCGCGCCCTGGCGCGTGAGCTGGGCAGCCGCAACATCACCGTGAACTGTGTGGCACCGGGCTTTATCGCCACCGATATGACAGCGGTGCTGCCGCAAGAGCAGAAAGCCGCCTTGGCGGCCCAAATTCCGCTGGGCAAGCTGGGTGACCCTAGTGATATTGCCCATGCCGTGGCGTTTTTGGCATCCAACGAAGCAGGCTACATTACGGGCCAAGAGTTGGCGGTGAATGGCGGCATGTACATGTAATTGCCATTTGCGCATGAAGTTATGCCGTTTCCTCGCGACGGCAAGCCGTTTTCAGCAAGCCCTGCTGATGCGGCTAGAATCGCGGGTTCATTTCTACACAACCCCTGAGGGAAACCATGAGCGATATTGAAACACGTGTCAAAAAAATCATTGCTGAGCAACTCGGCGTTGAAGAGTCTCAAGTCACCAACGAAAAAGCCTTTGTGGCCGACCTGGGTGCCGACTCGCTGGACACAGTGGAACTGGTGATGGCCCTGGAAGATGAATTCGGCATCGAAATCCCCGATGAAGATGCTGAAAAAATCACCACGGTGCAAAACGCCATCGACTACGCCAACACCCACCACAAGGCTTAAGCCTTTGGGCTTGTGTCTGCCAGCGATCAGTAAAGGTTAAAACGCATGAGCCGTCGTCGCGTTGTCGTGACCGGCCTGGGTTGCATTAGTCCCGTGGGTAACACGGTACAAAGCGCCTGGGCCAATATCTTGGCCGGTCAATCCGGGATTGGCCTGATTACCAAGTTCGATACAGAGGCTTTTTCCTGCAAGATTGCAGGCGAAGTCAAAGGCTTTAACGTCGAAGAGTACATGAGCAGCAAAGATGCCCGCACCATGGACTCCTTCATCCATTACGGGATCGCCGCAGCCGAACAAGCCGTGAAAGACGCTGGCTTGCCCACGGGCGAAGCCTTGTCGGAAGAGCTGGCCACGCGCATTGGGTGCGTGGTGGGTTCGGGCATTGGCGGTTTACCGCTGATCGAAAACACCCAGATCGAGCTCTCCCATCGCGGCCCGCGCCGCATTACCCCATTTTTTGTGCCCGCCTCCATCATCAATATGGTGGCTGGCCATGTTTCCATGCGCTTTGGCTTTAAAGGCCCCAACCTGTCGGTCGTCACGGCCTGCACCACGGGCCTGCACTGCATTGGTGAAGCCGGGCGCATGATCGAATACGGCGATGCCGACATCGTGGTTGCCGGGGGGGCCGAAGCCACGGTTTCGCCCCTGGGCGTAGGCGGTTTTGCCGCCATGCGGGCCTTGTCCACGCGCAACGATGATCCGGCCACCGCCTCGCGCCCCTGGGACAAAGACCGCGATGGCTTTGTGCTGGGCGAAGGCGCTGGCGTGCTGGTGCTGGAAGAGTACGAACACGCCAAAGCCCGTGGTGCCAAAATTTACGCTGAATTAAGCGGTTACGGCATGAGCGCCGATGCCGGGCACATGACGGCCCCCAACATGGACGGCCCGCGCCGTGCCATGCTCAATGCCATGCGCAATGCCGGGGTGAATCCCGACCAAATCCATTATCTGAACGCCCACGGCACGTCCACCCCGCTGGGCGACAAGAACGAAACCAACGCCATCAAAGCCGCCTTGGGTGATGCCGCTTACCAAACCGTGGTCAGCTCCACCAAATCCATGACCGGCCACCTGCTGGGCGGTGCTGGTGGGATTGAGAGTGTGTTCACTGTGATGGCGCTGCATACACAGAAAATTCCGCCCACGATCAATCTGTTCAACCAAGATCCCGAGTGCGATCTGGACTACTGCGCCAATACCGCCCGCGATGCCAAGATTGAAGTGGCGCTGAAAAACAACTTTGGCTTTGGCGGTACCAACGGCTCTTTGGTTTTCAAGCGCGTTTAACGCCCACCGCTGCAGCGCTCGACCCAGCCAGTCTTGTCGATGCCAGCTGTTTTCAACTTCACCCGCTTGGCCGAAAGGCCCAAGCGGGTTTTGTCGTTATGACGCTGCGCCACCACAGCCCGCCTGCCGTCACCGTGCAGGTCGGCCCTGGGTGGCTGCTTGGTGCCGCGCTGCTGGTGCTGGCCTGTTTGGGCTTGGCCGCCGTGGCCTATGTCGGCTGGGCCAGCAGTGGGCGGGTGGCGCTGGGGTTGTTGGCGGTGTGGGCGCTGGGTGTGTGGGGGGCCAGAAAGACCTGGCGCCATTTGCCGCGTGGCCGTTTGCGCTGGGACCGGCAGGCATGGTCGTGGCAGGCGAATGCCGATGGTGATACCGCTGGTGCTGCTGCAGAAGAAAAATGTATAGCTATTACCGCTTTAAAAGTGGCCATAGATATGCAAATAGCCCTTGGATTGCACGTAAAAACAGACGTGGGCAGCTATTTTTTCTGGGTCCAAGCACCGTCATCGCGCCACCCTCATGACTGGTTGGCGCTGCGCCGTGCGGTATATTCCAGCCCTTCTTGGATGCTGCAGCCGCCGGTGCAGTGAGAAGCCCTTTTTTTGACTGCATGAACGCACCTTCTTTGCCCCTCTCATCGAACGACAGTGATATGCAACTGGTGCGGCGCACCGTGGCCGGGGATCAGCGGGCGTACGAGTTGCTGGTGATCAAATACCAGCGCCGCATTGAGCGGCTGATTGCCCGCATGGTGCGGGACCATGATCTGGTGCAAGACATTGCCCAAGAAACTTTTTTGCGTGCCTACCGGGCCCTGCCGCAGTTTCGCGGCGAGGCGCAGTTCTACACCTGGCTGTACCGCATTGCGGTAAATACGGCGAAAAAATTCTTGATGGATATGCGCCGCGATCCGGTGCTGACCGAAAGCGCGTTGGCTCCGGCGCAAGACGATGATGAAACTTTTCGCAACCGGCACGAACCAAGCACGGACGAGACGCCCGAGACCATTTTGGCCGCGCAAGAAATTGCCGCTGCGGTGCAAGAGGCCATGGCGGCCTTGCCCGAAGAATTGCGCCAAGCGGTGACGCTGCGCGAAATCGAAGGGCTGAGCTACGACGAAATCGCGCAGGCCATGGCTTGCCCGATTGGCACGGTGCGCTCTCGCATTTTTCGCGCTCGCGAGGCGATTTCTGCACGGGTCAAACCGATGCTGGAGCGCCAAACGGGCAAGCGCTGGTAACAGGGGATGCGGGCTGTCCGCAAACAGCAGGTAGAACCATGAAAGACGATGTTGTAAATACACAGGAGTTGCTCTCGGCCTTGGTCGATGGCGAATTGACTGGGCCCGAGCTGGAGCAGGCCTTGGCCTTGGCCGAAGATGCCCAGGGCCAGGCCAATTGGCAGCTTTACCACCTGGTGGGCGATGTGCTGCGCTCGCCCGATTTGGCGCACCACAGCCAGCACGATTTGCTTTCGGGGCTGCGGGCGCAATTGGCGCAAGAGCCGCCTTTGCAAGCGCTATCGGAACCGGTAGCGGAAACAGCAGCAGAAACAGCAGCAGAAACGGCCGCTGAATCGGTATCGGCCCCGCGGGTGGCAGTGGCTCCTGGTGTTTTGGAGCAAGTGCAAGCGCCGGCCTTAGCGTCGGCCCAGCAGCGCGACCCGGCGGCCAATGCCTCGGTGTTTCGGTGGAAATTGGCGGCCGGTTTTGCCTCAATCGCTGCCGTGGCGGCGGTGGGCTGGCAAGTGCTGATGGTGCAAGCCCCCACGGCTATCGCCCCGCAATTGGCACAAACGGCCGCCCCGAATGTGGTGGCCGTGGCGGCCCAGGATGGCAAAACGGTCATGCTGCGCGATCCCAACCTGGATGCTTTGCTCACATTGCACGAGCAATACGGCACCCGCCCCAGCTTGCAAGTGCCGGCGGAGTTTTTGCGCAATGCCGGCTTGGCGCATACTTCGGCCCAGCGTACTGCTCCCTAGGGAGCACTCGAATTTTTCTTTTCTCCTCGGGGCCTGCGGGCCCCGTTGTTATTGAGGCGGTGTTGTGGTCACTCGTAAAAAAAATAAAGCAGCGGTCGATTTGCCGGCGGTCAGCGTTTCCGAAGGCGACATCGCCCGCTACCTGCACCTGGGCACGCCCTGGGTGCAAGGCTCGATGCGGCTCAAAGACCCCTACATGCTGGATTTGGAATATGTGCAGCGCATGGTCGCCTGGCTGCTGTTTACCCCGGCCGATGAGGATTTGACGGCTTTGCAGGCCGTGCAGTTGGGCCTGGGGGCCGCGGCGCTGACCAAGTTTCACTACAAAACGCTGGGCATGCGCACCACGGCCATCGAGATCAACCCGCAGGTGATTGCCGCCTGCCGGGGTTGGTTCAAACTGCCGCCGGACAACGAACGCCTGCAGGTGCTGCAGGCCGATGCGGGGGAGGCGATTCGCCACCCCGATTGGCAGGGCGCGGTGCATGCCTTGCAAGTGGATTTGTACGACCACGAAGCGGCCGCGCCGGTGCTGGACAGTGCCGAGTTTTATGCCGATTGCCGCGCCATGCTCACCCCGGAAGGCTGCATGACGGTCAATCTCTTTGGTCGGCGCAGCAGCTACGCCCGCAGTCTGGAGAAGATTTGCACGGCCTTTGGGGCTGAAAACGTTTGGGCGTTTAAACCCACGCGCGAGGGCAACACCATCGTGCTGGCCCTGCGCGTGGCCCAGCCGCACGATGTGCTGCAGCTGCAAGCGCGGGCGCAGGCGGTGCAGGCGGCCTACCAACTGCCAGCGACCAAATGGGTGAAAGTGTTGCGCCCCGTCGCCGAAAGTGCGCCCGGCTAAGAACGCGAACACGTTCTAAGAACGTGTTCATGATCTCGAATGAAGGTGTGGGGGATGCGGTTCGGGATGGATTGCGAGGCGCAAACCACAGCAATAGCTTGGCTATTGCGAGGATTTGCAACGACGCAGACCGCCCGAAGCCGCGCCCGCACACCCATGAGGAGATCGTGAACACGTTCTAAGGGCGGATGTGTAAGCTTCATCGCGCACAATTGCGGGTTCTTCCCAGGTTTCAAGGTTTTGCGCCCATGCCAGTTGTGTCTTTGCCCGCCCAGCACCCGCAACGTGCCTCGCTGCACAACGAGATTCACGCCCGCCCGCCCGAGTCAATTGCCGCGCCCACCGCGCTGACCCACTTGGTCATGGTCTGCGACAGCGCCCAGCGCGAGGCCAGCCGCCAGCATTTGGCCGCCTTGTTGCGCGACCACCACCGCAGCGTTCCGGATGAGCACACCACCCATGTGCGCGTCGATGTGGGCGGCTTTCGCCTGCGTTGGGAGCTGCACACCGAGTTTGTCAGCTGGACGTTTCAAGTCCCCCTGCCCAGCGATGTGCTGCTGGACACGCGCAGCCCGCCCACGGCGGCAGAAGAGGTGCCGCAAGCCTGGCTGGCCGCCTTGCCTGGGCACAGCCTGGCGTGTATCCATTTGTGGATTGTGCAAACCGCCCAATGTGGCCCAGGGGGCCTGGCCCAGGTGGTGGAGCACATGCTCAATACCGACACCTTGGCCGGCTCCTTGGTACACCGGGGGCAAACCCAGGTGTGTACCGACTTTGCCATCCATGCCGATGGCTGCTCGCGCATGCTGGTGCAGCCGGGGCCGGAGATTTCGGCCCCGCGCCTGGGGCGGCTGGTGCAGCGTCTGCTGGAGATGGAAACCTACCGCATGATGGCCCTGCTGGCCATGCCGGCGGCCCGCCATGCGGTGGCGGTGCTGGGCAAGGCCGAGCAAGAGCTGGCCGAGCTGGCCCAGGCAATTCGCCAGGCCGATCGCCAGTCCGAGCCCGCGCTGCTCGATCGCCTCACGCGCCTGGCCGGGCAGGTGGAGAGCGAATACGCCGCCAGCCACGCCCGCTTTTCGGCCAGCCGAGCGTATTTTGAGCTGGTCGAGAAACGCATTGTGGATTTGCAGGAAGAGCGCCTCTCAGGCTTTTTGAGTTTTCAAGAATTCATGGCGCGGCGGCTGACCCCGGCCCGCAGCACCTGCGAATGGGCCGCGCGGCGGCAAAACGCCTTGTCTGAGCGCGTCTCGCGCGTGAGCAATTTGCTGCGCACCCGCGTCGAGATCGAGCAGCAGCAAAGCAGCCAGCAGCTGCTGGGCAGCATGAACGAGCGCCAGGCCATGCAGCTCAAACTGCAATCGACGGTGGAGGGCCTGTCCGTGGCCGCCATTACCTACTACATCACCGGCCTGATCAGCTATTTGGCCAAAGGGGCGCACCGCCTGGGCTGGCCGCTGTCGGCCGAGAGCACGGCGGCGCTGGCCATTCCGGTGGTGGCCTTCTCGGTGTGGTGGAGCTTGCGGCGCTTGCACCACCGGCTGTTTGGCAAACACCATCAATAAAGAAGCCAACAATCAGGGTTTTTCAGCAAGGAGAGCAAGCATGGATTTAGGTATTGCCGGTAAATGGGCGCTGGTGTGCGCCGCCAGCAAAGGGCTGGGCTTTGGCTGTGCGCAGGCGCTGGTAGCCGAAGGCGTGAACGTGGTCATCAATGCCCGCACCGCAGGCCCGTTGCAGCAAGCAGCTGAAAAATTAAGAGCAACTGCCGCAGACTGGGCAAGGGCCAGTGGCCAAAAACCCCCTCAAGTCATTGCCGTGGCCTGCGACATCACCACGCCCGAAGGCCGCGCTGCGGTGGGGGGGCCAGGGGTGAATGTGGATATTTTGGTGAACAACGCCGGTGGGCCGCCGCCCGGCGATTTTCGCGATTGGCAGCGCGACCAGTGGATGGCCGCGGTCGATGCCAACATGCTCACCCCCATCGAGCTGATCAAGGCGGTGGTCGATGGCATGGCGGCGCGCGGCTTTGGCCGCATTGTGAACATCACCTCCAGCGCGGTGAAAGCGCCAATTGACATCCTGGGCCTGTCCAATGGGGCCCGCAGCGGCTTGACCGGTTTTATCGCCGGGCTGGCCCGCTCGGAGCTGGCCGCCAAGGGCATCACCATGAACAACCTGCTGCCCGGAAAGTTTGATACCGACCGCCTGCAAGCCACCTTTGTTGGGGGCGCGGCCAAAACGGGGCAAACCCCCGAGGCCTTTCGGGCCAGCCAGCAGGCCCTGGTGCCCGCCCAGCGCTTTGGCACAGCGGCCGAGTTTGGTGCGATTTGTGCGTTTTTGTGCAGCCAGCAGGCTGGGTATGTGAATGGGCAAAACATCTTGGCCGATGGTGGTTTGTACCCAGGCACGTTTTAAGAACGTGTTCATGATCTCGAATGAAGGTGTGGGGGATGCGATTCGGGATGGGTTGCGAGGCGCAAACCACAGCAATAGCTTGGCTATTGCGAGGATTTGCAACGACGCAGACCGCCCGAAGCCGCGCCCGCACACCCATGAGGAGATCGTGAACACGTTCTAAGGCTCCCCACGGGAGGGTTTAAAACAGAAGCTGCTTGCGCTGGTGATTATTGGGTTTGAAGGTTGAAATGACTGAAAACTCAATGTTTGCTTACGCTAGCAGCTTTCTTTTTTGATTTTGGGGCTGTTGGCCGGGACTCGCCCCGGCAGGCGACCTCCTTTCTTGCCCGCGCAAGAAGGGAGGCAAAGAAGGCGTGTGGCAGCAGCCTGGCACCGCAGAACTCACTTCGCGCCTGCGGCGCTGCGTTCGGACAGCTGCGGTGAGTCAGACGGGAAGCGCTTGTGCGGTGAAAACGGCCACGCCCTGGCCGATGCGCTGTTGGGGTGAGTAGGGTGGGCGGCTGCGCTGGCTGCGCAGCTGCAGGGGCTGATGCTTAGCGGCGCGAGGCCACCAAAATGCCGCCGACGATCAAGACAAACGCCCCGGCGTGGTACAGCTGCGGCGCTTGCCCCAGCACCAGCACCGACAAGATGGCGGTAAACAGCGGGATCAGGTTGGCAAAAAAGCCGCCCACCGTGGGGCTGGAGCGGCGCACCCCCGCGCCCCAGAAGCGGTAGGCCAAAATGGCTGGGCCAATGGTGATGAACACCAGCGCCGTTATCAGCGGCCAGCCCAGCACCAGGTGAAAAGCCCCCAGGCTGGCTTCAGTGGCCGTGAACAGGCCCGACCACAGCACGCCAAACAGCACCTGGGCGAACAAAAACTGCGCCCAGTCGCTTTTAAATTCTTGCGGGCCGGGGGCTTTGGTCAGCAGCCAGGTGTAGAGCGACCAAATCAGCGTGGCCAGCAGCATGAACAGGTCGCCAGGCACCAGTTGCAGGTGGCGCAGCACCTCGATGTCCCCCCGGGTGAGCACCAGCACCACCCCGCAAATCGAGAGCAGCGCCCCCAGAATCTGGCGGCCATTGATGGCGGTGCCCCAAAACAGGCGACCCAGCCCCAGCATCCAAATGGGCATGCTGGCGCTGACCAGGGTGACGTTGAGCGGGCTGGAGGTTTTTAGCGACAGATACAGCAGGCTGTTGTAGCAGCCGATGCCCAAAAAGCCCAGCACGGCATACGACTTCCAGTGCGGCCACAGTGGGCCGTCTTTTTTCAGCACGCGCCAGGCAATGGGCAGCAGCAGCACGCAGGCGGCGGCCCAGCGGATAAAGTTCAGGGTAAAGGGCGAGATCAGCTCGTAAATCAAGCGCCCGACGATGGCGTTGCCCGCCCACAGCAGGGCGGCGGCGGTTAAGAGGGCAACCGTGCCCAGGTTCAAAGGTGCAGTCATTGCGCGAATGCTAACGCCGGGCTGGGCCAGCGCAGGCCAGCGTGGCAGGAAAGATGGCGGGCTTGCCCAGCCACTGGGTGTGCAGCCGCAGCGGCCTGGCGGCTGCGGCAGCGGCTACAAATCTTTCAGGCGTGGCTCGATCAGGCCGGCGGCCTCCAGCACCGGGTAGGCCAGTGAGCACAGCAAGGAGTTGATGCGCTTGAGGTCGCTGATCATGTCAATGTGCAGGGCGCTGGTTTCAATGCTTTTGACCTTGCCGTCGGACAGGCGGTTTAAATGGCTGGCGGCGTAGGCCAGTTCCAAATCGCGAAAACGCGCTTTTTCTTTGAGCAGGCGCTGGGCATCGCGCACATTGCCGTTCAAAAAGACGCTCATCGCCAGGTGCAGGTTGGCCACCAGATGGGCGTGCATTTCGTTGATCTCCTCGAGCCCGGCGCTGGAGAAATCCCGGCCTTTTTTGATTTTTTTGTCTTCGATCTCTTGCAGGATGCGCTCAACCAAATCGCCCACCTGCTCCATGTTGATGGTGAAGTTGATCACCTCGGTCCAGCGCTGGCCCTCGCGCTGATCGAGTTCGGCGCGGGAGATTTTGGTCAGGTAGTACTTGATGGCGGAATACAGGTCGTCCACCCGGTCGTCCAGCGTGCGCAGCTCTTGGGCCAGGGTGGCATCGTTGTCTTCCCAGACTTTTTTCAGGCCCACGAGCATGGTTTCGACGATGTCGGCCTGGTGCAGGGCCTCGCGGGCTGCACAAGAAATGGCCAGGGAGGGGGTGGCCAGTGCCGAGGTGTCCAAGTGGTGCGGCCGGGTGGAGGAGAGGGCGGCCACCTCGGGCGGCAGGATTTTTTCGACCACCCGGGCAAAGTGCCCGGTAAATTGCACACACAGCAGCGCCACCACCAGGTTGAACAGCAGGTGAAACAGCACCACCTGGGCACCGATATTGGGCACCAGCGGGGCAATGTAGGTCAGCCAGGGTTGAATCAGCCCGACCATGGCCACCACGCCAACCACCTTGAACAGCAGGTTGCCCAGCGGCACCTGGCGCACTTGCACACTGGATTTGAGCGTGGTCAGCAGGGCCAGCATGCCGCTGCCCAGGTTGGCCCCCAGCACCAGCCCCAGGGCCACATCGCCCGGAATGCCGCCCGAGCCGGCCAGGGCCGACACCAGCAGCACGGTGGCCAGGCTGGAGTAGGAAATGACGGCCAGCACCGCGCCGGTGATGATCTCCAGCGTGATGTCGCTGGTGACGGCCAGCAGCAGCGTGCGCACCGTCTCGGACTGGGTGAGCACCAAGGTGGCCTCGGTAATCAGCCGCAGGGCCAGCAGCATCAGCCCCAGGCCGATCAAAATGCGGCCAACGCGCCCGGCGGTGGTGTCTTGGCGGGCCACAAAGAGCACCACGCCGGTGAAGATGCACAGCGGCGACAGCCAGGACAGGTCCAGCGAGAACACCACCGCCATCAGGCTGGAGCCCACATCCGCCCCCAGCATGATGACCAGGGCCGAGGTCAGCGAAATCATCCCCTGCCCCACAAAGGCCGAAACAATCAGCGCCGTGGCCGTGCTCGACTGCACGATGGCCGTCACCCCCACGCCCGAGAGCAGGGCCGTCAGCCGCGTGCTCACGCCCCGGGAGATGAGCTGGCGCAGGTTGGCACCAAACACGCGCAAGATGCCCGTGCGCACCATCTGGATGCCCCACACCAGCAGGGCAATGGCGGCCAAAAGATTGAGTAAATGCTGCATAAACCCTAAGAAATCAAGCCCGCCAATATACGCCGGGGCGAACAAGCCCGCTGGCAGCTGGGCCGCCCACTCACGGCGCGGCGGGCTTGCTGCGGCGGCTGCGCAGCAGCTCGTCCAGGATGAGCAGGGCCGCGCCCAGGGTGATGCCCATGTCGGCCACGTTGAAGGCCGGAAAGTGGCGGCTGCCCCAGTAAAAGTCCAAAAAATCGACCACGTAGCCGTGCATCAGCCGATCGATCACGTTGCCAATTGCCCCGCCCAGGATGCTGGCCAGCGCAAAGCAAAACAGCTTTTGCGTTGGGTATTTGCGCAGCTGCCAGGTGATCAGCACCGTGGCCCCCACGCCGATGCCGACAAACAGCCAGCGCTGCCAGCCGCCGTGGTCGGCCAGAAAGGAGAAGGCCGCCCCGGTGTTGTGCGCCCGCACGATGTTGAAAAAGCTGGTGACGGGCGTGCTGTCCCACAGCGCGTAGTGGCGCAATATCCACTGCTTGGTCAGCTGGTCGAGCACCAGAATCAGCAGCGCCCAGGCCAGCCAGGGCCAGATGCGGGGGCGGGAAGGGGAAGAGGTGTGCATAAATCAATAGCTTGTTCCGCTTTTAAAACAAGCATTTCAAGGTGTTTTTGCCCTGAAACGCTTGT
This sequence comes from Comamonas denitrificans, assembly GCF_042654745.1. Lineage (NCBI taxonomy): Bacteria > Pseudomonadati > Pseudomonadota > Betaproteobacteria > Burkholderiales > Comamonadaceae > Comamonas > Comamonas denitrificans. The sequence goes on from NZ_JBHSEY010000010.1 coordinate 31,523, forward strand.
TAAATCAGCGGTAGCAGCTGTTTTATTTGATCTGATTGAATCGGCTTAGGCAATGCTGCGCACTTCGCCGCTGCCGTGCAGGTTGCTGTCGCAGCGCCCGCACAGGGTGGGGTGCTCGGGGTTCACGCCCACGTCGGCGCGGTAGTGCCAGCAGCGCTCGCACTTGGCGTGGTGGCTGACTTGCACCTGCACCGCCAGCGCGTCGCCAGCCTGCACCTGCGCGGCGCTGGTGATGAGGACGAACTTCAAATCCTCGCCCAGCGATTGCAGCAGGGCCAGGTCTTCGGGCGTGGCGCTCAGGGTCACCTCGGCCTGCAGCGAGGCGCCAATGTGGCCGGCCTCGCGCTGGTTTTCGATTTCCTTGTTGGTGGTGTCGCGGATGGCGCGGATGCGTTCCCACTTGGCCAGCAGCGCCGCATCGCCCGCAGGCAGGGTGGGGTAGGTTTCCAAAAAGATGGAAGGGCTGCCGCCGCCGACAATCTTCCAGGCCTCTTCTGCGGTGAACGACAGGAAGGGTGCCATCCAGCGCAGCATGGCGTGCAGGATTTGGTGGAGAGCCGTCTGGGCGCTGCGCCGCGCCACGCTGCCCGCAGCGCTGGTGTAGAGGCGGTCTTTGAGCACATCCAGGTAAAAGCCGCCCAAATCCTCGGAGCAAAACAGCTGCAGCTTGGCCACCACGGGGTGAAATTCGTACACCTTGAAGTGGCCCAGCACCTCGGCCTGAAATTCGGCCGCGCGGGCCAGCGCCCAGCGGTCAATCTCCAGCATCTGCGCGTAGGGCACGGCATCCTTGGCGGCATCAAAATCGCTGGTGTTGGCCAGCAAAAAGCGCAGCGTGTTGCGGATGCGGCGGTAGGCATCGACCACGCGGGCCAGGATTTTGTCGTCAATGGCCAGATCGCCCGAGTAGTCGGTCGAGGCGCACCACAGGCGGATGATTTCCGCGCCCATCTTGCTGCTGACCTCTTGCGGCGAGACGGTGTTACCCAGCGATTTGCTCATTTTCTTGCCCTGGCCATCCACCGTGAAGCCGTGCGTGAGCAGCCCCCGGTACGGTGCGCGGCCAAAAATGGCGCTGGCCAGCAAGAGCGAGCTGTGGAACCAGCCGCGGTGCTGGTCGTGGCCTTCCAGGTACAGGTCGGCCTCGGGGCCTTCGTCGTGGTGCATGCCGGCGTGCGTGCCGCGCAGCACGTGCCAGAAGGTGCTGCCCGAGTCGAACCACACTTCCAGAATGTCCAGGCTTTTGGTGTAGTGCGGTGCGTCTTCGGCCCCCAGGATGTCTTCGGTGGTGACGCGGCTCCAGGCTTCGATGCCGCCTTGCTCAACAATGCTGGCCGCCTGGTCGATGATTTCCATCGTGCGCGGGTGCAGCTCGCCCGAATCGACGTGCAAAAAGAACGGCAGCGGCACGCCCCAGCTGCGCTGGCGCGAGATGCACCAGTCGGGCCGGTTGGCAATCATGTCGCGCAGGCGGGCCTTGCCGTTTTCGGGGTAAAAGCTGGTGTTTTCGATAGCTGCCAGCGCAATCTGGCGCAGCGTTTGTGCCGGTTTTTGTGCTGGATCGGTGAACACGCCTTCGCCCTCGTCCATGCGCACAAACCATTGGGCGGCAGCGCGGTAGATCACCGGCGATTTGTGCCGCCAGCAGTGCGGGTAGCTGTGCGTGATGCCGGCGGTGCCCACCAGGCGGCCGGCCACCTTGAGGGCATCAATGATCAGCGGTACGGCCTTCCAGATGGGCTGGCCGCCAAACAGCGGAAAGTCGGCCGCGTACTGGCCATTGCCTTGCACGGGGTTGAGGATGTCGTTGTACGCCAGCCCGTTGCCCACGCAGCTGTTGAAGTCGTCCACCCCGTAGGCCGGGGCGCTGTGCACGATACCCGTGCCGTCTTCGGCGGTGGCGTACTCGGCCACGTAGATGGGCGAGAGGCGGTCGTAGCCCGGGTCCACATGGGCCAGCGGGTGCTTGAAGGGCAGGCGATCGAGCTTTTGCCCCACGGCAGTGGCCACCACCTGGCCGCTGATGCCCCAACGCTGCAGGCATTTTTCCACCAGGGCGCTGGCCAGGATGAGCAGGCCGCGCTCGGTATCGACCAGGCTGTATTCCAGCGCGGGGTTTACGTTCAGCGCCTGGTTGGCCGGAATCGTCCATGCGGTGGTGGTCCAGATCACGGCAAAGGCGGGTTTGTCCAGCTTTGCCAGACCGAAGACCGCAGCCAGTTGCTCCGGCGCGGCCGTGGGGAACATCACGTCCAGGGTCTGGCTGGGCTTGTCGGCATATTCAATTTCAAACTCGGCCAGTGAGCTGGCGCAGTCAAAGCACCAGTACACGGGCTTCAGGCCGCGGTAGATAAAGCCGCGCTCCATGACCTTTTTCAGCGCGCGCAGCTGGTGCGCCTCGCTGGCGAAGTTCATGGTTTTGTAGGGGTGGTCCCACTCGCCCAGCACGCCCAGGCGCTGGAAGTCGGCCATCTGCTGGGCAATCTGCTCGGTGGCAAAGGCGCGGCCCTTGGCCTGCATCTCGTCGCGCGGCAGGTTGCGGCCATGCAGTTTTTCGATGGCGTTTTCAATGGGCAGGCCGTGGCAGTCCCAGCCGGGGGTGTACAGCGCATCAAAGCCCTCCAGTTGGCGGCTTTTGACGATCATGTCTTTCAGGATTTTGTTCATCGCGTGGCCGATGTGGATTTGGCCGTTGGCATACGGCGGGCCGTCGTGCAGGATGAATTTGGGCGCTCCCTGGCGGGCAGCCCGCAGTTGCTTGTAGATGCCTTGCTCGTCCCAGTCCTTGGCCCATTGCGGCTCGCGCTTGGGCAGGTCGCCGCGCATGGGAAAGGGCGTGTCAGGCATGTTCAGCGTGGCGCGGTAGGCGCTTTCATTGCCGCTTTTGGGGGCGTTTTTGGCTTTTTTCGGGGATTGCTGTTCGGACATGAAAAATCTTTCTCGCTTCAAGGCAAAGCCCAGGGCGGGGCCTGGGCTGGAAATTCAGGGGGAGGAAAACCGGAAGGGCCGGTGCAAATGGGTGAAGGTGATGCCCGGCATCAAATTCGGTCGCGCGTGGTCTGGCGCTGGGTTTGTGCGGGGGCGACATCGTTGCCGCTGCGTTGGGCAGCAAAAAAGGCGCGGGCATCCAAGCAGTCTTGCGCGATGCCCCGGGTCAGCGCATCCAGGCTGTCGTATTTCAGCTCGTCGTGCAGTTTGTGCAGCAGTTCCACGCGGATGATTTTACCGTAGCCCCCATCACCGCCCAGGTGCGGCGGCCAGTCCAGGCAGTGGGTTTCCAGCAGCACGCGCCCGCCGTTCACATCGTTGGGGTCGAGCGAGGGGCGGATGCCCAGATTGGCCACGCCCGGCAGGGGCTGGTCCGTCAAACCATGCACCAGCACGGCGAAGATGCCGCTGGCAGCGGGCTTCCAGTGGTCAAAGCGCAAATTCAAGGTGCGAAAGCCATCGCCCAGGCCGGGGGCGCTTTCGGCCAGCTTGCGGCCCAGCTTGCGTCCGTGCACCACATGGCCGCTGATGGTGTAGGGGCGGCCCAGCAGGCGCTCGGCCCCGGCCATGTCGCCTGCGGCCAGGGCGGCCCGCACTTCGGTGCTGGAGACGCGCACGCCGTGCACTTCATAGCTGTTCATGCGGGCCACTTCAAAGCCCTGCGCCTGGCCGATGCGGTCCAGCAACTCGTAGTCGCCCGCCCGCTGGGCACCAAACCGAAAATCATCGCCCACCAGCACGTAGCGCGCGCCCAGGCCGCCGAGCAGCACCTCGTCAATAAAGGCCTGGGGGCTCAAGCTGGCCAGCGCGTGGTTGAACGGCAGGATCACCACCTGATCGAGTCCGCACACGCGCAATTGCGCCAGCTTGTCGCGCAGCGTGCCCACGCGGGCCGGGGCCAGTTCGGGCTTGCCCAGCACCTTGGCAAAGTAGTCGCGCGGGTGCGGCTCGAACGTCACCGCGCAACTGGGCAGGCCGCGCTGGGCGGCCTCGGCCCGCAGCAGCCCCAGCATGGCCTGGTGGCCACGGTGGACACCGTCAAAATTGCCGATGGTCAGGGCGCAGGCCGGGGCTAGGCCGGTTTGCCGGTAACCGAGAAAAATCTTCATGCCAATCGTTGCGCTTTACGTCTGGTCAGTGCCAGCCTCAGGCTTGTATGCCGTCACCAGTAAACCCGATACAGGCTGTCCCGCCTCTTGGCGCAAGATCAACTCCTCTACCGTCGTCTCCAGACCCACTTGTGCGCACAAGGCTTCGATATGGCTGCGTTTGTGGGCATAGCGTCCATTGGCCTGCAGAATCAGATCTGGCCCGTCTTCAGGGGCAATTTCGCATGAGAAGTACAGCACCCCACCAGGGAGCAGGATGCGCTGGGCATTGGGCAATGCAGCCGTCAAATCGCCTGCATAGATAAATACATCTAGTGCTGTCAGTACGTGGTACAGCCCATCTGGGGTGGCTTGCAAGGCATCGTGCAGATTGACCATGTGAAAGCGGTCGTACACCTGGTGGCGGGCCGCTTGCTCAATCATCTTGTGCGCTACGTCCACACCAATCAGGTGGCCGTTGAGGCGACCCAGGTATACCCCCAGCAGACCAGTGCCACAGCCCAGGTCGAGCACGTTGATGTCTTTTTGCGGATGGCGCTGGGTGATTTTTTCTGCCACCAGCTTGGGCAGGCGGTACCCCAGTTGGCCCACCATATGCAGGTCGTACCCCTCCGCCATACCATCAAACAAATCACGACTGATTTCAATGGGTTGCTGGTCTGGAGTCTGACCTTGGGTTAATTGGTGCTGGTACGCATATATCGGATTGTCAGGTTGCAATGCCAGCAGGGCGGCCGCATCTTCTTGGGCCTGTGGACTGTTGATTTGGTTTGCTGCGGTGAGTGCTTGCAAGCGACCTTCGAGTGCGTATTGATTGCCTGGGTTTTCTGCTACCAAATCATTCCAAAGCGTTAGCGCTTCTTCGTGCTGACCCAGGGCACTAAGATCCTGCGCCAGCATCCGGCGCAATTCCATATCACCCGGCACCAATTCCAGGCCACGGCGCAGGTGGCGTACAGCCATCTCGGTGTGGCCAGCACGGTGGGCAACATCGATTACTCCAGCCAGAACCTGGATGTTATGAGGCTCCAGCTTCGCCACTTTTTCGGCCAGTTCGATCGCTTGGGGAAATTGGTCGTGGCGGGCATGTAGCAAAGCCGACTCGAGTAGCCCTGGCCCCCAATTGGGAGCCACGTTGAGGCAGCGGCGCATGGCATCAAAAGCGCCTGCCTGGTTGCCTGATTTTTCTGCCATCAGGGCTGCCAACATGAACAGACGAGCATCGCCAGGCAGGATGCGCTGGGCTTGATTCAAAGTTTGCGCTGCTTGCTTGAGCTGTCCCTGGCTGATCTGGCGGCGGGCAGTTTCAAGATGTTTGCGAATTGGGTCGGCAAAAGGGCCTTGGAGGGGGCGGCCAGTGGTCATGAACTGAGACTTTCAAGTGTAAGCAAGCAAAAGGCGAGGCTGACTGCTGGTAGACAGCAAAGCTCACGATTATCACAGGGAAGGGGATGGTGATTGCACAGCTTGCTGTCTAGTGGGGCGCAAGGCATGAATGCAAAAAATAGTGTCCCTGATTAAGAAATGGATTTTCTTCGCCAGAATTGTGCCGCTGCAGGCAGTATGTTTGCGCTCCTATCGACTCTACTCACTTTTTTTATGCGACGTTTTTTTCTAATTTTTCTTGGCCTGCAGTTGGGCTTGTTTGGTCTCAATATGCTCAATTGGGTGCAGCAGCATGTCGTGCTGCCCTGGACCAGTGCTTTGGCAAGCTTGTGTGCAGGGCTAGTGACCTGGTTTGATGGCAGCACCGCAGCTGTCGGCAAGGTGCTGTGGAATACCAGTAACGGTTTTGGTGTCTCGATTGAGGCAGGCTGCAATGGCTTGGAGGCGTACATCGTTCTGTTTTCTGGGGTTATGGCCTTTCCAGCTGCTTGGTATCAGCGTGGGGTGGGTTTGTTCATCGGATTCTTGGCCGTGCAGAGTCTGAATGTCGTGCGCGTTATCAGCCTGTTTTATCTGGGGCAATGGAGCCGCCCTGTGTTTGACTTTGCCCATGAATACCTATGGCAAGCTCTGATCATGCTGGATGTGCTCGTTTTCTGGCTTCTATGGGTGCGCTGGTGTCAAAAAGACCCGGCCCTACAAGGGGATGCTCAAGGAGGAATTGTTCATGCCTGAAATCAGTACCAATCCTGATACCAGTCCGCCAAAGCCATCGGTGCTTGCGCAGTCCTCGATTTCGGGCCAAGCACATCCACCTGCGCTATCGCCTACTCTGGTGCAGGTCAAACCTGCACGGCTATTACCGCATAAGCCTATTGCCCGCTTTGTCATTTTGGCCGTGCTGGGGGTGGTCGTATTGACCCTGTTGTGGAGTGTGGTAGCCCCATGGCTGGCCAGGCCGGCGGCCCTTTTGTCTTCGTGGGTGCTGGACATTGGGGCCAGCGGCTGGGTGCAGCGCACGCAGATGGAGGGATCGCTTTTGAGCGTGTATTCATCCCTGCAGGTCAGTACAGCACAAACAGGCTGGAGAGCCAGTGAAGTCATCATTGACATCAACCCGGCTCGCTATGGCTATAGCCTGCCCATTTTGTGGGCCTTGCTTTTGGCCGCATTCGGCCCGGGGCGGGTATGGCGCATGGCTGCCGGGGCCGCTTTATTGGTTCCGCTGCACGCGTTCAGCATCGTTACCCAGGTGCTGATGCAGTTGTGCCTTGCGGTGCAGCTCAACCCCCATGTGCTGCATATCCAGTCCTGGCAGCTTGAGGCATTGATCTATGCCTACCAATTGGGCAGTTTGGTGATCCCTCCTTTGAGTCCGCTTTTGGTATGGCTGTGGCTGGACCAGGCGTTTGTACGGCGCACATTTGTCGGCGTGATCCGAGGCTAAGATCTGTTTCATATCATTACTGTCTCACATCTGCGGGGCAACGCCGCAGGTTATGCAGACCTTCCCAAGGTTTCCAGTATTGCTACGCGTGCTTCCAGTGCGGCAAGGCGGGTGTGAAGGTGATCGTCGTTGTTGGTGATGGCTGAGGTATTGGGCACCACCGGTTCCCCACACAGCAATTGCGCCCAACGTGCCTCGCGCGCGCCGGGGGCTTTGGGTAGCAGGCGCACCAGCGGGCCGCCTTTGTCGGCGCTGCGCTCTTGCAGTTCTTCTAAAAATGCTTCGACCGAGGAGGTGTCGGCAAAGCGGTGCCAGCGCTCGGCATTGGTGCGCAGCTCGGCGGCGGTTTGCGGGCCGCGCAAGATCAGCAAGCCCAGCAGAGCGGCGGCTTGGCTGGGCACGCCCAGCACGCGCTCGAAGTTGTGCTCCCAGCGCATGGCGCGTTGGCCGCTGACTTCGACCACCAGATGGCGTTCGCGCAGCGCATCCAGGGCGGCCAGGGCCTCGGCCTCGGACAGTTGCATCAGCGGCTCGCGGCTGGTTTTTTGGTTGCAGCCGGACAGCAGGCTGTTGAGCGTGAGCGGGTAGCTGTCGGGCACGGTGCGCTGTTTTTCCATCAGCGTGGCCAGCACGCGGGCTTGTTCAGCACTCAATGGGGTGTTTTGGTGGTCAAAAGTCATGGCAGGTACGCAAACGGGGTAGGGCAGGGATAATCGCGCCCTCTATGAAAAACATCGTGATTCTCATCTCTGGCGGCGGCTCGAACATGGCCGCTATTGTGCGGGCTGCCCAGCAGGGCGATTGGGCTGGGCAGTACGGTGCCCGCATTGCCGCCGTGATCAGCAACAAGGCCGATGCCAAAGGCCTGCAGTTTGCCCAGGAAAACGGCATTGCCACCGAGGTGCTCGACCACAAAGCCTTTGCCAGCCGCGAAGATTTTGACGCTGCCCTGGCCCAGGTGATTGACCGCTACCAGCCCACCTTGGTGGTGCTGGCCGGGTTTATGCGCATCTTGACACCTGGTTTTGTCGGCCACTTTGCCGGGCGGCTGATGAATATCCACCCCTCGCTGCTGCCCGCGTTTACCGGCTTGCACACCCACCAACGCGCCATTGAAGCCGGTTGCAAGTTTGCTGGCTGCACGGTGCACATGGTGACTGAAGAGCTGGATGTCGGCCCCATCCTGGAGCAAGCCGTGGTGCCGGTGCTGCCGGACGATAACGCCGACACCCTGGCCGCCCGGGTGCTGACGCAAGAGCACATCATCTACCCCCGTGCGGTGGTAAATTTTATTAAAAATAAGAGCTGATAGCGCTTTATTGATAAGCGTTAAAGCCTTTAATCATTAGAAATTTTAGAACTGTTATGCATCCCAAAGCCCTTCTTGATGCCTGCGCCGCCCTGGTGCAGCAAGTGCTGCTGCTTCAGCACCCGGCCGACAGCGTGGTCTCACGTTTTTTTCGGCAAAACCGCAGCCTGGGCCCGCGCGAACGCGCCACGCTGGCCGAAACCGCCTACACCGTGCTGCGTCACAAGCTGCGGTTTGAGGCCCTGGCCCGCTCCGGCAGCGGAGCGCGCGAGCGCCGACTGGCCATTTTGGGCTTTGCCGGCCCGCGCAATTTGCTGGAAGCGGCACTCAACCCCGCAGAAAAAACCTGGCTGAAAGATTGTGATGCCGTGCCAGAGGCAGAGCTGCTGCCCCAGCACCGCCACAATCTGCCCCAGTGGCTGGCCGAGGCGCTGCAGGCCCAGCTGGGGGAGCAGTTTGATGCCCTGGCCGCCAGCCTGTTGGCCCCGGCACCGCTGGATTTGCGCGTCAATACCCTGAATGCCAAGCGCGAGGCCGTGATCAAAGAGCTGGCCGCTGCCGGGATTGCCGCCGAACCCACGCCGTACTCCCCCTGGGGCCTGCGCGTGCAGGACAAACCGGCGCTGACCAAGCTGGAGGCCTTTGTGCAAGGCCGCATCGAGGTGCAAGACGAAGGCTCGCAGCTGCTGGCCCTGTTGCTCGATGCCAAGCGCGGCGAAATGGTGGTCGATTTTTGTGCTGGCGCGGGCGGCAAAACCCTGGCGATTGGGGCGCAAATGCGCAACACCGGGCGTTTGTACGCCTTTGATGTGTCGGCCCACCGCCTCGATGCCCTGAAACCGCGCTTGGCGCGTTCGGGCCTGTCCAACGTCCACCCCGCTGCGCTCTCGCACGAGCGCGATGAGCGCGTCAAGCGCCTGGCCGGCAAGATCGACCGCGTGCTGGTCGATGCGCCCTGTTCCGGCTTAGGCACTTTGCGGCGCAACCCCGATTTGAAATGGCGCCAAAGCCCGCAGGCCGTGCAAGAGCTGACGGCAAAGCAAAGCGCCATTCTGGACAGCGCTGCCCGCTTGGTGAAAAGCGGCGGGCGGCTGGTGTATGCCACCTGCTCGGTGCTGCCCGAAGAGAACGAGGCCATCGCCCAAGCCTTTGGCGCGGCCCACCCTGACTTTGTGGCGCTGGATGCGGGCGAGGTGCTAGCGCAGCTGAAGGTGGAGCACGCCGCCAGCCTGTGTACCGGTGGCAGCAGCGGTACGCAGTACGTGCGCCTGTGGCCGCACACCCACCAGGTGGATGGCTTTTTTGCGGCGGTGTGGCAGCGCACCTAAAGTGCTGCAATAAAAATAGCTGTTGGCGCTTTGCTACTGGGGCATACCAGTCAATAGACTGGTAACAAAGCGCCATCCTCCCTCACGCCAAGCGCAACGGCCCGGCCCCGGCCAGCGCAGGCAAGGCGCTGGCCGCGCTGCTGCGCCCACCTGCCTGCCCCGAGGCCCCCAAATCAAACACGCTGACCGCCTGCACCAGCGCCTGCGCCTGGCTTTGCAAACTGCTGGCAGCGGCGGCCATTTCTTCGACCAGGGCAGCGTTTTGCTGGGTCATCTGGTCCATCTGCTGGATGGCGGTGCCTACTTCGGCCACGCCCTGGCTTTGCTGGTGGGTGGCGGTGCTGATTTGCCCCATCAGCGCGGTGACGCGGCCGATGGCTTCAACCACTTCCTGCATGGTCGCCCCGGCACGGCTCGCCTGGGCGGTGCCGGTGTGTACACACTCCACGCTGGCATCGATCAGGTGTTTGATCTCTTTGGCCGCTTCGGCGCTGCGCCCGGCCAGGCTGCGCACTTCGCTGGCCACCACGGCAAAACCGCGCCCTTGCTCGCCGGCGCGGGCCGCTTCCACGGCAGCGTTCAGCGCCAGGATGTTGGTCTGAAAAGCGATGCCGTCAATCACGCTGATGATGTTGGCCACGCGCTCCGAGCGGGTGGCAATCTCTTGCATGGTGCCGACCACTTCCTGCACCGCTTGACCGCCGCGCTGCGCCACTTGCGAGGCCGATTGCGCCAAAGCGTTGGCTTGCTGGGCGGTGTCGGCGTTGTGGCGCACGGTGCCGCTGAGCTCCTCCATCGAGGCGGCGGTTTGCTGCAGGGCGCTGGCTTGTTGCTCGGTGCGGCCACTCAAGTCCAGGTTGGCCTGGGCAATTTCGGCGCTGGCCCCGGCCACACTTTCTGAGCCGTTGCGCACCTGGGTGACCACGTCACGCAGGCCATGGACCATTTCATGTTGCGCCTGCAGCAGCAAGGCCGTTTCGCTGTTGCCGCTGACGGGCGCTTGTGCGTGCAACTGCCCGGCCGCCACCGCGCGGCAGCGCGCCACCACCGTCTGCAGGGGCCGTGTAATGGCCAACACCGTGGAGCGCGACAGCAGCAAGGTGGCCACCAGGGCCAGGCCCACGCTCAGCCAAACGCCGCGCTGGATGGAGTCAATGTTGGCCTGCGCCTGGGTGACCGAGGCATTCAAACGCGCGCTTTGCAAGCTTTTCAAGGCCGCCAGGGCGCGGCCGTAATCGTTCAGGATGGTGCCAAACTCATCCAGCAGGTAGTTGCGGGCGCTGCCTTCGTTGCCCTTGTCCAATTGCTGGATAAGGTGCTCTTGGGCTTGCACGTAATTTTTGCGCTGGGCCAAAACATCGCCCAGCAGGGCGTGGCTTTCAGCGTCCGCCATCTGGGCTTGCAGCTGTTCCACGACTTGGCCAATGCGTTGGCGCGAGGCGTAAACCTGTTGCTTGAGGGCCTCGTAGTGCTCCACCTCTTTGACGATGAGCATGTCGCGCAGCGCCTCGGCGATGATGTGGCGGTTCTCATCGATTTCACTGAGCATGACCACGTTGGGCATGTCTTGGGTGCTGATTTGGTGGAAGCCGCTGGCAACGGCGCTGCTTTTGACCAGGGCAACCGCCCCTTGCAGGCAAATGAACAGGATGATCAGGGCAAAGCCCAGGGTGAGCCGGGTGGCAATTTTCATGGGGAAAACCTCCTTGTGGGGGGATCGGTGCGGTGCGCATCCATGCCAAGCCGGTAGGCTGGGCAGAGGCAGGGTTGTAAGCCGCCCCTTTAGTTGTAAGCAACAGTAAGAACTCTGAGGAGCCGCCGTTTTTCCGCCCAAGCCGCCGCGCTGTAGGGAAATCAGGCGAAAGTGTTAGAATCGCCCGGTTTTGCATGGTGCAGAACGCACGCCGGGGCCTTTCCAGTCTTGGCGCAAGTTAAAGGGTGCTCATTACCCTGTTATTGAAGGAAAAAAATCATGATCGCTGCCTCTATCAAGGCCGAAGTTGTTAAAGCCAATGCCCGTTCGCAAAACGATACCGGCAGCCCAGAAGTGCAAGTGGCACTGCTGACCGCCCGCATCAACGAACTGACCCCCCACTTCAAACAGCACGCCAAAGACCACCACGGTCGCCGTGGCCTGCTGCGCATGGTGAGCCGTCGTCGCAAGCTGTTGGACTACCTCAAGGCCAAAGACGCTGACCGTTATGTCGCGCTGATCGCCAAGCTGGGTCTGCGCAAGTAAGCACAGTGCTCAAGCGTTGGATCGCATAAACAAAATGCCTGCGCTGATCTTGGGTCAGCGCAGGCGTTTTTGTTTTGAATTTGTTGAAGGATTGCAGAGCGAAGCTGTGTCATTCCACATCAATACTTGCAAAATAATAGCTGCAAGCGCTGATTTGGAATGGCATCGCGATCTGTAAAGCCTTTAAACCTACGTTGCACCAGCGGGTGCAGCTACTTTTAAAAGGAATGATGGCTATGACCATGTTTAATAAAGTGACCAAAACCTTCCAATGGGGTCAGCACACCGTGACCATGGAAACCGGCGAAATCGCCCGCCAAGCCAGCGGTGCGGTGCTGGTGAACATTGACGACACCGTGGTGCTGGCCACCGTGGTGGCCTCTAAAACCGCCAAGCCTGGGCAAGACTTTTTCCCCCTGACGGTGGACTACATCGAAAAAACCTACGCCGCTGGCAAGATTCCTGGCAGCTTTTTCAAGCGCGAAGCCAAGCCTTCGGAGCTGGAAACGCTGACCAGCCGCCTGATCGACCGCCCCATTCGCCCGCTGTTTCCCGAAGGTTTCTACAACGAAGTGCATGTGGTCATCCACACCATTTCGCTGAACCCCGAAGTCGATGCCGACATCGCCGCCATGATCGCCACCAGCGCAGCGCTGTCGGTGTCCGGCATTCCCTTTAACGGCCCCATTGGCGCGGCCCGCGTGGGTTACGTCAATGGCGAATACGTGCTCAACCCCGGCCAAACCGCCCGCAAGAACAGCCAGATGGATCTGGTCGTTGCCGGCACCGAAGCCGCTGTGCTGATGGTCGAATCCGAAGCCGAGCAGCTGCCCGAAGAAGTGATGTTGGGCGCGGTGGTGTACGGCCACGAGCAAAGCCAGATTGCCATCAACGCCATCCACGAACTGGTGCGCGACGCGGGCAAGCCCGTGTGGGATTGGCAGCCTGAAGCCAAGGACGAGGCCCTGATCGCCAAGGTCACCGAGCTGGCCGAAGGCCCGCTGCGCGCCGCCTACCAAAACCGCAACAAGCAACTGCGCACGCAAGCCTGCCGCGAAGCCTACGCCGCCACCAAGGCTGCTCTGGCCGAGCAGGGCGTGGAGTTTGACAGCGTGAAGGTGGACAACATGCTGTTCGACATCGAAGCGCGCATCGTGCGTGGCCAGATTTTGGCGGGCGAACCCCGCATCGATGGCCGCGACACGCGCACCGTGCGCCCCATTGAAATCCGCAGCAGCGTGCTGCCGCGCACCCACGGCTCGGCGCTGTTTACGCGTGGCGAAACGCAGGCGCTGGTGATTTCCACCCTGGGCACTGAGCGCGACGCACAGCGCATCGACGCGCTGGCCGGCGAGTTTGAAGACCGCTTCCTGTTCCACTACAACATGCCTCCCTTTGCCACCGGCGAAGTGGGCCGCATGGGCTCGACCAAGCGCCGCGAAGTCGGCCACGGCCGTCTGGCCAAGCGCGCCCTGGTGGCCTGCCTGCCCAGCAAGGAAGAATTCCCCTACACCATCCGCGTGGTGTCGGAAATCACCGAATCGAATGGTTCTTCGTCGATGGCTTCGGTGTGCGGCGGCTGCTTGTCGATGATGGATGCGGGCGTGCCCATGAAGGCGCACGTGGCCGGCATCGCCATGGGTCTGATCAAGGAAGACAACAAGTTTGCCGTGCTGACCGACATCCTGGGCGATGAAGATCACCTGGGCGACATGGACTTCAAGGTGGCCGGTACCACCGCCGGCATCACCGCGCTGCAGATGGACATCAAGATCCAGGGCATTACCAAGGAAATCATGCAAGTCGCCCTGGCCCAGGCCAAAGAAGCGCGCATGCACATTCTGGGCAAGATGCAAGAAGCCATGGGCGAGGCCAAGACCGAAATCTCCAGCTTCGCACCCAAGCTCTTCACCATGAAGATCAACCCCGAGAAGATCCGCGACGTGATCGGCAAGGGCGGTGCCACCATCCGTGCGCTGACCGACGAGACCGGTTGCCAGATCAACATCGAGGAAGACGGCACCATCACCATCGCCGCCACCGAAGCGGCCAAGGCCGACGAAGCCAAGCGCCGCATCGAGGAAATCACCGCCGAAGTGGAAATTGGCAAGGTCTATGAAGGCCCGATCGTCAAGATCTTGGAATTTGGTGCCCTGGTGAACGTGCTGCCTGGCAAAGACGGCCTGCTGCACATCAGCCAAATTGCCCATGAGCGCGTGGAAAAAGTCACCGACTACCTGCAAGAAGGCCAGATCGTCAAGGTCAAGGCGCTGGAAGCCGACGACAAGGGCCGCATCAAGCTGTCCATGAAAGCCCTGCTGGAACGCCCTGCCGGTATGCCCGAGCGCGAGCCGCGTGAACCGCGCGAGTACCGCGAACGTGCCCCGCGCCAGCCGCGTGAAAACCGCGAGTACCGTGAACCACGTGAGCCCCGCGAACCGCGTGCCGACCAGGCTGACCAGTCTGAACAAGGCTAATTAATTGTATTAAAAGAGCTGCTTGCGCTTAAAAATAAAGCGTTAGCAGCTATTTTTATTCATTTTTTGTTTTGGAGTAAGCGGAAAATGCTACAAAAATTGATAGCTGGTAACTGGAAGATGAACGGCAGCCTGGCTGCTAATCAGGCCTTGCTGGCTGATCTCCTGGCCGGTCTGGCGGCGCAGGCCCCAGCCTGCCAAGTAGCCGTCGCGGTGCCCGCGCCGTATTTGGCACAGGTGCAGCAGCTCACCGCCGGTTCGGCCATTGCCCTGGGGGCGCAGGACGTTTCCCAGCACGCCAGCGGGGCCTTTACCGGTGAAACCTCGGCACAGATGCTCAATGACTTTGGCGTGCGCTATGCCCTGGTGGGGCATTCCGAGCGCCGCCAGTACCACGGCGAAACCGATGCCATCGTCGCCGCCAAAGCGCAGGCCGCGTTGGCCGCCGGCATCACCCCCATCGTTTGCCTGGGCGAAACCCTGGTGCAGCGCGAAGCGGGCGAAACCGAAGCCGTGGTGCAGCGCCAGCTGGCCGCTGTGCTGGGCGTGGTGGGCCAGGATGTGACCCGCCTGGTCGTTGCCTACGAGCCAGTCTGGGCCATTGGCACCGGTAAAACCGCTACGCCCGAACAGGCCCAGGCGGTGCATGCCGCTTTGCGGGCGCAACTGGTGCAGGCCAACGGCGCTGCTGCCCAAGTGCCGCTGCTGTACGGCGGCAGCATGAATGCCGCCAACGCGGCACAACTGCTGGCCCAGCCCGACATTGACGGCGGCTTGATTGGTGGTGCCGCGCTGAAAGCTGCCGATTTTCTACACATCATTGCCGCAGCCTCTTAAGCGCACGCGGATGAAATTTTTCTAAGGAGTTGGGTATGCAGGCCTTTGCAGGCATTATTTTGGGGGTGCAGATTCTGGCCGCCCTGGGCATGATTGGTTTGATTTTGGTGCAGCACGGCAAGGGTGCCGACATGGGGGCCGCTTTTGGTGGCGGCTCTTCGGGCAGTCTGTTTGGTGCCAGCGGCAGCGCTAACTTTTTGTCGCGTGCGACGGCCGCCATGGCCACTTTGTTCTTTGTGACGACCTTGGCCTTGGCCTATTTGGGCAATTCGCGCCCCGCCAGCGTAGGCAGTGTGCTGGAGAGCGCTCCGGCGGCTGCATCCGTGCCGGCGGTCCCTGCTGAGCCCGTCAAGGGGGCGGATTTGATTCCTGCCAACAAGTAACCGGGTGGAAACAAACTCGGGCAAATTGCCTTTCAGGGTGATTTTTCAGGCTAGAATGCCGAGGCTTTCCGGAGTAAGGGTTGTCATCTATAGGTAACCCGGCTTCGGAAAAATGAAGAGACAAAAAAGCCGTCGTGGTGGAATTGGTAGACACGCTATCTTGAGGGGGTAGTGGCGAAAGCTGTGCGAGTTCGATTCTCGCCGACGGCACCATCTAACAAACAGCCTGCCCATGTATCAGGCCATGGTCGAGGGCAGGTTTACTAGCGGGAAACGCGACCTGTCATGAATCTCGATCAATACCTTCCCGTCCTTCTGTTTATCTTGGTCGGCTCTCTTGTGGGTATTGGCCCGCTGGTGCTGGGCTATATCCTGGGCCCCAATCGCCCCGATGAGGCCAAGAACTCTCCCTACGAGTGCGGCTTTGAGGCGTTTGAGGACGCGCGCATGAAGTTTGACGTGCGCTACTACCTCGTCGCCATCCTGTTTATCCTGTTTGACTTGGAACTGGCCTTTTTGCTGCCCTGGGCGGTAGCCTTGGGCGATGTGGGTCTGACAGGTTTTGTGGCTGTTTTGATTTTCCTGGCGGTTCTGGTCGTGGGCTTTGCCTACGAGTGGAAAAAAGGTGCCCTGGATTGGGAATAAGCCGCAGCAGCGGGTTTCCGAAATAAGGAAGAGCGATGATTGAAGGCGTGATGAAGGAAGGCTTTGTCACCACCAGCTATGACGCGGTGGTGAACTGGGCAAAAACCGGGTCGATTTGGCCCGTTACTTTTGGTCTGGCCTGTTGTGCTGTCGAAATGATGCACGCAGCGGCGGCGCGGTACGACTTGGCCCGGTTTGGCGCTGAGGTGTTTCGTGGCTCGCCGCGTCAGTCCGACTTGATGATTGTCGCCGGTACGCTGTGCAACAAGATGGCCCCGGCCCTGCGCAAGGTCTATGACCAAATGGCCGAGCCGCGCTGGGTGCTCTCCATGGGATCGTGTGCTAACGGCGGTGGCTACTACCACTACAGCTATTCTGTTGTGCGCGGCTGCGATCGCATTGTGCCGGTGGATGTGTATGTGCCGGGCTGTCCGCCCACGGCCGAGGCTTTGATCTACGGCATCATTCAGCTGCAGCAAAAAATTCGCCGCACCAACACCATTGCACGGGTTTAAGGAGCTGCTATGACAACAATTGCCATTGCGCCTGAAGCCTTGAGCGCAACAATTACGAAAGTTCTGGGTGATTTGGCCCGCGCCGTCACGGTGCAGCACGGCGAGGTAACGGTAGAAGTCAGTGCTGCCAATTATTTGGCGGCCATGAAAAAGCTGCACACGGCCCCCGGTTGCCAGTTTGAGCAGTTAATGGATTTGTGCGGTGTCGATTATTCCGCTTACAAAGACATTGGCACGGATGGTTTGCGCTACGCCGTCGTGTCACACCTGCTGTCGATCAGCTTGAACCAACGCGTGCGGGTGCGTACTTTCTGTGCTGATGATGATTTTCCAACCATCGATTCCGTCTCCGAAGTGTGGGCCGGTGCCAACTGGTTTGAGCGGGAAGCCTTTGACCTGTATGGCATTGTGTTTGAAGGTCACAGTGATTTGCGCCGCATCTTGACCGATTACGGCTTTATTGGTCACCCCTTCCGCAAAGATTTTCCGTTGTCGGGTCACGTTGAAATGGCTTACGACGCTGAGCAGCGGCGCGTGATTTACCAACCCGTCACGATTGAGCCGCGTGAAATTACGCCGCGCATCATCCGTGAAGACAATTACGCAGGGCTGCACTAAATCATGGCTGAAATTAAAAACTATTCCCTGAACTTTGGTCCGCAGCACCCGGCAGCGCACGGTGTGCTGCGCTTGGTGCTGGAGCTCGATGGTGAGGTGGTGCAACGTGCCGACCCCCATGTGGGCTTGCTGCACCGGGGCACCGAAAAACTGGCTGAATACAAAACCTACGTTCAATCGCTGCCGTACATGGACCGTCTGGACTATGTGTCCATGATGTGCAACGAGCATGCGTATTGCATGGCGATCGAGAAGCTGCTGAATGTTCAGGTGCCGGTGCGTGCCCAGTACATCCGCGTGCTGTTTTCTGAAATCACCCGTTTGCTCAATCACCTGATGTGGCTGGGCTCCAACGGCATGGACTTGGGCGCCTCCACGGTGCTGATGTACACCTTCCGCGAGCGCGAAGAGCTGTTTGATATGTACGAGGCTGTCTCCGGTGCCCGGATGCACGCCGCTTACTTCCGCCCAGGTGGGGTGTATCGCGATTTGCCTGAAACCATGGCGCAGTTCAAGCCCAGCAAGCTGCGCAATGCCAAGGCGATGGAAGACCTCAACCGCAACCGCCAAGGCTCGCTGTTGGACTTCATCGAAGACTTCTGCCAGCGCTTCCCCAAGCGCATTGACGAGTACGAGGCCTTGCTGACGGACAACCGCATTTGGAAGCAGCGTACGGTGGGTATTGGTGTGGTCACGCCTGAGCGGGCCTTGAACTTAGGGTTTAGTGGCGTGATGCTGCGCGGCTCTGGGATTGCCTGGGATTTGCGCAAGAAGCAGCCGTACGAGGTTTACGGCCAGATGGATTTTGATATTCCTGTGGGCAAAGAAGGCGATTGCTACGACCGTTATTTGGTGCGCGTGGCTGAGATGCGGCAATCGGTGCGCATCATGCAGCAGTGCGTTGCCTGGCTCAAAGCCAATCCAGGTGCTGTGATTACCGAAAACCTGAAAGTGGCACCGCCAGCACGCGAGAAGATGAAAGAGGGCATGGAAGACCTCATTCACCACTTCAAGCTGTTCAGTGAAGGCTTCCGTGTGCCTGAGGGCGAGGCCTATGCGGCTGTCGAGCATCCCAAAGGAGAGTTTGGTATTTACATGGTCAGCGATGGTGCCAACAAGCCCTATCGCCTGAAAATTCGTGCGCCGGGCTTTGCCCACCTGTCGGCTTATGACGAGCTGACCCGTGGGCACATGATTGCCGACGCGGTTGCCATGATCGGCACCATGGACATTGTGTTCGGAGAGATTGATCGATGATTACCGAAGCAACCAAGGCGCGTTTTGCGCGTGAAGTGGCGAAGTATCCGCAAGGGCAGCAGCGTTCTGCCGTGATGGCGTGTTTGTCCATCGTGCAGCAAGAGCAAGGCTGGGTCAGCCAAGAAAGCGAAGCAGAAATTGCCGCTTACCTGGATATGCCTGAAATTGCGGTGCATGAAGTCACCACCTTCTACAACATGTACAACCAGCAGCCCGTGGGCAAGTTCAAGGTGGCGGTTTGCACCAACCTGCCCTGTTTGCTGCGCAACGGCTACGAAGCCTTGCAGCACCTGGAGAAAAAGCTGGGCATCAAAGTGGGCGAAACCACTGCCGACGGTATGTTCACCCTGCAACAGTGCGAGTGCCTGGGTGCCTGTGCCGATGCGCCGGTGATGTTGGTCAATGACCGCAATATGTGCAGTTTCATGGACGATCAAAAACTCGATGAGTTGGTCGATGGCCTGCGTGCTGCGGAGGGTCAGGCATGACGATGAACACTGCAGCGCAAGCGGTGCTGGCCAAGTTTGCCGCTTCGGGCCAAGAGACGTGCTTTCATGACCGCCACATTGAGCCGCAAATCTATGCCGGTATTGATGGCAGCAACTGGTCCATCAAAGACTACGAGGCGCGCGGTGGTTACCAGGCGCTGAAAAAACTGCTGGGTAAAGATGGCAGTGCCGGACTGACCCAAGATGAGGTCATTGCCACCTTGAAAGAATCTTCTCTGCGTGGTCGTGGCGGTGCCGGTTTTCCAACGGGGCTGAAGTGGAGCTTTATGCCGCGCCAGTTTCCCGGAGAAAAATACGTGGTGTGCAACTCCGACGAAGGCGAGCCCGGTACCTGCAAAGACCGCGAAATCCTGATGCACAACCCCCACACGGTGATTGAAGGCATGATCATTGCCGGTTTTGCCATGGGGGCTTGCGCCGGATACAACTACATTCACGGTGAGATTTTCCAAGCCTACGAGCGCTTTGAAGCCGCGCTGGACGAAGCCCGGGCAGCAGGCTACCTAGGCAAAAACATCATGGGGTCAGACTTTAGCTTTGACCTGTTTGCCCACCACGGCTTTGGTGCATACATCTGTGGTGAAGAAACCGCCTTGCTCGAATCGCTGGAAGGCAAAAAAGGTCAGCCACGCTTTAAGCCGCCGTTTCCGGCCAGTTTTGGCTTGTATGGCAAACCCACCACGATCAATAACACCGAGACGTTTGCGGCAGTGCCTTGGATCATCCGCAATGGTGGCCAAGCGTATTTGGAGTGCGGCAAACCCAATAACGGTGGTACCAAGATTTACTCCGTCAGCGGTGATGTCAATCTGCCGGGCAACTATGAAGTGCCGATGGGTACGCCGTTTTCCAAACTGTTGGAATTGGCCGGTGGTGTGCGCACGGGGCGCAAGCTCAAAGCGGTGATTCCTGGGGGATCGTCTTCGCCCGTGGTGCCTGGTGATGTGATGATGGAATGCACCATGGATTACGACTCGATCGCCAAAGCCGGCTCCATGCTGGGTTCGGGGGCCGTGATCGTGATGGACGATTCCCGCGACATGGTCGAGTGCCTGGAGCGTTTGTCTTACTTCTACCAGCACGAATCGTGCGGCCAGTGCACCCCTTGCCGTGAAGGTACCGGGTGGCTGTGGCGCGTGGTCAAGCGCATCAACCAGGGGCAAGGCCGTCCAGAGGATATTGCCTTGCTGGACGATGTGGCCTTCAACATCATGGGGCGCACGATTTGCGCTTTGGGCGATGCCGCCGCAATGCCGGTGCGGGCAATGATCAAACATTACCGCCACGAATTTGAAGCCAAGATTGCTGCCGCCCAAACGGCTGCCAAAGCGGCCTGAGCGAGAGTTATATGGTTGAAATTGAACTAGACGGTAAAAAAGTCGAAATCGCCCCTGGCAGCATGGTGATGCATGCGGCTGAAAAAGCCGGGGTTTACATTCCGCACTTTTGCTATCACAAAAAGCTATCGATTGCGGCCAACTGCCGCATGTGCTTGGTCGAGGTGGAAAAAGCGCCCAAAGCCTTGCCCGCCTGTGCTACACCTGTGACCCAAGGCATGATTGTGCGCACCAAGAGCAAAAAAGCCTTGGAAGCGCAGCAATCGGTCATGGAATTTCTGCTCATCAACCACCCGCTGGACTGCCCCATCTGCGACCAGGGTGGCGAGTGCCAGTTGCAAGACTTGGCGGTCGGGTACGGTGCTGGCAGCACCCGCTTTGGCGAGGAAAAGCGCGTGGTTGCGCCCAAGGATATCGGCCCCCTGGTGTCCACCCAAGAAATGACCCGCTGCATTCACTGCACCCGCTGCGTGCGCTTTGGTGAAGAAATCGCCGGGGTGATGGAGCTGGGCATGGTCAATCGGGGTGAGTACGCCGAAATCACCACCATCCATGGCGGCACGCTGGATTCGGAACTTTCTGGCAACGCCATCGACCTGTGCCCGGTCGGTGCTTTGACCAGCAAGCCCTTCCGGTACAACGCCCGCACCTGGGAGTTGTCGCGCCGTAAATCGGTTTCTCCGCACGATTCGACCGGTGCCAACCTGATTGTTCAGGTGAAAAACCACAAAGTCATGCGTGTGGTGCCCATGGAAAACGAGGCGGTCAATGAATGCTGGATTGCTGACCGCGATCGTTTCTCCTACGAAGCCTTGAACAGCGAAGAGCGCTTGACCAGCCCCATGATCAAGCAAGGGGGCCAGTGGCAAGAAGTGGATTGGCAGACCGCATTGAACTACGTGGTCAAAGGCCTGAACCAGGTTAAAGACCAATACGGCCCGGCCGGTGTTGGCGCTCTGGTCAGCCCCCACAGCACGCTGGAAGAGTTGTACCTGGCCGCGCAGCTGGTGCGTGGCTTGGGCAGCGACAACATTGACTACCGCCTGCGCAACGCCCAATTCAATGCCTTTGAAGGTGTGCGCTGGCTGGGCATGCCGATTGCGGCATTGCAAGAGCTGCAGTCGGTGCTGGTGCTTGGCTCCAATCTGCGCAAAGACCACCCCTTGTTTGCGCGACGCGTGCGCCAAGCGGCCAAACGCGGCTGCAAGGTGTTTGCCATCAACGCGCAGGTGCAGGATTGGGCCCTGCCAGTGACGGCCTCGGCAGTGGCGACAAAAGACTGGGCGCAGGCCTTGGCAGATATCGCTGTGGCAGTCGCCCAGGCCAAAGGCGTGCCCGCACCGGTGGCCGGTGGTACGGCCCCGGCCCAGGCGCAAGCCATTGCCCAGGCCTTGTTGGCTGGTGAACGCAAAGCCATCTTGCTGGGCAATGCTGCTGCGCACCATGGCCATGCTGCGCAATTGCTGGCTTTGGCCCAGTGGATTGGCGAGCAAACCGGGGCCACAGTGGGTTATTTGACCGAAGCGGCCAACACCGTCGGTGCCCAGTGGGTGCAGGCCCAGCCGCAAAAAGATGGCAAAAACGCCGGTGAAATGCTCACCGGCGCCATCAAAGCTGCGATTTTGCTCAACACCGAACCCGCATTCGATGCGGCGGCCGGTGCCAAAGGCTTGGAGCAGGCCGATATGGTGATTACGCTGAGCCCCTTCAAAGCCAATCTGGACATCAGCGATGTGCTGCTGCCGGTGGCACCGTTTACGGAAACCTCGGGCACCTTCGTCAATGCCGAGGGCCGGGTGCAAAGCTTCCACGCCGTGGTCAAACCCTTGGGGGAGACCCGTCCGGCTTGGAAAGTATTGCGCGTGTTGGCCAATCTGCTGGAGCTGCCAGGCTTTGATTACGAATCGTCGCAAGACGTGCTGACCGCTGCGATTGGTGCAGAGACTAAAGAAGTTCCTAGCGCTTTGCGCAGCAATATCACCAAAGTGGCAGCAAAAGTCCCTGAAAATGAGGCTGCTGAACCGGTGACTGCTAGCATTTATCAACTCGATGGCATCGTGCGCCGTGCAACTTCGTTGCAACTGACCGCCGATGCACGCTTGGCGCGTGAAGGAGGTGCTGCATGATTGAGGCACTGAAAACTGCTGGAGCCGGCCTGGTGGCTGCGCCTTGGTGGACAGAGATGGCATGGCCTGTTGCTTGGGCTCTGCTGGGAATCGTGGCCATTGTGGTTCCCTTGTTGCTGGCGGTGGCCTACCTCACCCTGTGGGAGCGCAAGCTGCTGGGCTGGATGCAAAACCGTCCCGGCCCCAATCGTGTCGGCCCGTGGGGGCTGCTGCAGCCGATGGCCGATGGCTTAAAGCTCTTGACCAAAGAGCTGATCATGCCCACGGTTGCGGCCAAAGGCCTGTTTTATGTTGGCCCGGTGATGGCCATCATGCCGGCACTGGCGGCCTGGGCGGTGGTGCCATTTGCGCCCGATTTTGCTTTGGCCAACGTCAATGCCGGGATTTTGCTGGTCATGGCCATCACCTCGATTGAGGTGTACGGCGTGATCATTGCCGGCTGGGCTTCAAACTCCAAATACGCGTTTTTGGGTGCCTTGCGGGCTTCGGCACAAATGGTCAGCTACGAAATTGCCATGGGTTTTTGCTTCCTGATCGTCATCATGGTGACGGGCAGCATGAATTTGACGGCCATCGTGCTCAGCCAGGGCAAGGGCAGCTTTGCTGACATGGGGCTGGGTCTGCTCTCCTGGAACTGGCTGCCGCTGCTGCCGATTTTCTTCATCTACATGATTTCTGCCGTGGCCGAAACCAACCGCCACCCGTTTGACGTGGTCGAGGGTGAGGCCGAGATTGTGGCCGGGCACATGGTGGAGTACTCGGGCATGGGCTTTGCGGTGTTCTTCTTGGCGGAATACGCGGCCATGTGGCTGGTGTCGATTCTGGCCGCGATCATGTTCCTGGGCGGCTGGCTGCCTCCTGTGGATGCCTTGTCCTTTATTCCTGGCTGGATCTGGTTGGGCCTGAAGACGGCGGCCGTCGTCAGCATGTTCATTTGGATTCGTGCCACCTTCCCGCGCTACCGCTATGACCAAATCATGCGCTTGGGCTGGAAAATCTTCATCCCAGTCACCTTGGTGTGGCTGGTCGTTGTGGGTGCATGGCTGCACTCGCCTTGGAACATCTGGAAATAAGCGGGGACACATCCATGGCTGCTGTTACTGCTGCGCCTTTCTCACTCAAAGATTTCTTTAAGAGCTTCATGCTGGTGGAGCTCTTCAAGGGCATGGCCTTGACCGGGCGTTACGCATTTGCGCCCCGGGTCACCATCCAATACCCGGAAGAAAAAACCCCTCTGTCGCCGCGTTTTCGTGGCCTGCATGCTCTGCGCCGTTATGACAACGGTGAAGAGCGCTGCATTGCCTGCAAACTGTGCGAAGCCGTTTGCCCCGCGATGGCCATCACCATTGAGTCGCACCAGCGCGAAGATGGCACCCGTCGCACCACGCGCTATGACATTGACTTGACCAAGTGCATCTTCTGCGGTTTTTGCGAAGAAAGCTGCCCGACCGACTCCATCGTCGAGACGCACATTTTTGAGTACCACGGCGAAAAACGTGGCGACCTGTACTACACCAAGGACATGTTGCTGGCCGTGGGTGACCGCTATGAAGCCGACATCGCTGCCGCCAAAGCGGCCGATGCCAAGTACCGCTGAAGCGGCTCCTGATCCACAGAAAGACGCGAATCATGGACGCCAAAACTGGTTTCTTTTATTTCTTCTCCGCCGTACTGCTGTATTCGGCCTTGCGCGTGATCACCTCGCGCAACCCGGTACACGCCGTGCTGCATTTGATTTTGGGCTTTTCCCAAGCGGCCGCTATCTGGTTGCTTTTGAAAGCTGAATTCCTGGGCATCATGTTGGTCGTGGTGTACATGGGGGCAGTGATGGTGCTGTTCCTGTTTGTGGTGATGATGTTGGACATCCGCATCGACCGCATCAGCGAAGGCTTTTGGAAGCATTTTCCGGTGGCTGCAGCCATTGGTGCCTTGATTGCCCTGGAGATGGCAGTGGTTTTGATGGGGGGCTTTGGCACCTTGGATGAAGCCAAGCCTGTCGCTGAGCTGCTCGATGCCCAAGGCCAGGTGCTGCCGTACTCCAATACCCAGGCGCTGGGTCGCTTGATGTACACCGAGTACCTGTTCCCGATTGAGGTGGCTGCCGCTATTTTGCTGGTCGCCATGATTGCCGCCATTGCCTTGACGCTGCGCAAGCGCAAAGATGCCAAAACACCCAACATTACTGGCCAGATCAATGCACGCGCCCAGGATCGCCTGACCCTGGTGAGCATGCCGGCAACCCAAGCCGCGGCCACCGCAAAAACGCAGGGGGAGGAGACCAAATGACGCTCACGCTCGGGCATTTCTTAACACTGGGTGCCATGCTCTTTGCGATCTCAGTGATCGGGATTTTCTTGAACCGCAAGAACCTGATCGTGCTGTTGATGGCCATTGAGATGATGTTGCTGTCGGTGAATATGAACTTTGTCGCTTTCTCCCACTATTTGGGGGATATGCACGGACAACTGTTTGTGTTCTTCATCTTGACTGTGGCAGCTGCAGAAGCCGCGATTGGCCTGGCCATTCTGGTTCTGCTCTTCCGTAACAAATCCACTATGAATGCGGAAGATCTCAACATCCTTAAGGGTTGAGTTACCGGTATTTATGCAAGGTTCTGAAGCATGAGTTCAACACTTTCTGCATCGATGCTGCTGGCGGTACCCTTGGCACCGTTGGCGGGGTCTGTTCTGGCAGGTATTTTTGGTACTGCCTTTGGGGGCAACAAGTTTGGCCGAGGAGTGAGTCATTCGCTCACCATCTTGGGCGTTTTGTTGTCATTCGTTCTGTCGGCGCTGGTGTTCCAGTCCGTGGTTTATGACGGCGCACGCTTTGATGCCACCATTTATGAGTGGATGGAAATTGGCGGGGTGAAGATGGAAATCGGTTTTCTGATCGATTCCATCACCGCCATGATGATGTGTGTCGTGACCTTTGTGTCCCTGATGGTGCACATCTACACCATCGGCTATATGGCCGAGGACGAGGGCTACAACCGTTTCTTCTCCTACATCTCGTTGTTTACCTTCTCCATGCTGATGCTGGTGATGAGCAACAACCTGCTGCAGCTGTTCTTCGGTTGGGAAGCGGTGGGCTTGGTGTCCTACCTGCTGATTGGCTTTTACTTCAAGAAGCCCACGGCCACTTTTGCCAACATGAAGGCCTTTTTGGTCAATCGTGTGGGTGACTTTGGCTTCATCATTGGCATCGGCTTGATCTATGCCTACACCGGTACGTTCAACTACAGCGAGATTTTCGCCAAGCTGCCCGAGTTGCAGGCCACCATGCTACCCGGCACAGGCTGGCTGCTCTTGACGGTGACGGGCATCTGCTTGTTCATTGGTGCCATGGGTAAATCGGCCCAGTTTCCGCTGCATGCTTGGTTGCCGGACTCGATGGAAGGCCCCACCCCGATTTCCGCGCTGATCCACGCTGCCACCATGGTGACGGCCGGTATCTTTATGGTGTCGCGCATGTCGCCGCTGTATGAGCTGTCGGACACCGCCTTGAACTTCATCTTGGTGATTGGTGCGATTACGGCCTTGTTTATGGGTATTTTGGGCATTATCCAAAACGACATCAAACGCGTGATTGCCTACTCCACGCTGTCGCAGCTGGGCTACATGACGGTGGCGCTGGGTGCATCGGCCTACTCGGTGGCGGTGTTCCACCTGATGACGCACGCTTTCTTTAAAGCGCTGCTGTTCTTGGGGGCTGGCTCGGTCATCATGGGCATGCACCACAACCAAGATATCCGCTGGATGGGCGGTGTGCGCAAATACATGCCCATTACCTGGATCACCTTCCTGCTGGGTAATCTGGCGTTGATCGGCACGCCGTTCTTCTCAGGTTTTTACTCGAAGGACGCCATCATTGAGGCCGTACACGCCTCCACCCTGCCGGGTGCCGGTTTTGCCTACTTTGCTGTGCTGGCGGGGGTGTTTATCACCGCTTTCTATTCGTTCCGTCTGTACTGGATCGTGTTCCACGGCCAAGAGCGTTACGACCAGAACCCGGATGCACACCATGGCCACGCACATGACGACCACCACCATGGCCACGATGCCAAGCCGCATGAATCGCCCTGGGTGGTGACGCTGCCCCTGGTGCTGCTGGCGATTCCCTCGGTGGTGATTGGTGCCATTGCGCTGATGCCCATGCTGTTTGGTGATTTCTTTAACGGCGTCATCTTTGTGGACGGCAGCAAGCACCCGGCCATGGCCGAGCTGGCCCAGGCCATTCACGGCTGGGTACCGATGGCCCTGCACGGCTTTTCTGCGCCGCCCTTCTGGCTGGCTTTGGCCGGGGTTGTGGTGTCCTATGTGTTCTACATGGTCAAGCCCGAGATTCCTGCTGCCATCATGGCGTTCTCCAAGAAGATCGGCCTGTACCAGGTGCTGGAAGGCAAGTACGGCGTGGACTGGGTGTACGAAAACATCTTTGCCCGTGGTGCCCGCGCTTTCGGCACGGTGTTCTGGCGGGTTGGTGACCAGGCGCTGATCGATGGTGCCGTGGTGAACGGCTCCTGGAAGGTGGTCGGCAAGATCGCTTCTGTGGTGCGCTGGTTCCAGTCTGGATATATCTACCACTACGCGTTGGTCATGATTTTGGGCGTGTTCCTGCTCATGACTTACTTCGTGTGGCTCAACAAGTAAGGGAAGAAGAAAAATGGGTTTGTTGAGTCTTGCCATTTGGCTCCCGATTGCCTTTGGCGTACTGCTATTGACATTGGGACGCGATAGCCAAACCGGTGCTGTGCGCTGGTTGGCCCTGCTCGGTGCTTTGCTGGGATTGGTGGTAACCATCCCTTTGATCGCCGGATTTGATACCAGCACTGCACAAATGCAGTTTGTGGAAAAAATGCTGTGGATTGAACGCTTTAGTGTTCACTACCACCTCGGCGTGGATGGGCTGTCGTTCTGGTTTGTGCCGCTGACGGCATTCATTACCGTGATTGTGGTGATTGCCTCGTGGACAAACATCCAAGAGCGCGTGAACCAGTACATGGGGGCCTTCCTGATTCTGTCTGGCCTGATGATTGGCGTGTTTGCGGCGCTGGACGGGTTGCTGTTCTACGTCTTTTTTGAAGCCACGCTGATCCCCATGTACCTGATCATTGGTATCTGGGGCGGCCCCAATCGCATTTACGCGGCCTTCAAGTTCTTCTTGTACACCCTGCTGGGTTCGCTGCTGACCTTGGTCGCCATCATCTACCTGTACAACGCTGCAGGTGGCAGTTTTGACATCTTGACCTGGCACCAGCTTCCCCTGGGCAAGCTGCCGCAAACCCTGGTGTTCTTCGCCTTCTTCGCGGCATTCGCTGTCAAAGTGCCCATGTTCCCGGTGCACACTTGGCTGCCCGATGTCCACGTGGAAGCGCCCACGGGTGGCTCGGCCGTACTGGCGGCCATCATGCTCAAGCTGGGGGCTTATGGCTTTTTGCGTTTCTCTATGCCGATTGCCCCGGATGCTGCGCGGGAGTGGGCCTGGCTGATCATCACCTTGTCGCTGATTGCGGTGCTCTACGTCGGCGTGGTGGCCTTGGTGCAAAAGGACATGAAAAAGCTGGTCGCCTATTCGTCGGTCGCGCACATGGGTTTTGTCACCCTGGGTTTCTTCGTGTTCAACGACATTGGTGTCTCTGGCGGTATTGCGCAGATGATTGCCCACGGTTTTGTCTCGGGCGCGATGTTCCTGTGCATTGGTGTGTTGTATGACCGGGTGCACTCGCGTGAGATTGCCGACTACGGCGGCGTGGTCAATGTCATGCCCAAGTTCTCGGCGTTTGCCCTGCTGTTCTCCATGGCCAACTGTGGCCTGCCTGCCACCGCTGGGTTTGTTGGCGAGTGGATGGTCATTCTGGCCTCGGTGAAGTTCAACTTCTGGATTGGCGTACTGGCCGCTTCGGCGGTGATCTGGGGCGCGGCCTACTCCTTGTGGATGTACAAGCGCGTTTACCTGGGCGAAGTGACCCACGCGCACGTGAAGAACATGCAAGACCTCAATAGCCGTGAGTTCCTGGTACTCAGTGTTTTGGCGATTGCAGTGCTGTTCATGGGGATTTATCCCAAGCCCTTTACCGATGTGATTGACCCCTCCGTGCAGCAGCTGTTGCAGCACGTGGCCCAGTCCAAGCTTCCCTAAAGACCAGACTGAACAGAGAGATTTCAAATGATTGACAACATCAGCTGGCTTGCTGTCTACCCCGAGATCATCCTGATGGTCATGGGTTGTGTGATCGTCCTGGCCGATCTGGGCGTAAGCAGCTTTCGCCGTACCGGCACCTATGTGCTGACCATGCTGACCTTGGCGGTAGTCGCCATCATGCAAGCCATGTATGCCGCCAACGGCAACACCGTGTATGGCTGGAGCAATATGGTCGTCTCTGACGCCATGGGCAACTGGCTCAAGTGCTTTGCCACCCTGTCCATGATGGTGGCCCTGGTCTATGCCCGCCCCTACTCGGCCGATCGCGGCATGTTGCGCCATGGTGGGGAGTTGTTCTCCCTGGCCATCTTCTCGCTGCTGGGTATTTTCATCATGATCAGCAGCAATCATCTGCTGGTGCTGTACCTCGGCCTGGAGCTGCTCACCCTGTCCAGCTACGCCATGGTGGCGCTGCGCCGCGATCATGAGGCATCGGTCGAAGCGGCCATGAAGTACTTCGTGCTGGGTGCGATGGCCAGCGGCTTCTTGCTGTATGGCATGTCCATGATTTACGGCGCGACCGGCACGCTGGACATTGGTGAAATCTTCAAGGTGATTGACGCGGGCGAAACCAAGCCGCAAATCCTGGTGTTTGGCCTGGTGTTCCTGGTGGCGGGCCTGGCCTTCAAGCTGGGGGCTGTGCCTTTTCACATGTGGATTCCCGACGTGTACCACGGTGCGCCCACTTCGATCACCCTGATCCTGGGCAGCGCCCCCAAGCTGGCCGCCTTTGCCGTGGTGATGCGCCTGCTGGTCGATGGCCTGTTGCCGCTGGCGGCAGATTGGCAGCAGATGCTGGCCTTTATGGCGATTGCCTCGTTGCTGATCGGCAACCTGGTCGGTGTGGTGCAGACCAACCTCAAGCGCATGCTGGCTTACTCCACCATTTCGCACATGGGCTTTTTGCTCTTGGGCCTGATGTCTGGCGTGGTCAATGGCGAGGTGGACACCGGTACCGCCCAGACCGCCTACAGCGCTGCCATGTTCTACGTGGTGACCTATGTGCTGACCGCCTTGCCCGCCTTCGGCATCATCTTGCTGCTGGCGCGCGAAGGCTTTGAGAGCGAGGAAATCGCCGATCTGGCCGGCCTGAACCAGCGCAGCCCCCTGTACGCCGCCATCATGACGATTTGCATGTTCTCGCTGGCCGGCATTCCGCCGCTGGTGGGCTTTTATGCCAAGCTGTCGGTGCTGGAAGCATTGGTGGCCACGGGTTCGAGCTTCAACATCGCCCTGGCCGTGTTTGCGGTGCTGATGTCGCTGATCGGTGCTTTCTACTACCTGCGTGTGGTCAAGGTCATGTACTTTGACAAACCTTTGACCGCCGGCCCCATCGTTGCGCCGATGGATGTGCGCTCGGTGCTGTCCTTCAACGGCTTGCTGGTGCTGATTTTGGGCATCTTCCCCGGTGGTTTGATGGGCCTGTGTGCCGATGCCATCGTGCGGGCGCTGACTTCGTAATCCATCATGGAAGGCGTTGTGTGAGTCAAACTGCTGCGATTTGGCTGGTCATTGTGGCCGCTTTCTTGGCGGCCAACCTTCCCTTCGTGAATGAGCGCTGGCTGCTGGCGGGCCCGCGCCCCCAGCAGGGCAGCAAGCCCTTGTGGGCGCGGTTGGGGGAGCTGTTGCTGCTGTATTTTGCTGTTGGTGGCATGGCCTTGGCGCTGGAACACCGTGCCGGGCAGATTTACCCGCAAGGGTGGGAGTTTTATGCGGTGACCTGGGCCTTGTTTTTGACGCTGGCCTTTCCGGGTTTTGTCTATCGCTATTTGGGCAAGCACCGCAGTTAAGCCCTTGCTCCTTTATCCTCACGGCATCTTTCGCAGATGCCGTTTGTTTTTCTTCATCGTTTTTATTTTGCATGAGGGGCTGCCATGAAGGTTTTTGACTTGCACTGCGGCCAAGGTCATATTTTTGAGGGCTGGTTTGGCTCCGAAGCCGATTACCAGGATCAACAACAGCGCGGCCTGCTGGAATGCCCTGTGTGTGGTGATGGGGCGATTACCAAGGGCTTGAGCGCCCCCCGGTTGAACTTGGGGGCGGCTGCGCCCCAGCCGCCTTCTTCTGAAGCCTCCGCCGCCGTGCCCCAGCAGACCCGGTCATTGACTACGCTGCCTGGCAACGCCCCAGAAAAACTCCGCGCGCTGCAGGCGGCCTGGCTGCAACTGTCCCGCCAATTGGCCCAGGCCAGTGAGGATGTTGGCACGCGCTTTACCGAGCAGGCCCTGGCCATGCACCGGGGCGAGCAGGAGGAAAAACCCATTCGTGGCCAGGTCACGCCCGCGCAAGCCCAGGAATTGGTGGAGGAGGGCGTGCCCATCGTGCCCCTGGCTTTGCCCAAGGTCAGCGGCGAGACGCTGCAATAAGTGCTGCATTAGGGTTTGCATTAGGCGTTGCATTAGGCGTTGCATTAGGCGTTGCATTAAGCGCTGAGGCTGCCGCGCAGCCCCATAAAAAAAAGCCCCACTCGTTCGAATGGGGCTATTTTTATAGCTGCTTGCGCTGATGAATAAACGATTTCAAAGATAAATAGTCTTTAAGTCGTTTATTTTTATGTGGAACAAGCTCTGCTATTTAATTTCATTCATGCCGCAGCACGCAGCTCTTGGGCGGCGGCCACCATGGCCTGCAGCGCTGGGATGACTTCGCCCCACTGGCGGGTTTTCAGGCCGCAGTCCGGGTTCACCCACAGGCGCTCGGCGGGGATGCGCTGGGCGGCTTTTTGCATCAGCTGCACGATGTGCGCCTGCGTGGGGATGTTGGGCGAGTGAATGTCGTACACGCCGGGGCCAATCTCGTTGGGGTAGTGGAAGTGCTCAAACGCGTCCAGCAGCTCCATGTCCGAGCGCGAAGTCTCGATGGTGATCACGTCGGCATCCATGTCCGCGATGGCGGCAATGATGTCGTTGAACTCCGAATAGCACATGTGGGTGTGGATCTGCGTGCTGTCCTGCACGCCGTTGGCGCTGATGCGAAAACTCTCGATCGCCCAGTCCAGGTAGTTGTGCCACTGGCTCTTGCGCAGGGGCAGGCCCTCGCGCAGCGCAGCCTCGTCGATCTGGATGACGCGCACGCCGGCTTTTTCCAAATCCAGCACTTCCTGGCGGATGGCCAGCGCCAGCTGCTTGCAGGTGGTGGCACGCGGCTGATCGTCGCGCACAAACGACCAGTTCAGGATGGTCACCGGGCCGGTGAGCATGCCCTTCATGGGCTTGGCCGTCAGCGATTGGGCGTAGGCAATCCACTCCACCGTCATGGCCTGGGGGCGGGCGATGTCGCCAAACAGAATCGGCGGCTTGACGCAGCGCGAGCCGTAGGACTGCACCCAGCCGAACTGGCTGAAAGCGTAGCCTTGCAGCTGTTCGCCAAAGTATTCGACCATGTCGTTGCGCTCGGCCTCGCCATGCACCAGCACGTCCAGGCCCAGGGCTTCTTGCTCGCGCACGCTGCGGGCGATTTCTGCCTGCATGGCGGCTTGGTATTCGGCCGTACCGATGCGCCCAGCCTTGAAGTCGCTGCGGGCGCGGCGGATGTCTGGCGTTTGCGGGAAGGAGCCAATCGTCGTCGTCGGGTAGGCGGGCAGGCGCAGGTGGGCCGCCTGCTGCTGGGCGCGGACGGCGTAGGGGCTTTGGCGCTGGCCCAGGGCGGCGGTGATGGCGGCCACGGCAGCCTGCACTTCAGGGCGGTGTACGCGCGGCGAGGTGCGCCGCTGTTCCAAGGCAGCGGCGTTGGCGGCCAGTGCCGCCTGCACGCTGGCGCGGCCCTGGTTCAGCGCCTGGCCCAGCACGTGCAGCTCGTGCAGTTTTTGCTTGGCAAAGGCCAACCAGTTTTTTACCTCGGGGTCGAGTTTTTCTTCGCTGTCCAGATCGACCGGCACATGCAGCAGTGAGCAGCTGGGGGCCAGCCACAGGCGCTCGCCCAGGCGCTCGGCCAGGGGTTCAAGCCAGTCCAGCGTGGCGCTCAGGTCGGTTTTCCAGATATTGCGGCCGCTGATCACGCCCAGCGACAGCACCTTGTGCGCGGGCAGCAGGCCGATGAGTTGCTGCACGTCGCCCGCATCGTGCGTTGCGTCCACGTGCAGCCCGGCCACGGGCAGGTTGGCGGCCAGGTATTTGTTGTCCAGCAGCGGGCCAAAGTAGCTGGCCAGCAGAATTTTGACCTTGCAGCTTTTGAGCTGGTGGTAGGCGGTGTTCAGGGCGTGCTGCCAGTCGGCATCCAGCTCGGTGACCAAAATCGGCTCGTCCACCTGCACCCACTCCACGCCCTCGGCGGCCAGGGTGTCCAGCAGTTGGGCGTACACGGGCAGCAGGCGCTCCAGCAGGGCCAGCTTGTTGCTCTCGTCCTTGGCCTTGCCCAGGGCCAGGTAGGTGACGGGGCCGATGATGACCGGCTTGGGATTCACGCCCTGGGCGCGGGCCTGGGTCAGTTGCTGCACCAGGCGTTGGGGGTTCAGCTTGAACTGGGTATCGGCCGTGAATTCGGGGACGATGTAGTGGTAGTTGGTATCAAACCACTTGGTCATCTCGCCAGCGGCCACGCCAGTGCTGTCGCCTGCGCTGCGGCCCCGGGCCACGCGAAAGTACTGGTCCAGTTCGCTGCCGGGCAGACCCTGCACGCGCTCGGGCAAGTGGCCCAGGGTGAAGCTCATGTCCAGCACCTGGTCGTACAGGGAGAAATCCCCCACGGGCACATAGTCCAGCGTGGACTGCAGTTGCCAGTGCTGCTCGCGCAGCCAGGTGCTCAAAATATTCAGCTGCTCAGCGCTGGCTTCGCCGCGCCAGAACGCTTCCAGGCCAAATTTCAGTTCGCGCTGCGCACCGATGCGGGGAAAACCGAGGTTATGAATAATGGTCATAAAGATTGCTTTCTTTCAACAAGTTGGTTGGATGAGTGCAATCCTATTCGGGTCGATGTATGAAGTAAAATGGTAATAATTCACCTATCTATTATTTTTACTCATGATTTTAGAGCGCATCCATCTGGCCATCGTGCAGGCCGTTGAGCAGCACGGCTCTTTGACCGCGGCGGCCGAGCGCCTGTGCGTCACCCAATCGGCCCTGAGCCACAGTGTGCGCAAGCTGGAAGAGCGCCTGGGCACCGCCCTGTGGCTGCGCCAGGGGCGCAGTCTGCGCCTGACCCCGGCGGGGCAGCAAGTGCTGATCCTGGCGCAGCGGGTGCTGCCGCAACTCGAGCAGATGGAGACCAAGCTGGCGCAAATTGCCCAGGGCCAGCGCGGCAGCCTGCGCATTGGCATGGAGTGCCACCCGTGCTACCAGTGGTTGCTCAAAGTGGTGGCACCCTATCTGGCCGCGTGGCCCGATGTGGAGGTGGATGTGAAGCAGAAATTTCAGTTCGGCGGGCTGACGGCGCTGCTCGATTACGAGATTGACCTGCTCGTCACCCCCGACCCGGTGTACCAACCGGGCTTGGTGTTTACCCCAGTGTTTGATTACGAGCAGGTGCTGGTCGTCAGCCGCCACCACCCGCTGGCCCAGGCCGACTATGCCCGGCCCACCGACTTGCAGCACGAGACGCTGATCACCTACCCCGTCCCGGCCGAGCGGCTGGACATCTTCACCCAGTTTCTGCTGCCGGCCGGTAGCGCACCGGCGGTGCACAAAAGCATTGAAACCACCGACATCATGTTGCAAATGGTGGCCAGTGGTCGGGGCGTGGCGGCCTTGCCACGCTGGTTGGTGCTGGAATATGCCCAGCGCCTGGCCGTGCGGCCGGTGCGCCTGGGCCCGCAGGGCGTGGCCAAGCAGATTCATCTGGGGGTGCGCAGCGATGAGCAGGGCATTGATTACCTGGCGGCCTTCATCGCGCTGGCCCAAGAAAATAATGAAATGATGGCTGCAACCGCTGATCAATAAAGGGATTAACTATTGTTTATGCGTGAAATTGTTTATTTATAAGCGGTTAAAGCTCTTGTTTTAAATGCGCCAACCCGCTTTTTCATTGTTTGTGTCTGGAACCTGTTGAAAGAAAGCCCGTACCCATGACTGCCTTTGATTTTTCTGCTGCTGCCCCCGTCCTCGACCCCCGCCTGGCCCAGGTGCTGGAATACTGGCTGGGCAGCGAGCGCCCCAGCAACGCCAGCGCCCTGGCCCGACAAAGCCTGTGGTTCACCAAATCCGAGGCCACCGACGAAGAAATCCGCAAGCGCTTTGGTGCCGTTTTGCTCGAAGCCCTGGCCGGCAAACTGCACGCCCAGGCGCAGCACCCGCTGGGGTGGCTGGCCCTGCTCATCGTGCTGGACCAGTTCACGCGCAACGCCTACCGGGGCACGGCCAAAGCCTTTGCGGGCGATGCCCAGGCCCTGGCCCTGGCGCAGCAGGGCATTGATGCGGGCTGGGACCAAGACCGGGCCATCCCCCTGGCGGCGCGGATTTTTTGCTACCTGCCGCTGGAGCACGCCGAAGATGCCGCCTTGCAAACGCACAGCGTGATTGCCTTCGAAGACCTGGCCGCGCAGGCGCAGGAGGCGGGGGATGCCCAGGTCAGCCACCTTTTGGCGGGTGCGCTGGATTACGCCCAGCGCCACCAGAGCGTGATTGAACAGTTTGGCCGCTTTCCGCACCGCAACCGCCCGCTTGGGCGCAGCAGTACGGCCGACGAAATGGAATACTTGAGTAAACCCGGTTCTGGGTTTTAGTGGCATGTTTCGGCTGGTAACGTGCAGTGATCTTCACCGCACTTTTTTATTTCCTTCAACGTTGAATGTGCATGCTCAAACTTCTCTCTCCCCTGCACCATTGGCGCATCGGTGCCCGCTTGTTTGTTGCGTTTGGTGCCGTGCTGGCTTTGCTGCTGGTGGTTGCCGTGGTCGCCGTGTGGAATCTCAATACCTTGAGCCATACCACCCGCCACATGACGCAGGTAGCGTGGGCTAAAGCCGATGCCGCTTCCCGGCTGGGGCTGATTGCGGCGCTCAATGCCCGGCGCACGGCGGAGCAAGTCTTCAGCGATCCGCAGCGCCGCCAGCAATTGCGCGATGAAATTGTGGCCTCGCGCGAGGCATTCGTGGTGTCCATCAAACGTCTGCAAGAGCTGCTTTTTCTGGATGAAGGCAAAGCGCTGCTGGCAAAAATTGAGCAGGCCCGGGGCATTTACGTCCAGTCCCAGACCAAGTTTTATGCCCTGCTGGATGCAGGCGACATGGAGGGGGCAACCCACGAGCTGCAAACCGTCACCCTGGTGCAATTGGCGCTGATATCGCAGTATTGCCAGGATTTGTCCGATCTGGAGAACCGCTTGGCCCAGGAAGACGGTGCCCAGGCCGTGGCCGCTGCCGATTGGGCCCGTTGGATTGTGATTGCCACGGGCTTGATTGCCGCAGCCTTGGGGATGGGCCTGGCGTGGGTGATCACCCGCTCCATTACCCGCCCGCTGGTGCAAGCCGTTGGGGTGGCCCAGTCTGTGGCGCAAGGGCAGTTGGGCAATGCGATGGCGATTGACCGCTCTGACGAAACGGGCGACCTGCTCCAAACCCTGCAGGCGATGGACCAAAGCTTGGTGCAAATCGTCACCAACGTGCGCCAGGGCAGCGATGCCATTGCCACCGCCACCACACAAATTGCCACGGGCAACCTGGATTTGTCTGGGCGCACCGAAGAGCAGGCCAGCGCCCTGGAGCAAACCACGGCCGCCATGCACGAGTTGTCGGGCACCGTCTCGCAGAATTACGAAAGCGGCAAACAGGCTTCCGCGCTGGCGGAAACCGCCGCCCAGGTGGCCATGCGCGGTGGCAAGGTGGTGGCCGAGGTGGTGGACACCATGGAGGCGATCAACACCTCCTCGCGCAAGATTGCCGACATCATCGGCATCATCGACAGCATTGCCTTCCAGACCAACATCCTGGCGCTGAACGCTGCCGTGGAAGCGGCCCGCGCCGGTGAGCAGGGCCGGGGCTTTGCCGTGGTGGCCAGCGAGGTGCGCGCCCTGGCCGGGCGCAGTGCCGATGCGGCCCGCGAAATCAAAGGCCTGATTGCTGAATCGGTGGGCAACGTCAGCAACGGCAGCACCCAGGTGGAAAAAGCGGGCAGCACCATGGATGAAATCGTCGTCAGCGTGCGCCGCGTGGCCGACATCATGCGTGAGATCAGCGAAGCCAGCCAAGACCAAACCGTGGGCATTGCCCAAATCAACCAGGCCATGCAGCAAATGGACCAGGTCACCCAAGAAAATGCCGCCTTGGTGGAAGAGGCCGCCGCTGCGGCCCAGTCGCTGCAAAGCCAGGCGCAGGCCCTGGTGCAGACCGTCAGCGTGTTTCACACTCCGGCATCTTCCCAGCCGCAATACGCCTTGGGGGCCTGAACAGCCTCTAGAATCGGCCCCTTTGGTGCTCGCAGGGCGTTTCTGTCCCTGCGGTTAAACGGGAAACATGGCCGCTGGCGCGTCGCTACCGACGCACCAGCGCAGCATGTACTGCCCCCGCAACAGTGTGCGCAAGGGCCTTGGAAGCCGTTCCAAGGCCCTCCTTCCGTCTCGTAAAGCCACTGCAGCCCTGGGCTGTGGGAAGGCGACGGCCAAGGAAAACGCCAGTCTGGATACCGGCCAAAAAAGGGGCTGGTGTGCAAGCCAACAAATTGCATGCCAGTGAATGATTGCCGTGGCGGGGACGCCGGGGCGGGTCTGTTCTGATTTTTACCATGCAAAACTTGAATTTTTCCTGCGCGTCGCCTGCCGGTGCGCGCCTGCCGGTGCATTTTTCGTTGGCGGCCATCGCCTGTGCCGTCTTCACCCACACCGCCATGGCACAAGAGGCTGCGCTGCAAGAAACCGTGGTCACCGCCACACGCACCGAAAGCCGTTTGGATGCAACTTTGGCCGATGTGACCGTCATTACCCGCGCACAACTGGATGCGGTGGGCCCGGGCCGCTCGGTGGCCGAGGTGTTGCAGCGCCTGGCGGGCGTGCAATTGTCCAGCTACGGTGGCCGCGGGCACATGCAAACCGTGTTTCTGCGCGGCGCGGGCAGCAGCCACACGCTGCTGTTGGTCGATGGCGTGCGCTACGGTTCGGCCACGACAGCCGCCCCGGCGCTGGCCAACCTGCCGCTGGAGCTGATCGAGCGCATCGAGGTGGTCAAAGGCCCGGCCTCGGCCCTGTACGGCAGTGAGGCCGTGGGTGGGGTCATTCAGGTGTTCACCAAGCGCGGCCAGGGCACGGGCAAGCCCTTGCTGGGCAATGCCGAGATCACGCTGGGCGATTACGGCCACAAGTCCGGCGCAGTCGGGCTGCGCGGCGAACAGAACGGTTTTGACTACCAGTTGAACCTGAGCCGTGTGACCGAGCATGGCATTTCCGCTACCAATGCCAACGACGGCGGCTACGACCCCGACCGCGACGCCTTCGACCAGACCGCCGCCCAGGTGGCCGTGGGTTATGCCTTCAACGCCGATTGGCGCGTGCAGGCGCAGTGGATGCAGTCCCGGGGCACGGTGTTCCTCGATTCCGGGCCGGGCAGCCATGACGACCTGCGTACCGAAGTCGGGCGCGTGCAGCTCCAGGGCCAGGTGCTGCCGCGCTGGCGCAGCACGGTGTCGGTGGGGGAATCGACCGACAAGCAGATTGGCCTGCAGCAGGCCTGGGGCGACTACCACTTCACCACCCGCCAGACCGAATACAAGTGGGACAACACCATCGCCACCCCCCTGGGCATGGTCTTGGCCGGGGTGGAGCGGCTGGAGCAGAAGGTGGACACCTCGAACCACTACGCCGTCAACAAGCGGACGGTGGATGCCGTGTTTGCAGGCCTGAACGGCAGCGTGGGGCGGCACTCCTGGCAGGTGAATGTGCGCAACGACGACAACTCGCAATTCGGCGACTTCACCACCTACGGCCTGAGTTATGGCCTGGAGCTGGTGCCGGGGCTGCGTGCCTATGCCGCCCATGGCAAGAGTATGCGGGCGCCTTCGTTCAATGACCTCTACTACGTTTCCGCATGGGGGCCGCAGTACAGCGGCAATCCCAACCTGCAACCGGAAAAGGGCAAGAACAACGAAATCGGCTTGCAATGGAGTCAGGGGCCGCACAGCGCCAAGCTGCTGCATTTCGACAACAAAATCCAGAACCTGATCGCCTCCGGCACTACCAGCATGACCAACGTAGCAGGCACCACACGCCTGAAGGGTTGGACTGTGGAATATGGCTTTGCCTACCAGGGCTGGGCCGTGGCCGCCGCCTACGATTACCTGGATGCCAAGCAGGCCGATGGCCAAACACCCGTGCGCCGCGCCAAACACCAGGCCAGCCTGACGGTGGACAAGCAACTGGGTGCCTGGCGCCTGGGCACCAGCCTGCTGCACGTGGGCAGCCGCAAGGACACGGACTTCAAACCCTGGCCTGCCGTGCCTGTCACCCTGCCCGCCTACACCACGGCGGACGTGTACGCGCAGTACCAGTTCACGCCCGAATGGTCGCTGCAAGCACGTATCGCCAACCTGGGCAACGTCCGCTACGAAACCGCCTACGGCTACAACCAACTGGGCCGCGCCGGTTATCTGACGTTGAAATGGGCCATGCGCTAATGGCGTGGCGCTTGCTGCGGGCCGCAGTGGCCACCGTGGCCGCAAGCGTGGCGCTGACCGCCGGGGCGCAAACCTCGGCGGCAGCCCCGGTCCCGCAGGCGGCGCCGCAGCGCATCGTCTCCCTGCTGCCCTCGGCCACCGAAGCGGTGTGCGCCCTGGGCGCGTGTGAGCGCCTGGTGGGGGTGGATGATTTTTCGCTCGATCCGCCCCCGGTGCAGGCACTGCCCCGCCTGGGGCGCACCTGGGAGCCGTCGATCGAGGCGGTGGTACACCTGCGCCCCGACGTGGTGTTTACCGGGCGCACCCCGCCCGTGCAGCAGCGCTTGCAGGCCCTGGGCTTGCACGTGGTGGAGGTGGATGCGCTCACCATTGCCGATATTGAGAGCGCTTTGCGCAAGATTGATAAAGCTTTGCAGCTTCATACAGCGGAAATTGCCATTAAAAATATGCGCCAAGAGCTACAAGAAATAGCAAGCACGGCCCAGGCACGCCGCCCGGGTCTGCCGCCGCCACGGGTGTACATCGAAGTGGACAACGCCCTGTATGCCGCCGGCCCCGACTCGTTCATGGGCGAGCTGCTCAGCCACCTGGGGGCCGAAAATATTGCCGCTGGCAGCAGCACGCCGTTTCCCCAGCTCACGCCGGAATATGTGGTGCGGGCCGATCCTGACCTCATCATCCAGTCGCACACGGCGGCCAGCTTGCACGCTTTGGCCCAGCGCCCAGGCTGGGGGCGTTTGCGGGCGCTGCGCCTGGGGCAGGTGTGCCAGCTTTCCGCACCCGAGACCCGCACCCTCACCCGCCCGGGGCCGCGTTTGGTCGAAGCGGCCCGCATCCTGGCGCGGTGCCTGGGCCAGCTGCCCGGGCACACGCCAGCGCACGCTGCACCATGAAAGCATTCCTATGAAATCCAGTCGCCACTACGGGGAGCTGTGCTACCCCTTTATCCACGAAACGTCCACGCTGTGCGACTTTGAAATGGTCACCGACGAGCTGTGTACCCTGATCGGTATGGCCCTGTCGGCCATGCCGCCCGAAATGGCCGACCTGGCGGCCGACCTGGACCAGTTGCAGCCCTTGGCGTTTCACGTCAATGGCTCGATTCGTGGCACGCTGGCGGTGGAAGAAGCCGACGTGCAATGGGTGGTGCAGCGCCTGCGCCACTACCAAGACGCGCTGGGCGCGCGCCAGCACACCTTCATCCTGCCCCGGGGCACGGTGCCGGTGCCGCAGTTGCACCTGGCCCGCTCCTGCGCCAAAAAAGCCATTCGCGCCTTGGTGCGGGTCGAGCAGGAGGGGCACGCCATCCCCGACGTGCTGCCGCGCATCTGCAACGCCATGTGCAATTTGTTCTTTTTAATGACGCTGGTCGTCAATCGCCGCCGGGGGCTGGACGAAGTGCCCTTTACCAGCAAAAGCTACAAGGTATAGCGCCGCCATGCGCTAGCGCCGCGTGGCCAGCCAGCACAAAATCGCCCCACCGCAGACCATGGCCGCGCCCTGCCAAAAAGCCCAGGACAGCGACGCGCCCAGCAACCACACCGACAGGGCCGAGGACAGCACCGGAATGAAATACGACGCGCCCGCCAGGATGGTGACGTTGCCGTGCAGGATGCCCACGTTCCACGCCGCGTAGCCAAAGCCCATGGCCCCGGCGGCCAGCACCAGGTAAACCATGGCCGCCGCAGTGAAATCCATCGGCCCGCCGCCTTCCAGCCCGTACTTCACCCACAGCGCCAGCGCCACCAGAATAAAAAACAGCGTAACGCCATTTTTGCCCTGGGCGATGCGGGCGGTGACGGTGCAGTAGCCCGCCCAGATCAGCGCCCCGGCCAAGGCCAGGCCGTAGCTCAGCGGGTTGTCTTGCACGTTCGCCGCCATGCCGCGCAGGTCAAAACCTTGCGCACCGCCCAGCACCCAGCCGATGCCGATGATCGACAGCCCAAAGCCCGGCACGATGAGCCAGTTGGCCCTTTGCCGGTTGAACACGATGGCCGCCACGATGGTGAAACTGGGCCACAGGTAATTGACCATGCCCACCTCAATCGCCTGCTGCGCTGTGTGCGCGTAGCCAATCGACAGGGCCAGGCACAGCTCATAGGCCACAAACAGCACGCTGCCCCACAGCAGATAGCGCCGGGGAAAGGCCCGCAGGTCACGCGGCCGGGCACCGCCCACCGTCAGCAGCAGGAATACCGAGGCCACGCTGTACAGCATGGCCGCACCGCCCGTGGGCCCCAGGTGGTCGCTGACGCTGCGGATCAGGCCGACGATGGCGCTCCACAGCACGATGGCGATCAGGCCAATCAAGGTGGCGTGGGTTGGGTTGGGCATGGAAGTTTTATTAAATAAATAGCTATAACCGCTTGTTGTATATGATTTTTAGAGGGTTTTAGTTGAAAAAATCTTACTTGTTCAGCGCAAACAGCTTTGGTTTATATGATTTTTCGGCTTGCGCAGCGTGCTCGGCTTGGCAATGCGAATGCCTTTGCCTACCACTTGCATCCCAGCCACGGGCACCTGGGAATTGTGCCCATCCAGCCGGTGGCCGCCGCCCCCGTGCCCGATACTGCAGGCTTTGCAACCTGAGCGGAGTGAACACCATGCAAGGCCATCCTGAAGTCATCGACTACCTCAAAGAACTGCTGCGCGGCGAGCTGACCGCCCGTGACCAGTACTTTGCCCATTCACGCATCTATGAAGACCTGGGGCTGAACAAGCTGTTTACCCGCATCGACCACGAGATGCAGGAAGAAACC
This sequence comes from Comamonas denitrificans, assembly GCF_042654745.1. Taxonomy (NCBI): domain Bacteria; kingdom Pseudomonadati; phylum Pseudomonadota; class Betaproteobacteria; order Burkholderiales; family Comamonadaceae; genus Comamonas; species Comamonas denitrificans. The sequence goes on from NZ_JBHSEY010000010.1 coordinate 73,528, forward strand.
CAGCACGCCGATGCCATCTTGCGCCGCATTTTGCTGCTCGGTGGCCGCCCGGACATGCGCCCCAAAGAGCTGACCCTGGGTGAGAACGTGCCCGACATGCTGCGCAAAGACTTGGCCGCCGAATACGCCGTGCGCGACAACCTGCGCCAAGGCATGGCCCTGTGCGAGCAGCACGGCGACTTTGTCAGCCGCGACATCTTGCTGCAGCAGTTGCACGACACCGAGGCCGACCACACCTATTGGCTGGAAAAGCAGCTCAAGCTGATTGAACAGATTGGGCTGCAAAACTACCTGCAAAGCCAGATGGGTTGAGAGCGTAAACACGTTCCAAGAACGTGTTTACGATCTAAGCGCCCAGCGCCTGGGCGTGGTGGGCCAGGTGGTCGCCGATAAAGCTGGCAATAAAGTAATAGCTGTGGTCGTAGCCCGCGTGGCGGCGCAGCGTCAGTGGGTGGCCTGCGGCTTGGCAGGCGGCTTCCAGCAGCTCGGGGCGCAGTTGCGCGGCCAGAAAGTCATCGGCCAGGCCCTGGTCGATCAGCAGGGGCAGGCGTTCTGAGCGCTCCTGGGCAATCAAGGCCACGCTATCGTGCGCCTGCCACGCGCTGCGGTCGGTGCCCAGGTAGGCGGTAAACGCTTTTTCGCCCCATGGCACTTGGCTGGGTGCCACGATGGGCGCAAAGGCCGACACGCTGGCGTAGCGCCCAGGGTATTTCAGCGCCAGGGTCAAGGCCCCATGGCCCCCCATCGAGTGGCCGCTGATGGCGCGGTGCGTGCTGGCGGGAAAGTGCGCTTCGATCAGCGCGGGCAGCTCCTGCACCACATAGTCTTCCATGCGGTAGTGCGCAGCCCAGGGCGCTTGGGTGGCGTTCAGGTAAAACCCGGCCCCTTGCCCCAGGTCGTAAGCGGCATCGTCGGCCACATCGGTGCCGCGCGGGCTGGTGTCCGGTGCCACCAGGATGAAGCCGTGCTGCGCCGCGCTGTGCTGCGCCCCGGCTTTGGTGATGAAGTTTTGCTCAGTACAGGTCAGGCCCGAGAGCCAATACAGCACCGGGCAGCGCTGCCCCGCCAGCGCCTGGGGCGGCAGGTACACGCCAAAGCGCATGTCGCAGTGCAGGCTGCTGCTGGGGTGCTGCCACACCTGCTGCTGCCCGCCAAAGCAGGCGTGGTTTTCCAGTTGTTGCAGGCTCATGCCACCGTCTCCTTGGCCGTGGGCGCGTAGTGCAGCACGCTGCGGATGCTTTTGCCTTCGTGCATCAGATCAAAAGCGTGGTTGATGTCTTCCAGCCCCATGGTGTGGGTGACAAAGGGGGCCAGCTGGATGCGCTCGGCCATGGCATCTTCCACCATGCCGGGCAATTCGCTGCGGCCCTTGACCCCGCCAAAAGCACTGCCCAGCCAGCGACGGCCGGTGACCAGTTGGAAGGGGCGGGTGGAAATTTCTTGCCCCGCACCGGCCACGCCGATGATGATGCTTTGCCCCCAGCCCCGGTGGGCGCACTCCAGCGCAGCGCGCATGACATTGACGTTGCCAATGCACTCAAAGCTGTGGTCCACGCCCCAGCCGGTCATCTCCACAATCACTTGCTGGATGGGCTTATCGAAGTCCTTGGGGTTGACGCAGTCGGTTGCGCCAAAGGTGCGGGCCAGCTCAAACTTGCTGGGGTTGGTGTCGATGGCGATGATGCGCCCTGCGCCCGCCAGCTTGGCCCCTTGCAGCACCGCCAAACCGATGCCGCCCAAGCCAAACACGGCCACGCTGTCGCCCGCTTGCACCTTGGCGGTGTGTTTGACCGCGCCCAGTCCGGTGGTGACCCCGCAGCCCAGCAGGCAGACGTGTTCAGGGTTGGCAGCGGGGTTGATTTTGGCCAGCGAGACTTCGGCCACCACGGTGTATTCGCTGAACGTCGAGCAGCCCATGTAGTGGTAAATGGGCTGGCCCTGGTAGGAAAAGCGCGTGGTGCCATCGGGCATCAGGCCCTTGCCCTGGGTGGCCCGCACGGCCACGCACAGGTTGGTTTTGCCGCTTTTGCAGAACAGGCATTCGCCGCATTCGGCGGTGTACAGCGGGATCACGTGGTCGCCGGGCTGCACGCTGGTCACGCCTTCGCCCACCTCGACGACGATGCCCGCGCCTTCGTGGCCGAGCACGGCGGGAAAGACCCCCTCGGGGTCATCGCCGCTTAAGGTAAAGGCATCGGTGTGGCACACGCCGGTGTGCGTGATTTTGACGAGCACTTCGCCCTTTTTTGGCGGGGCGACGTCGATTTCGACGATTTGTAGTGGCTCTCCAGCCTTAAAGGCCACGGCGGCACGGGATTTCATAACAGCTCCTTGGGCGGTAAACAAGCTTGGACTATATCGCTCGGCACACCGCCAAAGCGCGGGCGACCAAGGTGGCCTGCGCCTGGGGCGCATCGCAGGCAATCGTTTGCCGCTGGGGCATGCTGCGCAGCCAGGTGATTTGGCGCTTGGCCAGCTGGCGCGTGGCGGCAATGCCTTTTTCGCGCAGGCTGGGTATGTCCACGGATTGGTGGTGGGCGGCGGCGCTGTCCAGCGCCTCCCAGGCTTGGCGGTAGCCCACGCAGCGCATGCTGGGTAAATCCAGGTGCAAATCGCCGCGTTGGCGCAGTTGCTGCATCTCCTGCAGAAAGCCCTCGGCCAGCATGGCATCAAAGCGCTGGGCAATGCGCTTGTGCAGCCAGGCGCGGTTTTCAGGTTCTAAAGAAAAAAAGCCGTTTTCGCTGATGGGGCTTGCGGTTACAGCTCTTGTTTTTGATTTGTGAAAAGCCGACAAAGGCTGGCCGGTGCGCTCCCATACTTCCAGGGCCCGCTGGATGCGCTGGCTGTCGTTGGGGGCCAGGCGGGCGGCGCTGACCGGATCGACCTGGGCCAGCCGGGCGTGCATGGCGGGCCAGCCAATGGCGGCGGCCTCGGCATCCAGGCGCTGGCGCACGGCAGGATCGGCAGTGGGCAGGTCGTCCAGGCCGTCCATCAGGGCTTTGAAGTAGAGCATGGTGCCGCCCACCAGCAGCGGTATGGCGTGGCGCTGGCGGATGGCGGCGATCAGCGCGGTGGCATCGCGCACAAAATCGGCGGCGCTGTAGCTTTGCAGTGGGTCCAGGATGTCGATCAGATGGTGCGGCACCTGGGCCAATTCTTCGGCCGTGGGCTTGGCGGTGCCAATGTTCATGCCGCGATAGACCAGGGCGGAATCAACGCTGATGATCTCGCAGGCCTGCCCGCGTGCCGCCAGGGCGGCGGCCAGGGCCAGGGCGGCAGCGGTTTTGCCGCTGGCGGTGGGGCCAGCAATGGCCAGGCAGGGCAGGGCGAGGGCGCAAGAGGGGGGGGAGGGTTCAAGTATTGGCATCGGGATGGCCGAATTTTTGCACCAATCCCCAAGCAATTGCGCCCAGCAGCACAGAAAACAGCCCCACGCCCTGCACCAATGGCCAGACCGTGCCATTGAGCTGGGCGCTGATCCAGGCCCCGGTGGCAAAGGCCACCAGCATCATCATGAAACCGTTGAAGGCCGAGGCCACGCCGGCTGCGTCCGGAAACGGTGCCACGCAGCCCGATTGCCCACAGGGCTGGTGGATGCCGTGGCCCAGCATGAACAGGTAAAACGGCGGCAACAGGGCCAGCGGCGTATGCCAGCCTGCTGCGGCCACCGCCATGACCAGGCCGCCGCCGCTGACGCTGAGCAGCCCCCCAATGGCCACCGTGCGCGTGAGGCCGAAGCGGGCCATGAGTGCCCGGCACAAAAAGGTGCCGGCGAAGTAGGCCACGCCGGTGGAAAACAGCACGGCCCCGTAGCGGGTGCGCTCCAGCCCCAGCACTTCAATGAAGATGAAGGAGGACGAGGCCAGGAAGACGAACAACCCGCCGTAGGAGGCCGTGGTCAGCAGCGAATAGGCCCAGAAGGTGGGGTGGCGCAGCACCCGGCCCCAGGTGCGCAGCAAGATGGCTGGGCGCAGCGCCTGCGGGTTGGGCTGGGGCAGGGATTCGGGCAGGTGCCGCCACACCATGGCCAGGGTGAGCAGGGCGTAGGCGGTCAGCGCCAGCAGGGCAGAGCGCCAGCCCAGCGCATCGGCCAGCCAACCGCCGATGGGGGCGCACAGGCAGGCGACTACGCCCAGGCCGGTCAGCGCCTTGGACATGGCCCGCGCCCCGGCCACGGGGGTGTACAGGTCGCGCACGATGGCCCGCCCGCACATCACCACCGCGCCCATGGCCACCCCTTGCAGGGTGCGCCACAGGATGAGCAGATCCATGCTGGCCGCCAGGGTATTGCCGATGGAGGCCAGGGTGTACAGCAGCAGTCCGGCCAGCAAAATGGGCCTGCGGCCCCAGCGGTCGGACAGTGGCCCCCAGAAAAGCTGGGAGCAGCCAAACGCCAGCAGCAGGGCGCTCAAAGTGAGCTGCCCCTGCGTTACGCTGGCCCCCAGGGCGTAGGTCAGCGTGGGCAGGGCGGGCAGGTACAGGTCGGTGGTGACGGGCTGGATGCTCAGCAGCAGTGCCAGCACGAGGATGGTGATGCCCGATTCGGCAGCGGCAGGGACGGAAGGGGTGCGCATGGCAGCATTCTGGCGGCAGGGAGACGGGCAAGGAGCGCAAATGCGCTCTTTTATTCCGCGTCCGGCTGCAGCCCTGGCGCGGCCTGGGCAAAAGCGGGCAATTGCTCGCAGGTGGCCACGATGCGCTCAATGGTGGGATAGCCCTGGGTGGGGCAGCCAAAGCGCCGGGCGTTGAACACTTGCGGCACCAGGCAGCAATCGGCCAGGGTGGGGGTATCGCCGTGGCAAAACTGGCCGGTGGCGCTGCTGGTGGCCAGCATCTCCTCCAGCGCGCCCAGGCCCAGGGCGATCCAGTGGGCATACCACGCATCCTTTTGCTGGCTGCTCAGGCCCATGTCCTGGGTGAGGTAGCGCAGCACGCGCAGGTTGTTCAGCGGGTGGATTTCGCAGGCCACCACCTGGGCCAGAGCCCGCACCCGGGCGCGGCCCAGCAAGTCGGCAGGCAGCAGGGCGGGGGCCTGGGGGTAGGCTTCTTCCAGGTACTCCATGATGGCCAGCGATTGGGTGAGGGTGGCGCTGCCGTCTGTTGGTGCCGTGGCCGTTTGCAGACTGGGCACCAGGGCCTGCGGGTTGAGGGCCCGGTAGGCGCTGGTGTGCTGCTGGCCGCCGTCCTTGACCAGATGGACGGCGTGGCTGTCGTAGGGCAGCCCCTTCAGCCCCAGGGCGATGCGCACCCGGTAGGCGGCCGAGCTGCGAAAGTAGGTGTAGAGCGTGAGCATATCGGGCAGGTGTCCTTCAAGGTCAATTGAGCGCATGCACCAGCCACAGCGACAGCCCCGGCACCAGCATCAAGATGGCCGTGCGCACGATGTCTGAGGCGATGAAGGGCAGCGTGCCTTTGTAGGTTTCTTTCATCGGCACGTCTTTGGCCAAGCTGTTGATGATGAACAGGTTCATGCCCACGGGTGGGGTGATCAGGCCGATCTCCACCACCATCAGCGCCAGAATGCCGAACCAGATGGCCTTGTCTGTCTGGCCCAGCCCCCAAAAGTCCAGCCCCAGCACGATGGGCAAAAAGATGGGAATGGTCAGCAGCAGCATGGACAGGCTGTCCATCACGCAGCCCAGCACCAGGTAGATCAGCACAATGCCCACCAGCACCATCATGGGCGGCAGGTCGGCGCCCAGCACCCACTGCGCTGCGGCCACGGGCATTTGCGAGATGGCAAAGAAAGCGTTGAGCAAATCTGCACCCAGCAAGATCAAAAAGATCATGGCGGTGGCTGCGGCCGTGTCCAGCGCGGCATCCACGATGCCTTGCCAGGTCAGCTCGCGCATGAGCAGGGCCAGTGCGCCGGTGGCGATGGTGCCGATGGCGGCGGCCTCAGTCGGGGTGAAGATGCCACCGTAGATGCCGCCGATCACGGTGACAAAAATCGCCACAATCGGCCAGACCTCGCGCAGGGTGTGCAGGCGCTCGCTCCAGTTCATGCGTGGCGCAGCCGGGCCGCTGCCGGGCGAGAGGCGCACATAAATCATGATGGCCACCATGTAGCCGCTCAGGGCCAGCAGGCCCGGCAGCAGGGCGGCGATGAACATGGCGGCCACGTTCTGCTCGGCCAGCACGGCGTAGATCACCAGCACCACCGAGGGCGGAATCAGCACCCCCAGGGTGCCGCCGGCCGCCAGTGCGCCGGTGGCCAGTGCGGGCGAATAGTTGTAGCGGCGCAGCTCGGGCAGGGCCACCTGCCCCATGGTGGCCGCCGTGGCCAGCGAAGAGCCGCAGATGGCCCCAAAGCCGGCGCAGGCCCCTACCGCACTCATGGCCACACCGCCCCGGTAATGGCCCAAAAATGCATTTGTGGCCTGGAACAGCCGCCGCGACAGTCCGCCGCGCGAGGCCAAATTGCCCATCAGTAAAAACAGCGGCACCACCGACAGGTCATAGACCGAATAGCGGGCAAACGCCATGGTTTTGGCGTAGTTGAAGAGCGGGTCAATGCCCGCCACCAGGGCGTAGCCAATGCCCCCGGCCAGCAGCATCGCCACCGCAATGTGGACGCGGATGACCAGCAGCACCAGCACCAGTCCCCCCATCAGGAAGCCAATCGTTACGCCGCTCATGCTGCATTCCCCTGGTGGTGGTTATTCATGTTCTTGCCCAGTGTCCAGGCGGTGTAGAGGGCGGTAAGCGTCAGCAGGCCAAAGCCGGGCGCAATGGTGATGTGCGCCCACCACAGCGGCCAGTCCAAGATCATGGATGTCTCGCCATTGCTGTAGGCCTCAATGGCACCGGCCGTGCTGCGCCAGGCCAGCCAGGTGGCGACCACGGCCAGCACCAGCGCGGCCAAAACGTCCAGCACGGCGCGGGTGCGGGCGCTGGCACCGTGGGTGAAAAAGTCCACGATGACGTGGGCGTTCTTCATCTGCGCGTAGGGCAGGAAAGAGGCAATGGCCAGCGAGCAAATGATTTGCACGATTTCCACGTCGCCCATGACGGGGGAGTCAAACAGGGCGCGGCCCAGCACGCTCCAGGTGGACAGCAGGCAGATGCCCAGCAGCAGCGCCACGCCGCACAGGGCCGACAGTTGCGACCAGCCCAGCAGGAAACGGCCCAGCGCATCCTGCGGGGCCGCTGGGGTGGCAGCGCCTTCAGGGGAAGGAACAACTTCAGTCATCAGATACTCAATAAAAAAAGCTTTTACCGCTGATAAATAAAAGACTTCAGATCAAAAACATGCTGAAAATCAATAGATACAAGCGGTAAAAGCTATTAAGTTGTTATTTGGCGTATTGGGCCGACAGGGTTTGGGCATCGTGCAGCATGGCCTTGCCGTCGTAGCCCTTGGCTGTGACTTCTTTGACCCAGTCGGTGGCCACACGGGCCGTGGCTTTCTGGAAGCCCTCTACCTCGGCCGCGCCGATGGTGTTGAACTGGTTGCCCCGCTCTTGCGCCTGCTTGCGGGCGGCGGGGGCCGATTCATCCCAGGCCTTGCCGATGGCGGCCGAGAAGTCCACGCCCGAGTTGGCATCAATCACCTTTTTCTGCTCCGGGGTCAGGCTGTCGTACTTGGCCTGGTTCATGGCAATGGTGAACAGCGTGGTGTACAGGCCGGGCTGCGGCGGGTTGATTTCCGAGTGGTACTTGGTCATCTCGTGCAGCTTCATGGTGGGCACCACTTCCCAGGGCAGCACGTAGCCATCGACCACGCCCTTGGAGACGGCATCTGGGGTCTGCGGCATGGGCATGGCCACGGGGGTGGCCCCCAGGGCGGCAATCATCTTGTTGGTCAGGCGCGTGGGGGCGCGCATCTTCAGGCCTTTGAAGTCGGCCACCTTGGTGATGGGGCGCTTGTTGTTGTGAATCTGGCCGCGATCGTGTACGTGAAAGGCCAGGGCCTTGAGGCCGGCAAAGTCTTTCTGGCCGTATTTTTGGTAAATCTCCCAGGCGGCGCGGCTGCCGCCTTCCGCGTCTTTGGTCAGAAAGGGCAGCTCCATCACCTCCATCGACGGAAAGCGCCCGGCGGTGTAGCCCGGCAGCGTCCAGACGATGTCGGCCACGCCGTCAATCGCCTGCTGAATCAGTTGCGGGGGCGTGCCGCCCAGCTGCATGGAGGGGTAGATCTGGCATTGCAGGGTGTTGTTCGACTCCTGGGCAATCTTGGCGCACCAAGGCTCCAGCACCTTTTGCTGCGACAGCGCGGTGGCGGGCCAAAAATGGGCCACTTTCAGGATCACGGGATCGGCGCTGGCGGCCAGGCTGGCGCTGGCGCAGGCCAGGGCGATGAGGGTTTTTTGCATGGTGTTTGTCTCCTTGGGGTGTGAAATGTCGTCCGTTATCGGATCGGTTATTTATCCAGGCTGTGGGTGTCCACCGTGTTTTCGATGGTGCCGAAGATGCTCGCGCCCTGGGCATCGAACATCTCGATGCGCACCACATCGCCGTGGCGCATGAAGGGCGTGATGGGCTTGCCCTGCTCAATGGTTTCGTAGGTGCGCACCTCGGCCAGGCAGCAGTAACCCACGCCGCCGTTGGCAATGGACGAGCCCCACAGGTTGCCCTGCTTGTTCGACACCGTGCCCGAGCCAATGATGGAGCCGGCGCACAGCGTGCGCGTCTTGGCCACGTGGGCAATCAGCTGGCCGAAGTTGAACGTCATGTCCACCCCGGCGTTGGGCTTGCCAAACAGTTCGCCGTTCAGGTGAACCACCAGGGGCAGATGCACTTTGCTGTCCTGCCAGGTATCGCCCAGCTCGTCGGGCGTGACGGCCACGGGGCTGAAAGCGCTGGCCGGTTTGCTCTGGAAAAAGCCAAAACCCTTGGCCAGTTCTGCCGGAATCAGGTGGCGCAGCGATACGTCATTGACCAGCATCACCAGCCGGATGGCCTTGGCCGCTTCTTCGGGCGTGGCACCCAGGGGCACGTCGCCGGTGACGACGGTGACTTCGGCCTCCATGTCGATGCCCCAGGCCTCTTTGGCCACGATGGGCGCGCGCGGGGCGATGAAGCCGTCGCTGCCGCCCTGGTACATCAGCGGGTCGGTGTAGAAGGTCTCGGGCACCTCGGCGTTGCGGGCGCGGCGCACCAGCTCGACGTGGTTGAGGTAGGCCGAGCCATCGGCCCATTGCCAAGTGCGCGGCAGCGGGCTGTGGCAGGCGGCCTGGTCAAACGGCTCGCCTTCGATGGCACCGCTGTTCAGCGCTTCGTACACCTGGCGCAGTTGCGGCTCCACCGTGGCCCAGTCGTCCATCGCGGCCAGCAGGGTGCGGGCAATGGCGGGCACGGCGCGGCAGCGGCCCAGGTCGCGGCTGACGACGACCAGGGTGCCGTCGCGGCCGCCTTGTTGCAGGGTGGCAAGTTTCATGGGGTGGGGTTTCCTTTTGACAATGCAATTAATTGGCGTAGCTGCCGTCGTGCATCCAGCGGGCATGCGTGGGGGCCTTTTTGGTGCGGTCCCATTCGTTGAGCATGTCCCACTTCACCTGGTCCAGCATCTGGTTCATCTTGGGCGTGGCGGTGTCGGCCGCCAGCTCCAGGCGGTGGCCGGACGGGTCGCGGAAGTAGATCGACTGGAAGATGGTGTGGTCGGTGGGGCCGATCACTTCGATGCCGTCGGCCTCCATCTTGGCCTTGACTTTCAGCATGGTGTCGATGGAATCGACCTTCAGCGCCAGGTGCTGCGTCCACGCCGGGGTGTTGGCATCCGACGGGGCGATCATGGGCTGCTTGGTCGGCAGTTCAAAGAAAGCCAGGATGTTGCCCCCGCCGATGTCGATGAAGATGTGCATGTAGGGGTCGGGCTCCTTGGTGGAGGGCACTTGGTTTTCGGCAATGGCGAGGATGAAATTGGCATCGAGGTACTTTTGGTACCACTCCACGGTTTCCTTCGCGTTTTTGCAGCGGTAAGCGACATGGTGAACGCCGTTGAGAAAGGCCATGGTTGTCTCCTTGGGTGGGGGGTGGAATGGATTTATGGATTTTTAATTGTTGAAAGGCTGGCGGGCAATGGCCAGCGCCTGGCGCAGCACGCTGATGTCGCCAATGTGGTTGGCCAGCAGCAGCACCAGCCGGGCATTGACGGCCAGGCTTTGCTCGTCGCTCAGGCCCTGGTGGGTGTCGATCAGGGCTTCGTAGAAATCATCGCCGGGCGAATAGGCCTGGAAGTAGCGTTTGCCGGGTTCGTGCAGGTTGGCAGCGGTGATCAGGGGCATGGGGTGGTCTCCTTGGGTTTTTTTATGGACGGGGCACGGTTTAGGCGCTGGCGGCGGCATTGCCCGTGGCGCGGGCCACGGCGGCACGCACCCGTGCGGCATCAAAGCTGCGCCAGCGGGCGGCCACGTGCTGGTCGGGGCGCAGCAGGTAGCAGGTGCCCGGTTGCAGGTCGTAGCGCTGGGCGATGCTGCCTTGCGTGTCCAGCAGCGTCAGCAGGCCGTGCGGGGCTGCGCCGGTTTTGGCCACTACCACGGCCTGCACGCCAATGCGGTCGTGGGCCAGCGCGGCCAGGGCCTGGGCCTGGGCGGCGCTGATCTGGCTGGCATCTTCAACGTAGTAAAGCAGCTGAAAACGCGTGTCCATCGCGCCCAGCAGCCAGCCGGTGCGGCTGCCGCTGACGGGGGCATCGTCCATGGGTGCGCCGGGCACCATGTTGCCGGTAAATGCGTCGCTGTCGGGGGTGTTCAGCGGCGAATCGACCAGCCAGCTGGGCACCGACAGGCGGCCCGAATTGACCAGGGCGCGGGCAAAGGGGTAGTCCTGCGCCAGCTCTAGCACCGCGTTGCGAAAGGCTTTGCTGACGTTGCTTTTGGGCGTGATGAAGTCGGTCGAGCGCGTGGAGTTCATGATGTTCTCGTCGGCGGCGTAGCAGCGCTCGGCGCTGTAGCTGTCCAGCAGCGCGGCGGGGGCCTTGCCGTCCAGCACCAGTTTCAACTTCCAGGCCAGGTTGTCGGTGTCTTGAATGCCGCTGTTGGCCCCACGTGCGCCAAAGGGCGAGACCTGGTGCGCCGCATCGCCCACAAACAGCACGCGGTTGTGGTTGAACCGGCCCATGCGGCGGCACTGGAAGGTGTAGACGCTGACCCATTCCAGCTCAAACTCGCGCTCGTCGCCCAGCATGGCTTGGATGCGGGGGATGACGTTTTCGGGCTTTTTCTCGGCCTCGGGGTCGGCATCCCAGCCCAGCTGAAAGTCGATGCGCCAGACGTTGTCGGCCTGCTTGTGCAGCAGCACCGACTGGTTGCGGTGGAAGGGCGGGTCAAACCAGAACCAGCGCTCGGCCGGGTAGTCGGCCTTCATCACCACGTCGGCAATCAGGAAGCGGTCCATGAAAATTTTGCCCTCAATGTCCAGCCCCAGCATGGTGCGAATGGGCGAGCGTGCGCCGTCCGCGGCCACCAGCCAATCGGTCGTCAGGGTGTAGGCACCGTCGGGCGTTTCCACGCGCACGGTGGCCTGGGCATCGTCTTGCTCGACGCTGATGACGTTGTTTTTAAAGCGCATCTCCAGGTTGGGCAACTGGCGGGCGCGGGCCACCAGGTAGTCCTCCAGGTAGTACTGCTGCAGGTTCACCATGCCGGGGCGCTGGTGGCCTTCTTGGGGGCACAGGTTGAAGTTGAACACCTCGCCATCGCCAAAAAAGGTGCGGCCCACGTTCCAGGACACGCCTTTTTCCACGGCAGGCGCGCCGCAGTTCAGGCGGTCGAGCACTTCCAGCGTGCGCTTGGCATAGCACACGCCGCGCGAGCCGATGGAGACGGTGTCGTCGTTGTCCAGCAGCAGCACCTGCTGGCCCTGGGCCGCCAGGTCAATCGCCATGGACAGGCCCACAGGCCCCGCGCCAACAATCACCACGGGGTAGTGGCCGCTGCGCTGCTCGGCCACTTCGGGCGGGCAGACGTACTCGAATTTTGGGTAGGTGTAGGTGGATAGCATCTTGTCTCCGTCTTGGTAATATTCTTTTTAAAAAGATAGCTGCTACCGCTTGTATTTGCTATGTTTCATATGAATTTCTATCTGAAATTGTTTTTTTATCAGCGGTAGAAGCTATTTTTTTGTTCAGACTTGCTGCAGCGCGTGCCACATTTCTTTGTCGCGCTCGGCCGTCCAGATGCGTGGGTCGCGGATGCCGCTGGCTTCGTCGTGGGCGCGCGTCACGTCAAATGGCAGGCAGTGTTCGTAGATGAACACGTGGCCAAACTTGGGGTCCATGGCCTTGCGTGTGTGCTGCATGGTGGCGTTCAAATCCATGCCCTGGGCCACGGCCTCTTGGGCGCTTTGGTACAGGGTGCTGACGAAATCGCGCGTGTAGGCCAGGCCTTTTTGCACGGCTTCGGGGGTCATCAGCGCGGGGCCACGGCCGGGGATCAGCTTGTCAAACTGCATGGCGGCCAGGTTGTCCAGCGTTTGCGGCCAGTCGGCCAGGTAGGCATCGCCGGTGTAGCAGGCAGCGTCGGCCTCGACCAGGTCGCCCGAGAAGCAGATGTTTTGGCTGGGCAGATAGACGATGGTGTCGCCCTTGGTGTGGCCCCGGCCCACTTGCTTAATCTTCACCTCCAGCTTGCCCAGCCAAACGCTCATTTCACCCTGGAAGGTCATGGTCGGCCAGGTCAGGCCGGGCACGCTTTCCACGGCCTGGAACAGGCGCGGGAAGCGGCCAATTTCCGAATCCATGTCCTGCTGGCCACGCTCGACGATCAGGTCGTAGGTATCGCGGCTGGCAATGATTTGCTCCAACCCTTCGCTTTTGTAGCCCGATGCGCCCAGCACGCGCACGGCGTGGTAATGCGTCAGCACCACGTATTTGATGGGCTTGTCGGTGATTTCACGGATTTTGGCGATCACGCCCTGCGCAGCCACGGGGGTGGCCGTGGCATCGATGATCATGCAGCCATCGTCACCGATGATGACCCCGGTGTTCGGGTCGCCCTCGGCGGTGTAGGCGTAGGCGTTGTCGCTGAGCTTTTCCCAGCTGATCTTCTTTTCTTCCAGGTCGGCCTGGGAGGCGAATTTTTTCTCGGTCATGCGCGGTTCTCCTTGAATTGAATGGCAGTGCTTGGATGCATTAAAAGGGAGATCTATTTATGATTCAAACGGTTTTTTCTTATCAATTTATTGGTTCACCTTATGAATGTCACCCTGCGCCAGCTGCATGCCTTTATCGCCGTGGCCCAGACGGGCAGCTTTACGCTGGCGGCCGAGCGGTTGTTTGTCACCCAGTCGGCTTTGAGCGGCTTGATTCGTGAACTGGAGAGCAGCCTGGGCCTGCGCCTGTTTGACCGCAGCACGCGGCGCTTGCGCTTGTCCGTGATCGGGCAGGAGCTGTACCCGCAGATCGAAAAAATCCTGCACGACCTGGAAGGCGTGGTCAGCGAGGTCGGCAACCTTAAAGCCCTGCAGCGCGGCAAGGTGCGCATTGCCGTGCCGCAGCTCTTGGCCTGCACCCTGCTGCCGCAGGTGATGGCCGACTTCAAAGCCCTGCACCCCGGCGTGCAGCTGCGCATGGTCGATTGCGCGGTGGAAAGCGTCATGGCGCGGGTGTTCTCGGGCGAGGTGGACATTGGCATTGGCCCCGAGCGCGAGACCAATTCCGACATCGAGGCCGCCGAGCTGTTTACCCTGCCCTTTATGGTGGTGCTGCCCAAGGGCCACCCGCTGGCCGCGCAGGAGCAGGTGCGTTGGCAGGATTTGAGCGCCCAGCCCCTGATTACCCTGCAGGGGCAATTTACCGATCTGTTGGTCAGCGACGCGGGCGATGCCGCCCGCGACCTGCAGCAGGACTCGTTCATGCAAGTGACGTTCATGACCTCGGCGCTGGCGCTGGTGCGCGCTGGCCTGGGCATTACCTTGTGCATGCCCTATGCGCGCTTGCTGGTCGAGCAAAACGGCCTGGTCATGCGCCCGTTGGTTCATCCGCAGGTGCAGCGCAGCTTTTGGATTTTTACGCGCAAAGGGCGTTCGCTCTCGCCTGCTGCACAAGGATTTTTGGATTTTGCCCGTGGGCAATTGGCGCGTGCGTGGGCGTAATCCAGGGCGGCGCGGGTAATTACGGTAGTACCATACGGCGCTAGGACTGTCCGCAAGTGTAAATTTTTATAGCAAGGAGCCGTGATGGCGTACTTTGAATGGGCGAGCGATATGGTCATTGACCACGATGGCCCGATTGACCAAGACCACCGCCGCTTGGTCGATCAGGTTAATCGTTTGCACGATGCCACCAGCCAAGGCAGTGGCCAAGAAATCGTGGCTGGGTTGTTGGAAGAATTACTGGCCGACACCAAAGAGCATTTGGCGCACGAAGAGCGCTTTATGGCCAGCGTTGGCTTTCCTGAATCCGAAGCCCACCGCAAGGGGCACGATCACTTTGTGGCCGAGCTGGTGCGCTTAAAAGAGCTGTACGAAGGCGGCAGCCCCACCGTGGCCACCCGCCTGTCGCAACTGCTGCGCGATTGGCTGTCGCTGCACATTCGCCGCAACGACAAAGAAGTGCGCTTGTTTCTGGACAAGCAAAGGCGCCTGAAGGCTCTAAAAAAATCCTGATGCCCTGGGCCTGAAAAAAGCATAAAAAAAGCACAAAAAAAGCGCTACCGCATTGCAGTAGCGCTTTTTTTTGTGTTCAGCCGGGTGGTTTAAATCACGCCTTGGGCCAGCATGGCATCGGCCACTTTGACAAAGCCGGCGATGTTGGCGCCGTCGATGTAGCTGATGCTGCCATCGGCACGCTGGCCGTGCTTGACGCAGGCAGCGTGGATGCTCTTCATGATGCCGTGCAGGCGGGCATCGACTTCTTCGGCGGTCCAGCTCAGGCGCATGGCGTTCTGGCTCATTTCCAGACCCGAGGTGGCCACGCCACCGGCGTTCGAGGCCTTGCCGGGTGCGTACAGCACGCCAGCGTGTTCAAAGACCTTGGCCGCTTCGTTGGTGCTGGGCATGTTGGCGCCTTCGGCCACGCAGACCACACCGTTCTGGATGAGGGTCTTGGCGTCGTTCTCGTCCAGTTCGTTTTGTGTGGCGCAGGGCAGCGCGATGTCCACGGCGATGTGCCAAGGGGTTTTGCCGGCCTGGAACTCAGCGCCCACTTTGGCAGCGTATTCGCTGACGCGGCCGTACTGCTCGTTCTTGATCTGCATCAGGATGGCCAGTTTTTCCGGGGTGAAGCCTGCAGCGTCGTACACGGTGCCGCCGGAGTCGGACACGGTGACCACTTTGGCGCCCAGTTGCATGGCTTTTTCTACGGCGTACTGCGCCACGTTGCCCGAGCCGGACACCGACACGGTCTTGCCGGCAAACGATTGGCCACGGGTGGCCAGCATTTCCTGGGCGAAGTACACGGTGCCGTAGCCGGTGGCTTCGGGGCGGATCAGCGAGCCGCCAAAGCTCAGGCCCTTGCCGGTGAACACGCTCGAAGCGTTGTTGGCCAGCTTTTTGTACATGCCAGCGATGAAGCCCACTTCGCGGCCACCCACGCCGATGTCGCCTGCGGGCACATCGGTATCGGGGCCAATGTGGCGGAACAGCTCCGAGGCGAAGGCCTGGCAGAAACGCATGACCTCGGCGTTGCTCTTGCCTTTGGGGTCGAAGTCGGAACCGCCTTTGCCGCCACCCATGGGCAAGGTGGTCAGGGCGTTTTTGAAGGTTTGTTCAAAGGCCAAAAATTTCAGCACCGAGGGGGTCACCGAGGGGTGAAAGCGCAGCCCCCCCTTGTACGGGCCAATGGCCATGCTGTGCTGGATGCGGTAGCCGCGATTGACGCGCACCCGGCCTTGGTCGTCGTGCCAGCAGACGCGAAATTGAATCAGGCGCTCGGGTTCGACCAGGCGCTCCAGCAAGGCTTGCTCGGCGTAGCGTGGATTGGCAGAAATGAAAGGCCACAGGCTCTCCATCACTTCAGTGACCGCCTGCAAAAACTCGGGCTGGTCGGGGTTGCGGCGGGCAATGTCTTGCAGGAAGTGTTCAAGGGTGGGGAGCGTCATGGGAAAGCGGCCTTTCATACCGATATTGCAATGCGGCGGATTATGCCAAAAACGTATGACTTCATGCAAATCCCATTGCGTTGCCGGGCATCGTTTTGAACGATGAGGATGAAAAAATACAAGAAAAAAGCGCTTAAACCCTTACAGGTCAAGCGCTTGCAGCTATTTTATTTAATCATCCTTTTTTACTCTAATTCAAACGGTGCCGCCCCCCATTGCACCGTGTGCGCCACCAAACCATAGACCAAGGTGTGCGCCGCGCTGGTGTCCAGCAGGTGGCCCACCATGGGGGCGTGGGCGCTGGTGTCGCAGCGCAGCAGCCAGTCGGACGTGGGGGCGGGGCTGGTCAGGTCGGTGATGCACAGCAGCGCAATGCCCCGTTGCTGGGCTTGTTGGGCCAGGGTTTGCACCGCAGGGGGAATGCGCCCAAGGACGCACAGGATGAGCATGTCGCCCCGCGCCAAGGGGGTTAAAGCCTCTTCCAGCGTGGTGCCGGCCGCCGGTTGGGCCAGCGCTGGTTTGTCCAGGGCGGTGTGCAGCAATTGGCACAGGTGCTGGGCCAGCAGGTGGTTGGCCCCCAGGCCCACGGCCACTACGCGCGGGGCGCGGTGCAGGGCCGCGGCCAGGGTGTTCATGGTGCTGGCCGGGATTTGCGCCAAGGTGGCACGCAGCTTGTCTTGCTGGGCCTGCCACAGCGCTTGGCTGTTGGGGGCGTTGGCGCTGGCCTGGGCGGCCGGGGGCAGGGGCAGTGTGCCGGCAGCGTCGGCCTCTAGCCGGGCCTGGCGGCGGGCTTCTTCGTAGGTGCCGTAGCCCAGGTGGCGCACAAAGCGGGTGATGGTGGCATTGGATACGTCGGTAATCTGCGCCAATTCGCTGGCGCTGTAGCTGCCCAGGTGGATGGGGGTGTCCAAAATCAGCAGGGCGAGTTTTTTCTCGGTGGGCGAGAGCTGGTCCTGCATCTGGCGCAGGCGGGCCAAAAACGGGGTGGCGTTGGGGTGGGCGGGTTGCACAGGCATAGCGTTCAAACCAATCGTCGGGAATCGTCAGGGTTAGCGGCCGCGCAGAAACAGGCCATCGAGCTCGGCCATGCTCAACTGCCGCCAGGTAGGGCGGCCATGGTTGCATTGGTCGGCGCGGTCGGTCTGCTCCATCTGGCGCAGCAGGGCGTTCATTTCATCAAGGGTCAGGCGCCGGTGCGCCCGCACGGCCCCATGGCAGGCCATGGTGGCCAGGATTTCATGGCGGGCGCGGGCCACCAGGGTGCTGGCCTCGTGCTGGTGCAGCTCGGCCAGCACGCTGCGGGCCAGTTCCACCGCATCGCCTTGTGCCAAGAGGGCGGGCACGGCCCGCACCGCCAGGGTTTTGGGCGAGAACGGAACCACCTCCAGCCCCAAGGTGGCCAAGGTGGCGCTGTGCGCTTCGGCAGCGGCCACTTCTTGCGGGGTGGCGGCAAAGGTGGCGGCAATCAGCAAGGGCTGGCTGGCAATGGGCTGGTCGTGGCCCACCTGGGTTTTCAGGCGCTCGTACACGATGCGCTCGTGCGCGGCGTGCATATCGACGATGACCATGCCCTGGGCGTTTTCCGCCAGGATGTAAATGCCGTGGATTTGCGCCACGGCGCGGCCCAGCGGCCAGTGCTGGGCCGGGGCCGCTGCTGGCGGAGCGCTGGCTTCGGCCGAGGGAGCTTTGGCAGCAGGGGCGGTGGCTGGGTGGCTTTCTTGCACTTGCCATGCGGGCGGCGGGCTGGCTTCGCGCAGCGGTGCCCACAGGGCCTGCATGTGTGTGGGGGTCAGCGCGGTGGCCGCCGCAGGCGTTGCCGCAGCGGTGAACGCCGGGGCGAACGCCGAGGGCCCAGCGGCCGACAAGGGCATGGCCAACTGCTGCTGGGGTGTGCTTTGGGCACTGGCGGGCGCAGGCTGGGGGGCGGCATCCGGCAGCTTGGCCTGGGCCGCCAGCCGCTGGGCACGGGGCACGGCCAGGGCATCTTCGATGGCGTGCTTGATGGCCTGGTGGACTTCGCGGCTGTCGCGAAAGCGCACTTCAATCTTGGTGGGGTGGACGTTTACATCCACCCGCAGCGGGTCAATGCGGACGTACAGCGCATACATGGGCTGCTTGTGGCCATGCAGCACGTCTTCATAGGCGGCCTTGGCCGCGTGCTGGATGACTTTGTCACGCACAAAGCGGCCATTCACATAGCAGTACTGCTGGTCAGCCCGGTTGCGGGCCGCATCGGGCAGCCCGGCGCGGCCCGAGATGGTGATGGCGCCGTTGTTAAAAATACGGTGTACGGGCAGGCTGTTATCGACAAATTCCTGCCCCAGCACATCGGCCAGGCGCCGCGCCAGGGCTTGGCTGGGCTCGGTCTCGGGGGGCACGGCCCGCCATTGCTCGACCAGTTTGCCCTCGTGCCAGATGGCAAAACCGACATCCGGGCGGGCCAGGGCGTGGCGGCGCACGCTTTCGATGCAGTGGGCCAGCTCAGTGGCATCGGTTTTTAAAAACTTGCGCCGCGCGGGGGTGGAGAAGAACAGCTCTTTGACCTCCAGCGTCGTGCCGGGGGCGCGGGCGGCGCGGCGCAGTTCGCCGCTGCGGGCATCGAGCAGCCAGGCGCTGTCGGCCTCGGGCGGGCGCGAGAGGATGCTGGTTTGCGAGACCGAGGCAATCGCCGCCAGCGCCTCGCCGCGAAAGCCCATGGTGGTCACGCCCTCCAGCTCCTGCAGATCGTGCACCTTGCTGGTGGCGTGGCGGCGCAGGGCAATGGGCAGTTCGGCCGGTGGGATGCCGCCGCCGTCATCCTCCACGCTGATCAGGCGCACCCCGCCCGCCAACAGCCGCACGGTGATCTGGCGGGCCCCGGCATCCAGCGCGTTATCAACCAATTCGCGCACCACCGAGGCGGGGCGCTCGACCACCTCGCCAGCGGCAATCTGGCTGATCAGTTCGTCGGGCAGGTCTTGGATGGCGCGGCGCGGGGGGGAAGGGGGGGCAGGCAAGGCGGAGGTGCTGGTCATTGCTGCGATTTTATGCACCTGCGCCGCCCTTGCTTGGCACAGCGGATCTGGCCGCTGTGCGTGCGCAGCCGAGCTTAGATCGTGAACACGTTCTTAGTCGTCGTAGTGGTAGTGGCGATGCTTGTTGTGTTTTTTGCGTTTTTGGTGCGAGTGGCCGTCGCTGCGTTTGCCAATCTCATTGCCGATCACGGCTCCGGCAGCCGCTCCGCCGATGGTGCCCAAGGTGGTGCCAAAAACGGCATCGCCCAGCAAGCCGCCGGCCACGGCCCCCGCGCCGGTGCCAATTTGGGCATTGCTGGGCTGGTGGGCGCAACCGGCCAGGCCCAGTGCCAGTGCCAAGGTGGTGCCGAGGATGAGTGTTTTGCTGCGGGTCATAAGATGATCCTCCGAATAATGTTACGCATACCCGTACTGTGCCAGCGCAATCGGTAAGCAGGCTTTACCAGAGGTAAAGTTCTCTGCCCGATTGCGAGTGTTTGTGAGAAAGCGCGGTGCGCAGCGCTACAGTACGCGGTTCTTTTGTTGCTGCCCAGAGGCTGTGTTGTGGAAATTGCCGCGTTTTTGATCGACTTCATTCTGCATATCGACAAGCATTTGCAGGATTTTGTGGTGGCCTACGGCCCCTGGGTGTATGCCCTGTTGTTTTTGATTGTGTTTGTCGAAACCGGGGTGGTGGTCATGCCGTTTTTGCCGGGCGATTCTCTGCTGTTTATTGTGGGGGCCATGTGTGGCGCGGGGCTGATGGATTTCACCTTGGCCATGGTGGTGCTGCTGGTGGCGGCGATTTTGGGCGACCAGTGCAATTACACGATTGGCCGCATGATTGGCCCCAAAGTGTTCCAGTGGGAGGATTCGCGCTGGTTCAACCGCCGCGCGTTTGAGCAGGCGCACAGTTTTTACGAGCGCTACGGCGGCGTGACCATCATCCTGGCGCGGTTCATGCCGTTCATTCGCACCTTTGCGCCGTTTGTGGGCGGGGTGGCGGCCATGTCGCGCAGCAAGTTCACGCTGTTCAATGTGGTCGGCGCATTTATTTGGGTGCTGGGTATTGGCACGGCGGGCTACTTTTTTGGCAATTTGCCCTGGGTGCAGGCCAACTTGGAAAAAATCATCTGGGGCTTGATTTTGGTGCCCGGTTTGATCGCCATTTACGGCAGCTGGCACGCTGGGCGAAAAGAGAAGGCTTTAAAAGCATAGCTGTTACCGCTCTAAATAAAAGGACTTCAAGGCAATAACACCTTGAAGTCCTTTTTTTATCAGCGCAAGCAGCTTTCTTTTAAATAGAGCGCGAGCGGGCCGTGGGCGGGAATTTGGCAAAGTACTGGCGGATGCCTTGCATGATGGCATCGGCCAGCTTAGCCTGGTAGGCCGGCGAGCGCAGGCGCAGCTCTTCGTCGGGGTTGCTGATAAAGGCGGTTTCGATCAGCACGCTGGGGATGTCCGGGGCCTTGAGCACGGCAAAACCAGCCTGCTCCACCTTGGGTTTGTGCAGCTTGGCAAAGCCGCCAATGTGGCTGAGCACGGCGCTGCCCAGGTGCAGGCTGTCGCGAATTTGGGCCGTGGTGCTCATGTCCAGCACGGCGTTTTGCACGGCTTTGTTTTTGCTGGTGACGTTTACCCCGCCGATCAGGTCGGCCTGATTTTCTTTGTCGGCCAGCCAGCGGGCTGCCGCGCTGGACGCGCCTTTGGGGCTCAGGGCAAACACGCTGGCCCCCTTGGCCGAGGGTTTGGTAAACGCATCGGCGTGGATGCTGATGAATAAATCGGCCTGCACGCGCCGCGCTTTGCTCACGCGCGTGGCCAAGGGCACAAAAAAATCGGCATCGCGGGTGAGAAAGGCCCGCATCGGGTTGCCATTGATGCGGGTGGCGTTGATGCGCTGGCGCAGCAGCAGGGCGATTTTCAGCACGATGTCTTTTTCGCGCGTGCCCCGGGGGCCAATGGCACCGGGGTCTTCGCCGCCGTGGCCGGGGTCCAGGGCGACGATGATGATGCGCTCGGTGGGCCCGGCGGTTTTGGTGCTGGGCGCAGGTTGCGCAGGTTGCGCCGGGGCGGTGGCCACTTGGGCCGGGGCACTGGGGGGCGCTGCAGTGGCCGGGGCTGCGGGCTCTGCCTGGGCCGTTTGGGCCGTTTGGCGCTGGGCGATGAGCTGGCTGAGCGGATCATCGTCGTGCGCGGGGGCCGCCGCCGTCGCCGCCGCCGTGTTGGCGGCCAGTTCGCTGCTGCCGGGCAGGCGCTCTTGAATCAGTTGGGCCAGGGGGTCGAGCTCTTGCGCCGGGTACAAGTCCAGCACCAGGCGGTGCTGGTAGGGCGGCACCGGCTTTAAGGTGAAGACCTGCGGGTTGGCCGCCTGCTTCAAATCGAGCACCATGCGCACCACGTTGGGGCTGTTTTGGCCGATGCGGATGGAGGCGATATTGGGGTCATCGGGCTGCACTTTGACGGCCAGCTCTTTGAGCGTGTTGGTCAGCTGCATGCCCTGAATATCCACCGCCAGGCGCGGCGGATTGGGGATGAAGGTTTGCGTGGTCTTGAGCGGTTTGTCCGATTCGAGCGTGACGCGGGAATAGTCCGGCGCAGGCCAGACCCGCACGGCCACCACGCTGGCGCCAAAGGCAATTTGCTGGCGACCCAATAGGAAGGCCAAGGTGCCCGCTTGCAATAAACGGCGGCGGGGGTGGGAAACAAGGGGGCGGTTAGCGCTCATGAAAACCAGGCTTGCAAAAGTTGCGTACCGCAGGCACTGAGGGGGCGCAGATGCACGCGGCGTTGGGTGTCGTCAATGGCTTCGATATGGATAGCTACATCGGCTTGTGGGGCAAGGCCGGCAGCTTTTTCCGGCCATTCTGCCAGCTTCAATCCGGGGCTGGCGAAAATGTCCCGAAAACCGGCATCTTCCCACTCCAGCGGATCGTCAAAACGGTAAAAGTCAAAATGCCAGATGGCCAGCTGCGGCAGGTCGTAGGACTCGACCACGGCGTAGGTCGGGCTTTTGATACGCCCTGGCACACCCAGGGCCTGCAGCAAATGGCGCACCAGCGTGGTTTTGCCCGCACCCAGGTTGCCGTGCAGGGTGATAAAGGCCTGGGCCAGGGCCGAGTTGGCCATCATCTTGTGGGCCAATTGCTGGGCAAAGGCGGCGGTATCGGCTTCACTCGACCAGGTCAGCGTGACACCGGGGTGCGCCTGCGGGCGCTGGGGGGAATCGGGCATTTTTACAATCGGGCGCTTATGCACGCAAAAAATCACAGTCAAGAAAACCAAGCCCAAGCAAGCCAAGCCTGGCTGGCCCGCATCACCGCCTGGGCCAAAGAGCTGGGATTTTCGCAAATTGGCGTCGCCGGTGTGGATTTGTCCTCCAGTGAGCCGGGTTTGCTGCGCTGGTTGGAGCAAGGCTTTCACGGCCAGATGCACTACATGGCGGCGCATGGCCTCAAGCGTGCCCGCCCGGCCGAGCTGGTGCCCGGCACGGTCAGCGTCATCACCGCCCGCATGAATTACCTGCCGGTCGATACCCCGGCCGATTGGCAAGAGCGCGAGTGGCAGCGCCTGCGCCATCCGCAAGAGGCCATCATCTCGGTCTATGCCCGAGGGCGCGATTACCACAAGGTGCTGCGGGCCCGCTTGCAAAAACTGGCCGAGCGCATGGCCCAAGAGCTGGGGCCGTTTGGCTACCGCGCGTTCACCGATTCGGCCCCGGTGCTCGAGGCCGAGCTGGCCCGGCGCAGCGGCCAGGGCTGGCGCGGCAAGCACAGCCTGGTGCTCAACCGCGAGGCCGGTTCGACCTTTTTTTTGGGCGAAATCTACGTCGATCTGCCTTTGCCGCCGACCGAGCCGGTCAGCGTGCACTGCGGCAGCTGCACCGCGTGCCTGGATGCCTGCCCGACGGGGGCCATCGTCGCACCGGGGCAGGTGGATGCGCGCCGCTGCATCTCGTACCTGACGATTGAGTACGGTGGCAGCATCCCCGAAGACTTGCGCCCCAAAATGGCCAACCGCATCTATGGCTGTGACGATTGCCAACTGGCCTGCCCCTGGAACAAGTTTGCCCAGCCCAGTGTGCTGGCCGATTTTGCGGTGCGCCCTGGCCTGCAGGATGTGGGCCTGGCCGAGCTGTTTGCCTGGGACGAGGCCAGCTTTCTGCGCCGCACCGAAGGCAGCCCCATCCGCCGCATTGGCCATGAAAAATGGGTACGCAATATTGCCGTGGCGCTGGGCAATGCCCTGCGCCAAGCCCCGGATGCGGCCACGGCGCAAGCGATTGCGACCACTTTGGCAACGCGCCTGGACGATCCCAGTGCGCTGGTGCGCGAGCATGTGCAGTGGGCCTTGGCACAGCACCCGCGCCTACCGCCAGCACCGCCTTTTTAGGGCGGCGGCTACTATTGCCGACTATGACCAATCTGGGAACGACCGATAAAGAGGCCCTGCTGGCGGCCAGCTGGAGCAGTTTGGATGCTTTTTTGGAGACCCTGCTGCTCCAAGACGGGCTGGCTGAAAACACCTTGAAAGCCTACCGGCGC
This sequence comes from Comamonas denitrificans, assembly GCF_042654745.1. Taxonomy (NCBI): domain Bacteria; kingdom Pseudomonadati; phylum Pseudomonadota; class Betaproteobacteria; order Burkholderiales; family Comamonadaceae; genus Comamonas; species Comamonas denitrificans. Next base: position 97,045 of record NZ_JBHSEY010000010.1, read on the forward strand.
GATGCCAGCGCCTGTGCGCAGTTTTTGGCCGAACGCGGTGTGAGCCTGGATGGCGCACAGACGCAGGATTTGCAAGCCTGGCAAGCCCAGCGTGCGGCCCAAGGGGCCAAGGCCACTTCCAGCAACCGGGGCTTGAGTGTGTTGCGCCGCTATTACCACTGGGCCTTGCAAGAGCAACGCTTGCAGCACGATCCCAGCGTGCTGCTGTTGGCCGCCAAGCGCCCGCCCCGCGTGCCCCATGTGCTCAGTGAGGCACAAGTGGAGCAGCTGCTGGCCGCGCCCGATACCTCCACCCCTTTGGGCCTGCGGGATCGGGCGATGCTGGAGCTGCTGTATGCCAGCGGCTTGCGCGTGAGCGAACTGGTGGGCTTGCAGTTGCAGCACATGGATGTGCAGCAAGGGGTGGTGCGGGTGCTGGGCAAAGGCCGTAAAGAGCGCCTGGTGCCCTTTGGTCAAGTGGCCAGCGATTGGCTGCAGTCGTATTTAGAGCAAGCCCGCAGCGCAATTTTGGCGGGTCAGCGCAGCCACGATTGCTTTGTCACCCAGCGCGGTAGCGCCATGTCGCGGGCCATGTTTTGGGTGCTGGTAAAAAAATATGCGCTGCAGGCGGGGATCAGCGTGCCACTGTCGCCGCACACCCTGCGCCATGCGTTTGCCACGCATTTGCTCAACCACGGCGCTGACTTGCGGGTGGTGCAGCTGCTCTTGGGGCATGCCGATATTTCTACCACGCAGATTTACACCCACATTGCCCGCGCGCGCCTGCAGCAATTGCATGCCCAGCATCACCCGCGTGGCTGAGGGCGGGGGCAAGCGGGGGCCGCCCTTCAGTTCATGTCGTCGAACGTTTCGGCCCAGGCCAAGGCTTGCAAATGGGCCCAATTGACCTGGTGATTGGACAGGTGCAGGGCATCGGTCAGGCGGGCAAAGTTGTCGTCATCGCCTTGTTCGCAGGCCAAAGTCAGCTCTAAGAAGGGGGCTAAGACACCGGTGCGGGTCAGCAAGGCATCGCGCACGGACTGCGGCAGGGCCACAGCATCCAAGGCCATCTCCATGGGGATGCCCAGCATGGAATCGAGCAGGGAGAACATGCCAACGATGAAGGCGTTGTCCACCTCTTCGGGGGTGAGCATCTCGGCCGCCAGCAGCTCCATCAAGCGGCCACGCACCACCGCGGTTTGGCCCACAGCGGGGGCGGTGTCGCTGCCGCGCGACGTGGTCAGCAGCAAAGCGGCCCAGCGAAAGAGCTTTTTCAAGCCCAAAATCATGACTGCATGGCGAAACGAGGTGACCTCAATCGACAGACCAAAACCGGCCGAATTGATAAAGCGCAGCAGGTTGAAGGACAGGGTGGGGTCTTTTTTCAGGAGCGCCTCAATCTCTGCCGTGCTGCCTTGGCTGCGCACCAGGTTGAGCAGCTGCATGATCACTGCCTGATTGGGCCGCACCGTTTTGGCCTGGATGACATCGGGCTTGGCAAACCAATAGCCTTGGAACAGCTTCACGCCCAAGGCCTTCATGCACTCGAACTGCTCTTTGGTCTCTACTTTTTCAGCAACGATGTGGGCTTTGGTGTACTTCTGGGTAAATTGCACAACGGCGGGCAGTTGCTCGGCCTTGATGTGCATCATGTCCAGTTTGATGAAGTCGGCCAGGGGCAGCCAGCTGGCGTATTCCTTGGTCAGCGCATGCTGGTCAAAAGCGATGCGAAAGCCGCGCTCTTTCAAGACACCCAATACGCCACAGCGGGCGGTAATGTCAAAGGCACAGCTGCCCGCAGGCATGGGGGGAACTTCCAGGACGACTTTTTCTGGGGCGATCAGCTCCAGGTGCCCGCCCGAGAGGCCATCGTGGGTGGTGTTGATAAACACCAGTTTTTTCCCCACCAAGGCTTCCGCGCCCGCGTACGACAGGGCGTTGAACAGCAAGGCGGCATCGCTGGCAGCGGTAAACGAGGCCGCACTGCGGTCAAACAACTCATAGCCGAAGACTTCGCGCTGCTCGTTCAAAATTGCCTGGCGGCCAACCAACGCATTGGCCTCTGTCTTGGTGGAGGTGGCGCCAGGAAGGGAGGAGTCGGGGGTGGTGCTCATACGTTGAATGAATAATGCCAAGCCTCAAGGGCTGATTGCTCTTAATGAAATAACTGTACCGCGATTGCCGGTGAACACAATGTCGCCTTGGTGCTTTAACCGTTGACCTGGTCACTCCAGGCCAGGGCTCGCAAGTGGGCCCAGTTGATTTGTTGGTTGGTCAGGCCCAGTTTTTCGGCAGCCTCGTCAAAAACAGAGTCATTATTGTTTTCGCAGGCCTTGGCCAGGGTGAGCAAATCGGCCAAGGGGCCCACTTGGTGGAGCAAGGCTTGGCGAATGGGCTCGGGCGCATGGATCAATTGCAGCGCGTCAGCAGTGGGGATGGACAGCATCAAATCGAGCAGCGAGAAAATGCCCGTGACAAACGCCATGTCCGCTTCTTCTTCGCTTAAAAACTCTTCGGCCAGCAACTCCATCAAGCGCCCGCGTACCACCGCTGTTTGGCCCAGGGAGGGCGGGGTATTGGCATATTTGGTGGCGGCCAGAAGCAAGGCCGCCCAGCGAAAAAGTTTTTTCAACCCCATGATGAGCACCGCATGGCGAAACGAGGTGACTTCGCGCTGCATGCCAAAGCTGGCGGAATTGATCAGGCGCAGCAGGTTAAAGGCCAAGCCGGCATCTTTTTTTAACACCTCTTCGAGTTCATCGGTGCTGGCCTGGCGGCGCAGCAAGGTGATGAGCTCGACCAGGCTGGTTTGGCGGGGGGCCAAAATTTTGGCTTCAAATACCGAAGGGCGGGCAAACCAAAAGCCTTGAAAGAGCTTGACCCCCATTTGTTGCAGCAGCTCAAACTGCTCAACGGTCTCCATTTTTGTGGCAATGAGCTGCGCCGTGCTGTGTTTTTGGGCGTACTGAATCAGCACCAGCCACTGGTCGCGTGGCAACACGGTTAAATCGAGCTTGATGTAGTTGGCCAGCGCCAGCCAGCCTGCGTACACCGAATCGAGCACAAAATGGCCAAACGACAGCTTGAAGCCGCGTTGCTTGAGCGTCTCCAACATGGGCAGGCGCAGATGGGCTTCAGCGCTGGCGCTGTGGCCCAGGTCTTGAATTTCCAGCACGATTTTGCTGGGGTCGAGCAGCTCCAGGTGGCCGCCAGCCAGGCTCTCGTGCGTGCAGTTCACAAACAGCAGTTTGTCGCCCATGATGTCTTCGGTGCCAGCGTGGGTCATGGCCGTAAACACCAGCAGCACATCGGAGGCGGCCGTGTGCTCGGCCGGGGCGCGCGAGCGGTTGAACAGTTCATAGCCGATGACCGATTTTTCACTATTGACAATGGCCTGGCGGGCAATCAAGGCGGTAGAGGCACCAACGGCAGCGGAGGGGGTAGTCATAAATAAAAAAACGAACGAAGGGGCGGAAAACAGGCCGGCCGATTATGCGGGTGGGCCCATCTCTAGCCAGGCAATCTCTTGCGCGGTAAAGCCTGCGGCGTGGCGGGCAGAGCGATTGAGTGGGGGCTTGGGCCACGGTGCCTGGTAGCGCTCAAGCAGTGCAGTGTAGTGGGCTTGGGGGGATACGCGTTGTTGCAAGCACAACCAGTTGTACCAATGGTTGCCAATGGCAACATGCCCCACTTCTTCGTGCAAGATGATATCCAATATTTTGCTAGCTTCTAGCGCATCATCAGAGCCAATTTTTTGAAGTTTTAATTGAATTTGTGGCGTGGCATCAAGGCCACGCGCTTCTAAAGTTCGGGGAACCAAGGCCATGCGGGCGGTGATGTCCTCGGCAGTTTTTTCGCACATGCTCCACAGCCCTTGGTGGGCGGGAAAGTCCCCATAAGCAAATCCGTGCTGCTGCAGCCAGGCGTCGATCAGTAAAAAATGCTTGCCCTCTTCCCCGGCGACCTGCAGCCAATCCAGGTAGTAGGCCGCAGGCATGTCGGCAAAGCGCCAAATCGCATCCAGCGCCAGATTGATGGCGTTGAACTCAATGTGTGCAATGGCATGCATCAGCACGGCCCGCCCTTGCAAGGTGGCGGGCGAACGCCGGGCCACCTGCGTGTGCGGCCGCAGCACCGGCCGGGCAGGGTGGCCGGGCAAGGGGGCATGGCAGTGCAGCACCGCCTGCGGCGCAATCGCATAGCGGTGTGCTTGGGCCAGCATGGCCATGGCGGCCTGGGCTTTTTCCTGCGGATTGCACAGGCACAAAACCTCCAAGGCATGATGTCGAAGTTGCATACGTGCGATTGTAGGTAGTGGGTAAATAACCTGAAGTTTTAACAAGGAGACCGTATGGCGGTGTATGAACTGGATGGCGTGGTGCCTGAAATTGCCGACTCGGCCTGGGTGGCCGACAGTGCCCAGGTGATCGGGCGCGTGACCTTAGAGGCCCAGGCCAGCCTGTGGTTTGGCGTGGTGGCCCGTGGCGATAGCGACCATTTGCACATTGGTGCGGGCAGCAATATCCAAGACAACACCGTGCTGCACGCCGATGCGGGCCAGCCTTTGCGCATTGGCCGCAATGTCACTGTGGGCCACAAGGCCATGCTGCATGGCTGCACGATTGGCGATGAATCGCTGATTGGCATTGGCGCGGTGGTGCTCAATGGGGCCAAAATTGGCAAGCACTGCCTGGTTGGTGCGGGGGCCTTGGTCACAGAGGGCAAAGAATTTCCTGACGGCAGCATGATTCTTGGCAGCCCCGCCAAGGTGGTGCGCCAGCTGACTGATGCACAAATCGAGGGCTTGCGCCGCAGCGCCCAGCACTACCGGGATAATGCGCAGCGTTTTAAAAAGGGGCTGCGCCACATCGGCTAAAGCGGTGCACTGCGCGCTTGTCTGCCCCGGCGAAAGGAAAACAATGTCTGAACTGCATAAATTTTTGTTTGATGGCCTGCCTGTGCGCGGCATGGTGGTGCGCCTGACCGATGCGTGGCAAGCCATCTTGCAGCGCCGTGCCGCCAATACCGAAACCGGGGCCTACCCCCGCGCGGTGCATGAATTGTTGGGTGAGATGACGGCGGCGGCTGTGCTGATGCAGTCCAACATCAAATTCAATGGTGCCTTGGTGTTTCAAATTTTTGGCGATGGCCCGGTCAAAGTGGCCGTCGCCGAGGTACACAGCAACCTGGCCCTGCGGGCCACGGCCACAGTGCATGGCACTGTGGACGGTGGTGCTGACCTGACCAGTTTGGTCAATGTGCATGGCCAGGGGCGCTGCGCCATCACCCTTGATCCGCAAGATCGCCAACCTGGCATGCAGCCGTACCAGGGCGTGGTGTCGCTGCAAAACGCGCAAGGCGACAGCGTGGCGACCTTGGCCCAGGCGTTGCAGCACTACATGCTCCAGTCCGAGCAGCTGGACACCACGGTGGTGCTGGCCGCCAATGACGAAGTGGCCGCTGGTCTGCTGATTCAGCGCATGCCGCTCAAAGGCCAAGACAATTTGGCCCGAGCCACCGAAAGCGCCAGCGATGCCGAGGATGCCCAGGGCGAAAACGAAGACTACCAACGCATCGCCACCTTGGCCGCGAGCTTGACGCGCGAGGAGTTGCTCAGCCTGGATGTCGATACCATTTTGCGCCGCCTGTTTTGGGAGGAAAAACTGCTGCGCTTTGTCCCGCAAACAGGCCCTAGCGGGCCGCACTTTGCCTGCACCTGCAGCCGTGAGCGGGTGCAAACCATGCTCAAAGGCCTGGGGCAGGAAGAGGTCGCCAGCGTGGTCGCTGAGCGCGGCTCGGTGGAGGTGGGGTGTGATTACTGCGGGGCCCAGTACCGGTTTGATCCGATTGACATTACCCAGCTGTTTACCGATACCAGCCACACGGCACCCGGTTCGGTGCAATAAACCCCATTGAAAAAAGCTGCCAAGGCAGCTTTTTTTTATAGCTTGTTGCGCAGACGCGGTAAGCCTTATTGGGTGATTTGAATATAAATTTCGCCGGGTTTGAGCATGCCCAGCTCGCCCCGAGCTTTTTCTTCCACCATCTCGTTGCCGTCTTTGAGGTCTTGCACTTCCGAGCGCAGGCGCTCGACCTCTTGCTGCACCAAAGCGTTGGCTTTTTGTTGTGCGTCAATTTGGGCCTGCAATGCCTGGGCGCGGGCCACGCCGCCGTCCCCCAGCCACAGTTGATTGTGGATCAGGGCCAGCAGGGCCAACAAAACGAGGGTGACGATGCGTCCAACCATGGCGGCTTGAAAACGCCCTCACGGGGAGGGCATTTTTGGGGTGTCCTTAATGGATTGAGGGGCGCATTAACGCAGGTTGTAGAACGCCGCGCGGCCTGGGTACTCGGCCACGTCGCCCAGGTCTTCCTCGATGCGCAGCAGCTGGTTGTACTTGGCGATGCGGTCAGAGCGGCTCATCGAGCCGGTCTTGATCTGGCCAGCGTTCAGGCCCACGGCGATGTCGGCAATGGTGCTGTCTTCGGTCTCGCCCGAGCGGTGCGAGATCACGGCGGTGTAACCGGCGCGTTTGGCCATTTCGATGGCAGCAAAGGTCTCGGTCAGCGTGCCGATCTGGTTGATTTTGATCAGGATGGAGTTGGCAATGCGCTTGTCGATGCCTTCTTTCAAAATCTTGGTGTTGGTCACGAACAGATCGTCGCCCACCAGCTGCACCTTGCTGCCCAGGCGCTCGGTGAGCAGCTTCCAGCCGTCCCAGTCGCCTTCGTGCATGCCGTCTTCAATGCTGATGATGGGGTATTTGTCGCACCAGCCCGCCAGCATGTCGGTCCACTGCGCAGCGGTTAGCGTCATATTGCCTTCACCGGCCAGCACGTACATGCCGTCTTTGTAGAACTCGCTGGCGGCGCAGTCCAGGCCCAGGGCGATTTGTTCGCCAGCCTTGTAGCCCGCTTTTTCGATGGCCTGGATGATCAGTTGGATGGCCGCTTCGTGGTTTTCCACGCTGGGGGCAAAACCGCCTTCATCGCCCACGGCGGTGCTCATGCCCTGGTCGTGGATGATGGCTTTGAGCGCGTGGAACACCTCGGCACCCCAGCGCACGGCTTCGCGGAAAGAGGGCGCGCCCACGGGGATGATCATGAACTCTTGCAGGTCCAGGCTGTTGTTGGCGTGCGCCCCGCCGTTGATGACGTTCATCATGGGCACGGGCAGTTGCACGCCGCCCATGCCGCCAAAGTAGCGGTACAGGGGCAGGCCGGCTTCTTCAGCCGCAGCGCGGGCCACGGCCATCGACACAGCCAACATGGCGTTGGCGCCCAGGCGCGATTTGTTGTCGGTGCCGTCCAGCTCGATCATGGTTTTGTCGAGGAAGGCTTGCTCGGCCGCATCCAGGCCAATCACGGCATTGGCGATGTCGTGGTTGATGTGCTCCACGGCTTTCAACACGCCCTTGCCCAGGTAGCGGCCTTTGTCGCCGTCGCGCAGCTCAATGGCTTCGCGCGAGCCGGTGGAGGCCCCCGAGGGCACCGCGGCGCGGCCCATCACGCCCGATTCCAGCAGCACGTCGCATTCGACGGTGGGGTTGCCGCGGCTGTCCAGCACTTCGCGGCCGACGATATCAACAATTGCACTCATGGTGTTTCCTTTGAAGTTTCAAAAAACTGGGGCCTGGCGCGGTGAAGGCTCAGGCCGAAAAATCGTTTTCCAAGAAGCCGTTTTGCTTGGTGATGGCATCGATTTGCACCAAGGTGGTCAGCAGGGCGTGCATGTGCTTGAGGGGCACGGCATTGGGGCCGTCCGACCAGGCCTGGGCCGGATCGGGGTGGGTTTCCATGAAAAAACCGGCCACGCCCACGGCCGCACCGGCACGCGCCAGCACGGGCACCATGTCGCGGGCACCGCCGCTGACAGCGCCCAGGCCGCCGGGTTTTTGCACCGAGTGGGTCACGTCAAACACCACGGGGGCACCGCTTTGGCGCATGTGCGCCAGGCTGGTCATATCGGCCACCAGGTTGTTGTAGCCAAAGCTGACCCCGCGCTCGCAGGCCAGAAAGCGGTCTTCGCTCAGGCCCACTTCGGCCGCAGCCGCACGGGCTTTGTCGATGACGTTTTTCATGTCCCAGGGGGCGAGGAACTGGCCTTTTTTAATGTTCACCGGCTTGCCCGATTGCGCCACGGCGCGGATGAAATCGGTTTGGCGGCACAAGAAGGCGGGGGTTTGCAGCACATCGACGACGCTGGCCACCTCGGCCACTTGGGCGGCTTCGTGTACGTCGGTCAGGATGGGCAGCTGCAACTGGCGGCGCACTTCGTCCAGGATGTTCAGCCCCGCATCCATCCCCACGCCGCGCTGGCTGTTGCCCGAGGAGCGGTTGGCTTTGTCAAACGAGCCTTTGTAGATCAGCGGGATGCCCAGCGCGGTGCAGCTTTCTTTGAGCTGGCCGGCCACATCCAGCGACATTTGCAAGCCCTCGATCGAGCAGGTGCCGGCAATCAGGAAAAAGGGCTGGTCCAGGCCAACGTTAAAACCGCAAAGTTGCATAGTGGTCTTTGAATAATCAGAGCTGTTTGCGCTTTATTCTTCAGCTTTTCAAGGGGTTTTAGCCCTTCATTGGCCGAATTTAGTGCGCAAGCAGCTCCTGTTATTAATCTTTCTTTTCAGCCAAAGCCGCGCGGATAAAGGCATTGAACAGCGGGTGGCCGTTCCATGGCGTGGATTTGAACTCGGGGTGAAACTGCACGCCAATGAACCAGGGGTGCACGCTGGTGGGCAGTTCGACAATCTCGGTCAGTTGCTCGCGCTGCGTCAGCGCCGAGATCACCAGCCCGGCTTGGCGCAGGCGATCAAGGTATTGCACATTGGCTTCGTAGCGGTGGCGGTGGCGCTCGGTGACCACGTCGCCATAAATGCCGTGCGCCAGCGTGCCTTTTTGCACATCCGAGCTTTGGGCCCCCAGGCGCATGGTGCCGCCCAGGTCGGAGTTGGCATCGCGGGTGTACACCTTGCCGTCGGCATCTTTCCACTCGGTAATCAAGGCGATCACGGGGTGGGGGGTGTCGGGCTTGAACTCGGTGGAGTTGGCATCGGCCAGCCCCGCCACGTTGCGGGCAAATTCGATGGTGGCCACTTGCATGCCTAAGCAAATACCCAGGTAGGGCACCTTGCGCTCGCGGGCAAAGCGGGCGGTGGCGATTTTTCCTTCCACGCCACGCTCGCCAAAACCGCCGGGCACCAAAATGGCATCGTAGCCGCCCAGGTGCTCGGCCGCGTTGGCATCGGTGATGAGTTCCGAATCAATGTGATCAATCTTGACGCGCACATGGCTTTGCATGCCAGCGTGCTTGAGCGCTTCGTTCACCGACTTGTAGGCATCGGACAGCTCCACGTATTTGCCCACCATGGCCACGCGCACCTCGCCCTGGGGGTGTTCGGTTTCGTACACCAAATCGTCCCAGCGCTTGAGGTTGGCCGGCGGCGTGTTCAGGCGCAGCTTGTCGCAGACCATGCCGTCCAGGCCCTGCTCGTGCAGCATGCGCGGCACTTTGTAGATGGTGTCCACATCCCACATGCTGATCACGCCCCACTCGGCCACGTTGGTGAACAGGGAGATTTTGGCCTTCTCATCGGCCGGCACACTGTGCTTGGCGCGGCACAGCAGGGCATCGGGCTGGATGCCGATTTCGCGCAGCTTTTGCACCGTGTGCTGGGTGGGTTTGGTTTTGAGCTCGCCCGCCGTTTCGATGTAGGGCAGGTAGGTCAGATGGACAAAGGCGGTGTTGTTCGGCCCCTGCTTCAGCGCCAATTGGCGCACGGCCTCTAAAAAGGGCAGCGATTCAATGTCGCCCACAGTGCCGCCCACTTCGCAGATGGCCACGTCCACCGCATCCGGGGTGCCAATGCCTGCGCCGCGTTTGACGTATTCTTGGATTTCGTTGGTGATGTGCGGAATCACCTGCACGGTTTTGCCCAGGTAGTCGCCCCGGCGCTCTTTTTCGAGCACGCTTTGGTAGATGCGGCCGGTGGTGAAGTTGTTGGCCTGCTTCATGCGCGTTTCGATGAAGCGCTCGTAGTGGCCCAGGTCCAGATCGGTCTCAGCGCCGTCGTCGGTGACGAACACCTCGCCGTGCTGGATGGGGCTCATGGTGCCCGGATCGACGTTGATATAGGGATCGAGCTTAATAAGGGTGACTTTGAGGCCACGCGATTCAAGCAGTGCTGCCAGCGAGGCCGAGGCGATGCCCTTGCCTAAGGAGGACACCACACCGCCCGTGACAAAAACGAATTTGGTCATGCCGTTGTATAGGTAGCGGGAAATTGCGATTATAGGGGGCAGCGTCCGCCAACTGCAGCTCCCTTGGGTGAATGCACCCCCGCCCTCTGCTAGCATTTGCCTATGCAAGAGCTTCAAAGCAAACACATCGTCTTGGGCCTGACCGGCGGGGTCGCCTGCTACAAGGTGGCGCAGCTGTGCCGCCTGCTCACCAAAGTCGGGGCCACCGTGCAAGTCGTCATGACCGAGGCGGCCCAGCAATTCATCACCCCGGTGACGATGCAGGCGCTATCGGGTCGTCCGGTGTTTACCTCGCAATGGGATGCGCGGCCTGAGAACAACATGGCGCACATCAACTTGAGCCGCGCGGCCGATGCCATCGTCATTGCCCCGTGCAGTGCCGACTTTGCCGCCAAGCTGGCCCAGGGCCGGGCCGATGAGTTGCTCAGTTTGCTGTGCCTGGCGCGGCCGCACGGCAAGCCCTTGCTGCTGGCCCCGGCCATGAACCGCGAAATGTGGGCGCATCCGGCCACGCAGCGCAACTTTGCCCAGGCCGCAGCCGATGGGGCCCAGGTGCTGGACGTGGGCCAGGGCGAGCAAGCCTGTGGCGAATGCGGCGATGGCCGCATGCTGGAGCCTGAAGAGCTGATCCAAGACATTGCCGCCAGCTTGGTGCCCAAGCGCTTAGCGGGGCACAAGGTGTTGATTACGGCGGGGCCGACCTTTGAGGCGCTGGACCCCGTGCGCGGCTTGACCAACCATTCCAGCGGCAAGATGGGCTTTGCCATTGCGGCGGCGGCCCGCGCGGCGGGGGCGCAGGTGACCTTGGTCGCCGGCCCGGTGCATTTGCCTACGCCCCGGGGTGTGCAGCGCATCAATGTGCAATCGGCGCGGGACATGCTGGCAGCGGTGCAGTCGGCGCTAGAGGATGTTTCTATTTTCATAGCTGCCGCCGCAGTTGCAGATTGGCGTCCGGCCGATTTTTCTACTAAAAAAATCAAAAAAGACGGCAGTGGTGCCGTGCCCAGCCTGGCCTTTGTCGAAAACCCCGACATTCTGGCCACCGTGGCCAACAGTGAACGCGCCCAGCAGGGGCAGCTGTACTGTGTGGGCTTTGCCGCTGAGAGTGACAACCTGTTGGCCCACGCCAGTGCCAAGCGGGTGCGCAAAAACGTTCCGTTGCTGGTGGGCAACATTGGCCCAGCGACATTTGGTCAGGATGACAATACGCTGCTGCTGATTGATGCCCACGGCAGCAGTGCCTTGCCCCGGGCCAGCAAGGCGCAACTGGGCCATGCCCTGATCGCAGAAATCGCACGGCGTTTGCCGTGACGGCCTTTTATTTACTTCCAACAGGGGCAGACAGGCTATGAACCAACCCGCATCTGGCTTACGCCACCAACCGCCCCCCGCTTTGGCCGATTACAGCGGCCCCCCCAATGGGGACTATGTGCGCTATGTTGAGCAGCTGATGCAGTGGTCAGAGCAAGAGCATCGCCGCACGGGTGGTTTTACCCTGCCGACTGCCCAGCCCCATGCTGGCCAAGTGGGGGCCAAGGCGAGCGCAGCCACCAAGGCTGCCAGCAAGAAAGAAGAGGTGGTGCGCCAGGTGACGCAGATGCTGGCGCAAAGCAATACCACCACTTCGGGCAAAAAGCGCGGTGCTTTTAATCCACCCACAGCGGGGCAAGACAAGCCTGGCCTGCCTGCCGCCTCTATGAAGGTGCCCAGCATCGTGTTTGGCATGGTGCTGCTGGGCTTGCTGGTGTTTAAAGCCGAGTGGATTCCGCTGGCGATTGTGTTGTGGGTGGTGTGGAATGTGCGCCGCTTGCTGCGCTCGGCCAAGGCAGCTTCCAGTACAAAGTCTGCCGGCTAGGCCATCAATGCGCGGCGTGCGCTGGTGGGTAGGGGCGCACGCGGTCCCATGCTGCTGCCAGGGCGCAGGCCACCAGCACAGGCAGCAGCCAGCCCAGCCCCATCGAGGCACCGGGCAAGCTCAGCAGCAGACTGGGAATCCATGCCTGCAGTTCAGCCGCCTTGAAGCCATCGACCAAGCCAAAAATCAGCGCCACCAGCAACACCGGAGCGAACACTGTGCGCGGATTGCGCCAGCAGCGGCTGAGTAAATTGAGTCCCACCAGCGCAATCGCTACCGGGTAAATGGTGTAGAGCACAGGCACAGCAATGGCAATCAGCTGGGCCAGCCCCAAGTTGGCCGCGCCCAGTGAAAAGGCGCTAATCAAAATGACCACGGCCCGGTAGGACAGGGGCAGCAGCTGGCTAAAGTACACCCCGCAGGCGCTGACCAAGCCAACGCCCGTGGTCAGGCAGGCCAACAAAATCACCGTGGCCAGCAGCCACAAGCCGGGGTTGCCAAAAGTATGCTCCACGTAGCGGGTGAGAACTTCTACGCCGGTGCTGGCATTGGCGGCCAAATGGGCGTTGTGGGCCCCCAGGTAAACCAGTGAGATATACACCAGCCCCAGCCCCAGCGCCGCAATCACCCCGGCAGCAATGGCGTAGCGGGTGTGCAGCCGCGCATCGTGGATGCCTTGGCTTTTGATGGCATTGACAATCACCACGCCAAACACCAGTGCGCCCAGCGCATCCATGGTTTGGTAGCCCTGCAAAAAGCCCTCGGCCAGGGGTTGGTGGACATAGTTGCCCGTGGCGGCGCTGAGCAGGCCGGTCGGCAGGAAAAAGGCGGCCCCGCCCACAATGGCCAAGGCCAGAATCAGCACCGGGGTGATGATTTTGCCGATGTTGTCCATCAGCTTGCCAGGGTAGAGCGAGAGCAAAAGCACCAGCGCAAAATAAACGCAGGTAAAGATGAGCAAATTGACTGGGGTGTCGCCCACAAAGGGGGCGACCCCCATGGCAAAAGACACCGTGGCGGTGCGCGGGGTGGCAAACAGGGGGCCAATGCAAAGGTACACCGCCACGCCCAAGGCAATGCCGGCGGCCTTGCCCAGGGGGGCAGTCAGTGCCGGCATGCCCCCGCCCACGCGGGCCAAGGCCACCACCGTGAGCAGCGGCAGGCCCACACCGGTGAGCAAAAAGCCCAGGGCGGCCGGCCACAGCTGATCTCCGGCAGACAGCCCGACCATGGGCGGAAAAATGATGTTGCCAGCCCCCAGAAAGAGGGCAAAAGTCATAAAGCCAAGGGCCAGAATGTCCCAGAGATGGAGTTTTTTCGTCGTCATGATGGGCACGATTGTGACAAAAATAAATTGCACATATTGGTTTCTTGGCGCTTTAAAAAATGATGTTTGGCGTATTTTTTGAAATTTTTTTGATTGCTTTGCTTTTTGCGCATAAAAAACCCCTGCATTTTGGGGTGCAGGGGGTGTGGGGCGGCGGTGGTGCCGCCGTGCTGTGCTTACAGCACTTTGCGCAGGCGCTCGGCGTAGTCATGCAGCGCAGCGGGGCCAGGTTCTTTGCGTGGCCAGCCTAAGGTGATGCCATCGTTTTGGTAGCGCGGCACCACATGCAGGTGAAAGTGGCGCACGGTTTGCTCGGCCGCAGCGCCGTTGGCTTGCAGCACGGTGATGCCTTCGGGGTCGAATGCGCTTTGGATGGCGTGCGCCATGCGCTGTGCGGTTTGCATGACGGCACCGGCTTCTTCGGCGGTCAGCTCTAGCAGCGTGACAGCGTGGCGCTTGCTGGCCACCAGCACATGGCCGGGATTGACTTGGCCCAGGTCCATGAAAGCCAGGGTCAGCTCGTCCTCATACACCTGGGCGCAGGGAAGGGTGCCGGCAACGAGTTTGCAAAAAATGCATTCACCGGGCGGCGAGGTATCAACAAACATGGGCATAGAGGGCTCCTTTTTATAGATGGCGGATGGGTTTTTCCTGCGCAGCCGCTGGCGTTGCAGGTAGAGTGCGGATTTTTACCGATACCACTGCCCCTTAGAACGTGTTCACGATCTCCTCGCGGGTGTGCAGTCGCGGCCTCGGGCGGTCTGCGGCGTTGCAAATCCTCGCCATAGCTACGGCTATGTCTGTGGTTTGCGCCTTGCAGCCCATCCCGATCCGCATCCCGCACCCCTTCGCGCGCAGATCGTGAACACGTTCTTAATGACGACGAGAGAGAAGCGCGCATGAGCATCAAAAGCGATAAATGGATACGCCGCATGGCCGAGCAGCACGGCATGATCGAGCCCTTTGAGCCTGGGCAAATTCGCCAGGCCGACGGCAAGAAAATCATCAGCTACGGCACCAGCAGCTATGGCTACGACATCCGTTGCGCCCGCGAATTCAAAGTTTTTACCAACATCCACAGCACCGTGGTGGACCCGAAAAATTTCGATGAAAAAAGCTTTGTCGATTTCGAGGGCGATTACTGCATCATCCCGCCCAACAGCTTTGCACTGGCCCGCACGGTGGAGTATTTCCGCATTCCGCGCGATGTGCTGACGGTGTGCTTGGGCAAAAGCACCTACGCCCGCTGCGGCATCATCGTCAATGTGACCCCTTTTGAGCCCGAGTGGGAAGGGTATGTGACGCTGGAGTTTTCCAACACCACGCCGCTGCCCGCCAAAATTTATGCCGGCGAGGGCTGTGCCCAGGTGCTGTTTTTCCAAAGCGATGAAGTCTGCGAAACCAGCTACAAAGACCGCAACGGCAAATACCAAGGCCAGCACGGCGTGACCTTGCCCCGCGCCTGAGAACGTGTTCACGATCTCCTCATGGGTGTGCGGGCGCGGCTTCGGGCGGTCTGCGTCGTTGCAAATCCTCGCAATAGCCAAGCTATTGCTGTGGTTTGCGCCTCGCAACCCATCCCGAACCGCATCCCCCACACCTTCATTTGAGATCATGAACACGTTCTAAGGGGCAACACCACGCAAGCAGTGTGGCCCACCCGCAGGCCTTGCCCTGGCCCCTTGGCGCGCCATCCGTGGGCACGCTTGCCAGCGCTTTTTTGCTCACTGCGTGTTGTCCAACGCTTTATAGGTAGAGCTGTTGCCGCTTTATATTCAACAAAATAACGAATAAAACACCATAAATTTGTTGTCAATTCAGCGGTTAAAGCTATATTAAAAATAGTTATCTTTGATTTATTTTTCCCCGCTCACGCGCAGATCGGGTGGCAATGCGACAATCGCTTTCTTCATGACAAGTCCTACTCTTTCTTTCTCCGAACTCGCTCTTGCCCCCAGTTTGACCCAGGCGGTCGCCGAAATGGGCTACGAGACAATGACCCCCATCCAAGCCCAAGCCATCCCCGTGGTGCTCACGGGCCAGGATGTCATGGGTGCCGCCCAAACCGGTACGGGCAAAACAGCGGCGTTTTCCTTGCCCCTGCTGCAGCGCCTGATGCGCCATGAAAACAGCTCGGCCTCGCCCGCCCGCCACCCGGTGCGGGCTTTGGTGTTACTGCCCACGCGCGAATTGGCGGACCAAGTAGCCCAGCAAATTGCCCAATACGCCAAGCACACCAAATTGCGCAGCACGGTGGTATTTGGTGGCATGGACATGAAGCCGCAAACGGCTGAATTAAAAAAAGGCGTGGAAGTGTTGGTGGCCACGCCGGGGCGGCTGTTGGACCATATTGAGGCGAAAAACGCCGTTCTGCACCAAGTGGAATATGTGGTGCTCGACGAGGCGGACCGCATGCTTGATATTGGCTTTTTGCCCGATTTGCAGCGCATCTTGTCGTATTTGCCCAAAGAGCGCACCACACTGCTTTTTTCAGCCACGTTTTCGCCTGAAATCAAGCGCCTGGCGAGCAGTTATTTGCAAAATCCGGTGACGATTGAAGTGGCGCGTGCCAACGCGACGGCATCGACGGTAGAACAGCGTTTTTATGCCGCCCATGACGACGATAAACGCCGCACCATTTGCCATGTGCTCCAAGAGCGCGGCATTCGCCAAGCGTTTATTTTCTCCAATAGTAAATTAGGCTGCGCGCGCCTGAGCCGGGCTTTAGAGCGCGATGGCTACCGCGCAGCGGCCTTGCACGGCGATAAAAGCCAAGATGAACGCCTCAAAGCCTTAGAGGCCTTTAAGCAAGGCGAAGTCGATTTGCTGGTTTGCACAGACGTTGCCGCGCGGGGCTTGGACATTAAGGATGTGCCCGCCGTGTTCAATTACGACGTGCCCTTTAATGCTGAAGATTATGTGCACCGCATTGGCCGCACAGGCCGCGCCGGTGCCAGTGGTTTGGCCGTAACGCTGGTGGCCCCCAGCGACAGCAGATTGGTCGCCGATATTGAAAAGCTGATCAAGACCCGCATCACGGTAGAAACGCTGGCCATGCCCAGCGCCCGTGCACGCCAGCGCAGCGATATCGGCGAGCCGCGCAGCGAGCGCCCCTCTGGGCACCAGGAGGCGCGCAATGGCGCCAGCCATTTCGCCAGTAGCCGCCCTGTGCGGGGTGCGCGGCCCGTGCGGGCAGCCCCGGCCGATCCTTTCTTTGACCGTCCCTACGAAGCCAGCGCCAGCGAAGCCCCCCCCACGTGGGAGAGCAAACCTGCGCCCGGCAGCACCCTGCGCCAAATCAAGGCCAAGCGCAAAGTGCCCGCTTTGTTCAAACCCGCAGGCAGCGTGTAAAACGCTGCGCCGGTGGCAGGCAGCGGCTTATTGGCCCGGTGTTTGCGCGGGCGGGCAAGGCAGCTGGTGAATTTGGCGCTGGTCAAAATCAGCCATAGAGATTTCTAAGGCTGTCAGCGCCCCACCCCAGACGCAGCCTGTGTCCAGTGCTATCAAATTTTTCTGATTGTGCAGTCCCAGTGTGGACCAGTGGCCAAAGGCAATGCAGGTGTTGGCCGTTTGCCGGTGGGGGCAATCAAACCAAGGCATCAGCCCTGCCGGGGCCGCGCTGGCGGCCTCAGAACTGCTGAAATCCATCTGCCCCAGGGCATTGCAAAACCGCAGCCGTGTCAGTGCATTGACAATAACGCGCCAGCGCTGCATGCCGACCAGGGTGTCGTCCCAACGGTCTGGGGTGTTGCCATACATCTGTTGCAAAAAATTGGGCAAATTGCTGCTGCGCAATTGGGTCTGCACCTCGGCCGCGTAATCCATGGTGGCTTGCAAGCTCCAGCTGGGCAATACCCCGGCATGCACCAGTAATAAATCCTGCCCCTGCTGGCTTTGCAAATGCCGCGCCAAAGGCTGCGCTGCCAACCATTGCAATAAATCTTTGCAATCAGGTGCTTGCAAAATCGGGGTTAAAGTGTCGCGCCGACCGGGCGGGCGCACTTTGTGCGCACAGGCCAATAAATGCAGATCATGGTTGCCCAGTAATACCTGGACGCTGCCTTGCATATCGCGGCAAAAGCGCAAAGTCTCTAAGGATTGCGGCCCCCGATTGACGATATCCCCTAATAAATAAACACTATCAGTGCTTGGGGAAAATTCAATCTGTCGTAAAAGTTTTTGCAAACAGGCGAAGCAGCCTTGCACGTCGCCGATCAGATAAGTGGCCATATTAATTAATTTGCAGAGTTGGGAATTATTTATTTATAATCGCCCAACTATTTTGAAAGGATGTTTCCATCATGAGTTCTTACAAGGAATTACTCGCTCAGCGCAACGCTCTCGAATTACAAATCGAAGAAGCTCGCCGCCGTGAACTGGCCGACGCTGTTGCCAAAGTGCGTACCCTGGTTACCGATTATGGTCTGACGGCTGACGATATTTTCCCGCCTGCCCGTGGTGGTCGCATCAGCAGCACCCAAGGCGTGAAAGTGGCCCCCAAATACCGCAACCAAGCCACCGGTGAAACCTGGACCGGCCGGGGCAAACCCCCCAAGTGGATTCAGGGCCAAGACCGCGACCAGTTCCTGATTCGTGATTAATGGTTAGCGCCTTTTAAAAAGCCCGCTTTGGCGGGTTTTTTTATGGCCGTATGAAAAATCGCTAGGGTTTGCCCGGACAATTCAGTCTATGGATGCCGAAAAGAAACAATTACTCATTGCGGGCGGGGGCATTGCCGGCATGGCAGCCGCTTTAGGTGCTTCGCATGCCGGGTGGGATGTGCGGGTGTTTGAACGCGCAGCGGAATTTTCCGAAGTGGGCGCGGGGGTGCAGCTGGGCCCCAATGTGGTGCGGCGTTTGCAAGCCTGGGGGCTGCAAGAGGGGCTGCAGGCCGTGTGTGCCATGCCCCAGCGGCTGCGGGCGCACAGCGCTTGCAGTGGGCGGGAATTGGCCCAAACCCCTTTGGGTGCCAGCATGGTGCAGCGGTATGGGGCGGCCTACGTCACCATCCACCGGGCGGATTTGCACCAGCTGCTCGTGCATGCGGTGCAAGGGCGTGAGGGGGTGTTTATTAACCACGGCCAGCCAGTCGAAGAAATTTTGGGCTTAGAGGGTGTCGCCACCATCCGCACCCCAGCCTACCCTTGCGTTGAAGGCGATGCCTTATTGCTGGCCGATGGCGTTTGGAGCCAGCTGCGAGCTGGTGTGCTGGGCGATACGAGCCGACCGCGCGTCAGTGGTCATTTGGCTTACCGGGCCTTGATTCCCATGGCCGATGTGCCCGCTGCTTGGCGCGCCCACGAGGTGAACGTCTGGCTGGGCCCGCAGCTGCATGCCGTGCACTACCCGGTGCGCCGGGGCGAGCTTTTGAATCTGGTGGTGATTGTCGAAGGCCCCGCACCCGAAGACCTGACCCAATGGGACCATGCCGCCAATGCCCTGCAATTGGCCCGTGCGCTGCAAGGCAGTTGCGCGGCACTGCGGGATATGGTGGGCAGCGTCGAGGCCAGCGGTGGGCAATGGCGGTTGTGGCCGCTGTCGGACCGTGCGCCTTTGACGGGCCCCCAGGGCATGGCCCGGGGTCTGGTAGGCTTGATTGGCGATGCTGCCCACCCCATGCGGCCCTATTTGGCGCAAGGGGCCGGTATGGCCATTGAGGATGCGGCAGAGCTGCAACGTGCGCTGGCGATGGCGGACTTGGATGTCAGCACGCGCCTGCGCCGCTACGCGCTCAACCGCTGGCAGCGCAATGCCCGGGTGCAGGCGCGTTCGATTCGCAATGGTGAGATTTTTCATGCCACCGGCCTCATGCGCTGGGGGCGCGACAGCGCCCTGCGCCTGCTGGGCAGCCGCTTGATGGATGTGCCCTGGCTGTACCGGGGCGATGGTGCGTGCGCTACGGGCTGGTAGGGCTGGTAGGGCGCTCGCTGGCTTGCGCCAGCAGGGGCGATTGGGGCAACACCCGAAACGCCACCGAGGCCAGCGCCAGCCAGGTGGCAATCGTGCACAGCACCACGGTGTAAACATCCAGGCCCTGGGCGCTGGCCCAGGCGGCGACGCTGCCGGTGAGCCATTGCATTGCTGCTACGCCCAAAAACATCGCCATGGTGAACACCGACAAGGCCCGCCCCGTCAGCTCGGCGGGGTAAGAGGCCCGCACATCGGCATATTGCAAGGGCGCGTAGCCCGAGAGCAAGCCCATGAACAGAATCAGCGCCACGCTGGCGCTGGCCCAGGGCGCGAAGGCCAGTACGACAAAGAACCCGGCCAGGGCCAGCGAGGCCCGGCCCAGCCATTTTCTGCGCCCGGCCACGCCAGGATCAAGGCGGCCAAACAGCCCGGGGGCGAACAGCGAAATCAGCGATACACCCAGCGCCACGTTGCCCGCTTGCACCAAGGAAAAATCAAACCGCCCCATCAATAGCGGCCCCAGCCACAGCCCACGCAGACTCAGGAAGGCGGCGTAGCACGACATGCCCAGCACCACGATGCCCCAGGTGTGCGGCAGGGCAAACAGCTGGAAAAAGCCCCGCAGCGCCTGGCCCCAGCCTTCTTGGCTGGGGGGCGGTGCGTGGGGGGAGGGTGGCTCGTGTACCAGGCGGTAAATCAGCCCCCAGGCCAGCAGGCACAGCACAGCCAGCACGGCAAAGCCCACGCGCCAGTTCCAGGTTTGCACCACCCAGGCCAGGGGCGTGCCGGTAAACAGCAGGCCCAGCCCGCCGCCCCCCAGGCACAGGCCGGAGAAAAAGGCGAAGCGCTCAGGCGGAAAGTGCCGGGCCACGAACAGGGTGCAGACCAAAAACGCCGGCGAGCAGCCCACGCCAATCAGCAACTGCCCCAGCATCAGCACCGGGTAGCTGGGGGCCAGGGCCGATAGCAAAGCCCCCGCCACCGCCAGCGGCAGGGCGCAGACGATGGTGTGGCGCAGGCCGAATTTGTCCAGCGCAATGCCCATCAGCAACTGGGCAATGCCAAAGGACAGGCCAAACAGCCCGGCAAACGCCCCCAGGCCGGCATTGCTCAGGCCAAATTCTGTTTGTAGCCCGTGTGCCAGCGTGCTGGTGACGGTGCGAAAAGCCTGGCTCAGGGCAAAGCCAGTCAGCAGCGCCAGCAGCATCAGCCACAGCGGGTGGTGGCGTTGGGGGGGCGGGGAGGAGGAAGGCGGTATCGACATGGTCACAGCGCCCAAGCCTAACCAGCGCCGCAGTGCGGTAGCCAACGTGTCTGAGCGGGGGGGCCCTCGGCGTTGTTCAGCGCGTGCGGGTGGGGGCGTGGCTACAAAAGCGCAAACAGCTATTTTTTATGGCGCACCATGTAGATGATTGCCAGCAGCAGCACCCAGGGCAGGCCAAAAGCCAGTGTCAGGCGAAATTGCGGGGTAAACGCCGTGGTCACCAGCACCGCCCCCATCAGCACTGCGCCCAGCAGCGTCAGCCACGGAAAGCCCCACATGCGAAACGTCAGCGGCGCCAGCCCCTCCCGATTGCGGCGGCGGCGAAAGGCCAGGTGGGTGACGAACACCATGAACCACGCCAGCATGGCGCCGAACATGGCAATCGACATCATCCAGACAAACGAGTCTTCGGGCCAAAAAGCGTTGATGAACATGGCCACGGCCACACCCAGGCTGGAGATCAAAATCGCCGCCACCGGCACCCCGTTGGCATTGGTGCGGCCAAAGCGCGTGGGGGCTTGCCCGGCCCGTGCCAGGCTGAACATCATGCGCGAGGTGGTGTAGAGCTGGCTGTTCATGGCCGACAGTGCCGCCACCAGCACGACAAAATTAAGCACCCCGGCGGCGTAGGGAATGTGGGTTAGCTCCATCACGCGCACAAAGGGGCTGGTTTGCGTGGCCGCCTCGGTCCAGGGCACGATGGCCAGCATCAGCGCCAGGGTGAGCAGGTAAAACAGCACCAGGCGCAGCACCGTGGTTTTCATCGCCTTTTGCACGGCGCGTTCGGGGTGCTGGGCTTCGCCAGCGGCCACGGCAATGGCCTCCACGCCCAGGTAGCTGAACATGGCCACGATCACGCCCAGCCACATGCCGCTGATGCCCTTGGCCCAGAAACCGCCGCCCACCTGGTAATTGGCCAACCCCATGCCGGGGGCCGGTGCGCCAAACACCACATAGCTGCCGATCAGGATGAAGGCGATGATGGCCGCCACCTTGATGGCAGAAAACGCATACTCCACCGCGCCATACACCTTCACGCTGCGCAGGTTAACCCCCACCAGCACGGCCGAGAACACGCCTACCCAAATCCACTGCGGCACAGCGGGAAACCAATAGGCCATGTAAATGCCCACGGCCGTCACCTCCATGCCCACGGCCAGCACCAGCGCCGCCCAGTAGGCGTAGCGCAGCACAAAGCCGACCATGGGGCCCAGGTAGTACTCGGCATACGCGCCAAACGAGCCCGAGGTGGGGTGGGCCACTGTCATCTCGCCCAGGCAGCCGATCAAGAGCAGGGCAATAAAGGCCCCGATGGCATAGCTCACCAGCACCGCCGGCCCGGCAAAGCCGATGGCAAAGGCGCTGCCCATGAACAGGCCCGTGCCCACCGCGCCGCCGATGGCGATCATCACCATCTGGGCGCTGGTCAAATGCTGCTGCAAGCCGCGCTCGCGCTGCTGAATATCGTTAAAACTTGCCATAAAGAACCGAAAAATTGGCAAGTATCGCTTGCTGATTGCGCATTGGGTTGTGTATGGGCAGAAAAACTGTGCATCCAGGGTGTTTACGCAAGCAGCGCCAGGCCATGTTGGCGGCGCACGCGGTTGCAGGCATCCGAGCCCGCCGCAAACTCCCGGCAGGGCGAGGGCCGCCATTCGTAGATGCCGCAGGCGACCTGCTGGCCCACCGTGCCGGTCAGGGCTGCGCAGCGCGGGCGGGCGTAGTCGGTGCCGCGCAGGCGGCAGAGGGAATCGGTCACCGGTTCGATCAGGCCCAGGGGGACGCGCCCGCCGTGTTCCTGCGATTCGTACACCGAAAAATCCACGCGAAAAGCCGCGCAGCAGGCACCGCAGCTCAGGCAGGGGTGTGTGCCCGCCATCAGGCCGCCTCTTGCCAGTGCTGCACCTCAGCCTCTTCCAGCGGCGGCAGGCCGAATTGGGCGCGGGTGTCGTGGCAGCCGTAGCTGGCAAAGGGAAAGTCGCGGCAGGGGCGGGGGCGGCTGTCATAGATGGTGCAGCCGACGCAGTCGGCCCCCACGACGGGCAGCGGCCCCAGGGCGGCGCAGCGCACGGGGCGGTACTGGGTGCCGTTCATGCGGGCGCGGTTGCTGCCCGCTTCGTGGGCCAGTTCGTCCGGGACGGTGCCGCCCATGGAGCGCAGTTCGTACACAGAAAATTCGACGCGGTAGTTTTGGCAGCAGACACCGCAGGTCAGGCAGGGGTGGATGTCGGTGGAGGACATGGCAGGCACTAGGAGGAGGCAAGGGTTCAGGGTTCGATAGGCGAAAAACTTTCAGGGCCGCTTGCGCCTGCCAGCGTCACAGGGTGACAGCCAGGCACAGCGCGGCCGGCAGCGCAGGGCTGCGGCATCCAGAGGGGGAAACTAGGTGTGGCCCAGCAGGTAGCGTGGGGCTTTGAGGCGGGTGTGCAGGCTCTGTGTGGGCACGCAGGGGTTGCCGTGGCTGGTTTTGTTTTTTGTTTTCAGGGCGGTTGGCCGGGTCTCGCCCCGGCGGGCGACCCCCTTTCTTGCACGCGCAAGAAAGGAGGCAAAGAAGGCGTGCTGCGCAGCTTGGGCACCGCAGAACTCACTGCGCGCCTGCGGCGCTGCGTTCGGACAACTGCGGTGAGTCAGACGGGATGCGCAGGCTGTGCTGAAGGTGGTTGCGCCTTGACCGATACGCTGTTGTGTGGCGGGGCGCTTTGCTTGCTGCGCAGCTTCAGCGGCTGCGTGGAAGGTGGTGAATAAAAAAAGAGCTGCTTGCGTTGATAGATAATGGTTTTGCATGATGTTTATCGTTTAAAACCAGGTTAAATCAGCGGGAGAAGCTCTTTTTAAAGGAGTAGTGAATCAGGCGGACTGCTGCCCCAGCAGCAGGTATTCCATGAGGGCCTTTTGCACGTGCATGCGGTTTTCGGCCTCGTCCCAGACCACCGATTGCGCGCCGTCGATGACTTCGGCGGTGACTTCTTCGCCCCGGTGCGCGGGCAGGCAGTGCATGAACAGGGCATCGGGCTGGGCGGCGGCCATCATGTCGGCATCGACGCACCAGTTGGCAAAGGCTTTGCGGCGCTCTTCGTTTTCGGCCTCGTAGCCCATGCTGGTCCAGACATCGGTGGTGACCAGGTGGGCACCTTGGCAGGCTTCTTTCGGGTTGCTAAAAATTTTGTAGCAGCCTGCGCGCGCTGTGCGGCCGCCAAAGGCCAGTTTTTCATCCACTTCGTAGCCGTTGGGGGTGCTCACATGCACGGTAAAGCCCAGCAGATCGGCCGCTTGCAGCCAGGTGTTGGCCATGTTGTTGCCATCGCCCACCCAGGCGACGACCTTGCCGGCGATGCTGCCGCGGTGCTCGATGAAGGTGAAGATGTCGGCCAAGATTTGGCAGGGGTGAAATTCGTTGGTCAGGCCGTTGATCACAGGCACGCGCGAATACTGGGCAAAGCGCTCGATTTTGTCCTGGCCAAAGGTGCGGATCATGACCAAATCGGTCATGCGGCTGATGACGCGGGCGCTGTCCTCGATGGGCTCGGCGCGGCCCAGCTGGCTGTCATTGGTCGTCAGGTGGACGACGCTGCCGCCCAGCTGGTACATGCCCGCTTCAAAGCTGACGCGGGTGCGCGTGCTGGCCTTTTCAAAAATCATGGCCAAGGTGCGATCCACCAGGGTGTGGTGTTTTTCGTAGGTTTTGAATTTCTTTTTAATCAGTGCGGCGCGGGCGAGCAGGTAGTTGTACTCGGCGGCGGTGAAGTCGGAAAACTGCAGGTAGTGTTTCAGGGCAGGCATACAAGTCCTTGATTAAGCGGCCAGGAAGGTCTCGACCAGGGGCCGCAGGCGGGCCACGATTTCATCTGCCTCGGCGGTGGTGAGAATCAGCGGCGGGGCCAGGCGGATCACGGTGTCCGAGGTGACGCTTAGCAGCAGCCCGGCCTCGGCGGCCAGGCCAATCAGGGTACCGCAGGGCTTGTTCAGCTCTACGCCAATGAGCAGGCCCTGGCCGCGCACCTCCAGCACGCCGGGCAGGCTGCCCAGGTGGGTCTGGAGCTGGCTTTTCAGGTACTGGCCCACCTCGGTGGCATGGGCCATCAGGCCGTCTTCTTCCATGATGCGGATGGTTTCCACCCCGGCCCGCATGGCCAGGGGGTTGCCGCCAAAGGTGGAGCCGTGGTTGCCCGCTTGCAGCACGGTGGCCGCGGCGTGGTGCGCCACGATGGCCCCGATGGGCACGCCCGAGCCCAGGCCCTTGGCCAGCGTCATTACATCGGGGGTGATGCCGGCCCACTGGTGGGCAAACCATTTGCCGGTGCGGCCCATGCCCGCTTGCACTTCATCCAAGATCAGCAGCCAGCCCTTGGCATCGCACAGGGCACGCACTTGCTGCAGGTATTCCTTGCGCATGGGGTGCAGACCGCCTTCGCCCTGAATGGGCTCCATCATGACGGCGACGATGTTGGGGTTGCCCTCGGTGGCTTCCTCTAAGGCGGTGTAGTCGTTGGGGCTGACGCGGATGAAGCCGTCAAGCAAAGCACCAAAGCCATTGCGCACCTTGGGGTTGGCGGTGGCACTCATGGTGGCAAACGAGCGGCCATGGAAGGCGTGGTCGTACACCACAATCTGCGGCTGGGCAATGCCTTTGTCGATGCCGTATTTGCGGGCAATTTTGATGGCCCCCTCATTGGCCTCCAGCCCGGTGCTGCAGAAAAACACATTGGTCATGCCTGCGCGCTCGGTCAGCAAGGCGGCCAGTTGCTCTTGCAACGGAACGTGGTAGTAGTTGGAGGTGTGGATCAGCTTGGTGAGCTGCTCTTGCAGCGCAGGCACCAGCTTGGGGTGGTTGTGTCCCAGGGTATTGACGGCAATGCCGGCCAGTGCGTCCAGATATTCTTTGCCATTGGTATCCCACACGCGGCAGCCCTGGCCGCGTTCCAGCGCGATGGGAATACGGCCATAGGTGGGCATAACGTGGGGGGAAGTGGCCGCAACGGTCATGGGGAAATCTCCAGCAGGAAGGTGCACAGGGCGCGTGGGGATGGGGACATTTGCACGCGCGCGCAAAAGGCCATGATTCTAGGGCCTCTGACGGCCCTTGCCGGTGCTGCCAGCGGTGCAATTGAAGGATGAGTCCATAGCCTATTTGGGGGTGAATGGGGGTAACTCTTGTATAAGAGTTAAAATAGAACGCTAACCGCAAGAGTACGTTTTTAGTGAATGCAACCTTTGCACGTCTGGTTTGAGACGTGCTATTTTTTTAAGCATGTCGATGGACTTTGAGAACTCTAAAGAATTATTTATCCAGGGCGTGACACTTGATGGCAAGACCTTTCGTCCCAGTGATTGGGCCGAGCGCCTGGCCGGGGTGATGAGCCGCTTTCGCCCGGGTGGCCCCCAGCCGGGGTGCCATCTGGGCTATTCCCCCTGGTGCATTCCCACCACCATGAGCGGCATCAAATGCGTGGTGCTGCGCTCTGCATTGCGCGAGCATGAGCCCATGGCCTGGGATTTTGTGTTGAACTTCGCCCGCGACAACCATTTGCAAGTGGTCGAGGCCTGTTTGTTGCCAGACGAGCAAAAGTAAGCCCCAGCGCCAATCCTGTGCATGGGCCTGGGCCTGTTCGATACCGCCGCCAGGCGGTTCTTTTGAATCTGCTGGATCTTTGTTGCTTTGTTGGAGACACAAAAAAACCGCCTGCTGGCGGTTGTTTTGTTTTTTGCTGGCAGCGCACCCGTTTTGCAAACGGCAGGTACTGGCGGCAAGGCCAGCACCCGTGCGGTGCTTAAAGAATGGCTTAAGCGGCCAATGCCAGGGCTTTGACCTTGGCAGACAGGCGGCTCTTGTCGCGAGCGGCCTTGTTTTTGTGGAAGATGCCCTTGTCGGCAATCGTGTCCAGCACCGACTGGGCTTGTTGGAACAAGGTGGTGGCCAGGGCTTTGTCGCCAGCCAACACCGCTTTTTCCACTTTTTTCACAGCGGTGCGGTATTTGGAGCGCAGCGAGGTGTTCGCAGCGTTCAATTTAACGTTTTGGCGGGCGCGTTTACGGCCCGAGGCCAGGCGGGGGTTCTTTTTGGCTTTAGTTGCCATGGTATTTATCCTTTGATTGGTTTGTGGATGTTGCCAGCAAAGCCGGGCATTATAACCAGCGCGGCGGTTTTTTTGCGCAACCGCGCCAGCAATTGAGGCCAAGCGCTGGGTGCAGTGGCTACACTGCGCGGCGTGTCGCTTTTTAAATCTGCTTCTACCGTCTCGCTCATGACCCTGGCCTCGCGTGTCACGGGCTTGGTGCGCGATTTATTCATGGCCTCCATGTTTGGGGCCAATGCGCTCACCGATGCGTTCAACGTCGCGTTTCGTATTCCGAATTTATTTCGGCGTTTGTTTGCCGAAGGGGCGTTTAGCCAAGCGTTTGTGCCCGTGCTGGCCGCCAGCCACGCCAAAGAGGGGCCAGAGCGCACCCACCAGCTGATCTCCAATGTGGCCACGGTGCTGGTATGGGTGCTGCTGGTGGTGTGCGTCCTGGGCGTGGTCGGGGCACCGGTGCTGGTGTGGTTGCTGGCCAGTGGTTTTCAAAACCAGGGTGAAGCCCAGGCCGCAGTGCTGATGACGCGCTGGATGTTCCCCTACATTGGTTTTATGTCCTTGGTGGCGCTGTCGTCGGGCGTGCTCAATACCTACAAGCACTTTGCCGTGCCGGCCGCTACGCCGGTGCTGCTCAATGTTTGCATGATTGGCGCGGCCTGGTTGCTGGCACCGTGGTTTGAGCGCCAGGGCATAGAGCCGATTTATGCCATGTGCGCCGGGGTGGTGGCCGGTGGCGTGCTGCAGCTGGCGGTGCAAATCCCGGTGCTGCGGCGCCTGCACTTGCTGCCACGGGTGGGCTGGCGCTGGTCGGCCATTCGCGCGGCCTGGGCCGATGGCGGAGTGCGGCGCATTCTGCAACTGATGGCCCCGGCCTTGCTGGGGGTGGGGGTGGCGCAGCTGAGTTTGATGATCAACACGCAAATTGCCTCTTACCTGGCCCCGGGCAGTGTGACGTGGTTGTTTTATGCCGATCGGTTGATGGAGTTTCCCACCGCCTTGCTGGGGGTGGCCCTGGGGGTGGTGCTGACCCCGCAATTGGCGGCGGCCAAGGCGGCCGAGGATGGGCAGCGCTATTCGCACATGCTCGATTGGGGGCTGCGCCTGGTGCTGCTGCTGGCCTTGCCTTGTGCGGTGGGGTTGTTGGCTTTTGCCCAGCCGCTGGTGGCCACCTTGTTCCACCGGGGGGCTTTGCACGGCAGTGATGTGCAGCAAATTGCCCTGGCCCTGGTGGGCTACGGGGTGGGGCTGCTGGGGCTGGTGGCGATCAAGGTGTTGGCACCGGGTTACTTTGCCAGCCAAGACATGCGCACGCCGGTGAAGATTGCCGTGGTGGTGCTGGTGCTCACGCAGGGGCTCAATGTCGTGTTGGTGCCGTATTTGCAGCATGCCGGCTTGGCTTGGTCGATTGGCTTGGGCGCGTTGGTCAATGCGCTGTGGCTGCTGCTGGGGCTGCTGCGCCGGGGGGCTTACCAGCCCAGCAGCGGCTGGGGCAAGTATTTTGCCCAGGTGCTGCTGGCGTGCAGTTTGTTGGCGGCTTTGCTGTTGGGGCTGGCCCAGCGCTGGGATTGGCTGGCCCTGGGGCAGTGGCAGCGCGCCGGCATTATGGCGGGGTGCTTGCTGGCCAGTGCGGTGGTGTATTTTGGCTGCTTGGTGGTAACAGGTGTCAAAATACGCAGCTTGTTGCGCAGGTAATAAGCTGTTTTTTCGTATTTTTAACGCTAAATTTGTTGCTGCGTAAGCGGAATGAGCTATAAAAAATGGGAGGCCTGGCCTCCCATGGGTGCTTGCTGCTGGCGGGCTTATTCGGCTTTCACCGCCAGCACCGGGCAAGGGACGGACATCAAAATATCGTGGGCCACGCTGCCCAGCAGCAGCTTGCCGACGGCAGAGCGCCGACGCAGGCCGATGACCAGCAGCGAGACTTGCTCGCGGTGTACCAGGTTTTGAATTTCTTCCACCGCGTTGTGGCCGCGCACAAACATTTTGAATTCGGCAGGAATGCTCAGGCCTTGCAGGCGCTGCTCCAGGCGTTCCGCATCGTGGCCGGAGACGATGTTGGGGTCTTCCTGAGGGCCGCCCACAGCGGCATTGACAACGATCAGGCGTTCATTGCGGCGGGTGGCCGCCTCGATGCCTTTTTCGAGGGCGGCTTCGCCTTCAGGGCGGGGGGCGTAGGCGACAAGAATGGTCATGGGGTGCTCTTTCCTTGGTGAGGCAAAGGGTAAAAAAGACGAAAAACAATTTGTAGAGCATAGCCGGTGTTCAGCGCAAGCAATGGCACCGCGCTGCTGCGGCGGGGCAGGGATTTTACCAATGCCCTGCCCGTTGGCGGGGCCTTGGAGGGCTCCGCCATACGCCGCCGCCCAGGCTTAGCGTTCATCTTTGGACGGCAGTGCCAGCTCGCTCATGCTGGAGTTGCGCAGCGACAGAAAGATCGACCCGGCAATCAGCGAAGCGGTGACCAGCAGCGCGTAGCCAATGGGAATTTTGACCACATCAATCAGCAGCATCTTGGCACCGATGAACACCAGCACCAGCGCCAGACCATAGGCCAGCAGGTGAAAGCGGTTGGCCAAATCGGCCAGCAAAAAGTACAGCGCGCGCAGGCCCAGGATGGCAAAGATGTTGGCTGTGAGCACGATGAACGGGTCGCTGGTGATGGCAAAGATGGCCGGAATGCTGTCCACCGCAAAAATAACGTCGGTGGTGCCAATCAGCACCAGCACCACAAACAGCGGGGTGTAGTGCTTGACACCATCGACCATGGTGGAGAGCTTTTCGCCATCAAAGCGGTCGGTGATGCGGATGCGCTTTTTCAGCAGGCCCAGCACCGGGTTGGTGGAAATGTCGGGCTCCTGGCCCGCAGCAAACCACATCTTTGCGCCCGTCAGCACCAGGAAAGCGCCAAACACGTACAGCAGCCAGTGGAAGGTGGCCAGCAGCCACGCGCCCACCAAAATCAGCAGTGTGCGCAGGATGATGGCACCAATGATGCCGACGATGAGCGCGCGCTTTTGGTACTGCGGCGGCACGGCAAAGTAGCTAAACAGCATCAAAAAGACAAAGATGTTGTCAATCGACAAGCTCTTTTCTACCAAATAGCCGGTGATGAACTGCATCGACACCGTATTGGCCACCGTGCGGCCCTGGCTGCTGTCCAGGTACCACCACAAGAGCGCTACAAACACAAAGGCCAGGCCAAACCACAGCAGGCTCCAGTGCACGGCCTCCTTCATGGTGACTTTGTGTGCGCCTTGGCGCTCCATCACCAGCAGGTCGATGGCAATGGCCACCACCACAAAGACGGCCAGTGCCGTCCACATCCACCACGTACCGATTGTTTCCATGATCGTTGCGCTTTATCGCAAGAGAAAGTTGAAGATGGGCGAATATAAAACCGCAGATTTAATTTAAAAACCTGTATTCAACGTAATATTGCTTCGGTTTTTACGAACTATTCACCATCTTCCCCGCCCCACACTGCCATGAGCCAAAGCTTTAATTACCGCCATTTGTATTACTTCTGGGTGGTGGCCAAAGAAGGCGGCATGGCCCGCGCCGCTGAGCGCCTGGACATGGCCGTGCAAACCATCAGCGCCCAGGTGCGCGCGCTGGAGCAAGCGCTGGGCGTGAGCCTGCTGCGCAACGAGGGCCGCAACCTGGTGCTGACCGAGGCGGGCGTGGCCGCGCTGCACGAGGCCGACCACATTTTTG
Organism: Comamonas denitrificans; assembly: GCF_042654745.1. Classification (NCBI taxonomy): domain Bacteria; kingdom Pseudomonadati; phylum Pseudomonadota; class Betaproteobacteria; order Burkholderiales; family Comamonadaceae; genus Comamonas; species Comamonas denitrificans. The sequence goes on from NZ_JBHSEY010000010.1 coordinate 127,422, forward strand.
CCCTGGGCGAGCAGCTGCCCCAGCGCGTGCGCGAAGCCGCCACGGGCACCACGCTGCGGCTGAGCCTGGGCATTTCGGACGGCATTGCCAAACTGGCCATGCACCGGTTGCTCCAACCCGTGCTGCACGAGCCGCACCTGCGCCTGCTGTGCCACGAGGGCGAGTTCCAGCCACTGCTGGGCGAGCTGGCCTTGCACAAGCTCGATGCCGTGCTGGCCGACCGCCCGGCCCCGCCCAACCCCGCGCTGAAAACCACCAGCCAGCTATTGGGCACCAGCGCCATTGCCTGGTACGCCCCGGCGCGCTGGGCGCAGGCGGCGCGGGCCAATTTTCCGTACAGCCTGGCGCAGGTGCCGGTGCTGCTGCCCACCGAGCACGCCGCCGTGCGCGCGCGCATCAACCACTGGCTGGAGCGTGAGCACATCCGCCCGCACATTGCTGGGGAGTTTGAAGACAGTGCCCTGCTCAGCACCTTTGCCGCCAGCGGCATGGGGGTGATGCCCGCGCCCGCATCGTTGGGCGCACACCTAGCGCAAACCTGCGCCTTGGAGTGGGTGGGCACCACGCCCGACGTGCACGAGCAGTTCCACCTGATTTACAGCGCCCGCAAAGTCATGCACCCGCTGCTGACGCGGTTGTTGGCCGCAGCAGCGGATGAGATGCTATTGAATGAGTAGCTTCTAGCGTAGGCTGTATAAGCGATAGAGGTGAAAAATGCTGTAATTTTGCGCTGACCACCGGTGCGCCTCCAGATGGCCTGGCGGGACGCATCACACCAGGTGCGCGGCTTCGAGTTCTTTTTTCAGGTAGGCGTACATCAGCGGTGCGGCCACCAGACCAGCGGGGCCAAACACCGATTCAGCGACAAACATCACCGAGAGCAGCTCCCACACCGCCATGTGCGTGCGCTGGCCGACCACCTTGGCATTGATGACGTACTCGGCCTTGTGAATCAAAATCAAAAAGCCCAGGCAGGCCGCCGCCGCCGTGGGCGAAACGGACAGCCCCACAAGGGTCAGCACCAGGTTGCAAAACAAATTGCCGACGATGGGGATCAGCCCCGCCACAAAGGTCAGACCAATCAACGCCGGGGTGTAGGGCAGCGCCATATCCCACCAGGGCAGGACCAGCAGCAGAAACAGCGCCGTCAGGGTGGTGTTGAACAGCGCAATCCAGAACTGTGCGGCCACGATTTGGCGAAAGGCTTCGCCCAGCAGGCGCACACGCTGCAGCAGGGTGCGCGTCAGCGGAGCGATGGGCTCCAGGCGGGGGCGCACGGCGGCCAGCAGACCAATCAGCAAGCCGACGTAGGCGTGCAGCAGGCCGGCCAGCCACACTTTGCCGGTCGAGGCCAGCATGCCCGCCTTGTTGGCCAGGTAGTTGGCGATGGTGCGCTGAATGTCTTCGCTGCCCTGGGGCAGCAGCACGCCCAGGTCGGGCGGCAGCTTTTGTTGCAGTTCCAGCACCGTGCTGGCCAGGTAGTCGAGCAGCTCGCGGTACTGCTGGGGTGCTTCCATCACGTAGCCACGCGTGTGCGACAGGGCGCTGGTCAGCAGCAGCAGCGGTGCCAGCCCAATCAGGGTGGCCGCAATGACTTGCGACCAGCGCCGGGGGATGACCGCTGGCGCGCGGCGATCGAGCCGATTGAGCAGCTCAGACAGCTTGCGGGTGAGCAAAAAGCCCAGGCAGGCGCACAACAGGCCCGGCAGCAGCCCTTGCACCATGACCAGCAGCAGCGCGGCGGCCATCAGCAGGTAGCTGGAGAGCAGCACCGCACGCCCAGGTGGGGCCACAGAGGGATAGACCGTGGGCAGATTGGAGTGCGGTGGTTGCGCCATGGGCGATCGGTGCCTGGTGGCTTGGGCTATGGGCTGTGTGGATTACTGCAGCTGTACGGCAGCAGCGCCTTCGGCACGCGGGGCAATGCGGCCAATGGTGTACACCGTCTCGCCCAGGCTGCGCAGGGTGGCGGCGGTGGCTTCGGCCTGATCGGCGGCCACCACGACCACCATGCCAATGCCGTTGTTGAAGGTGCGGTTCATTTCCACATCGTCGATGCCCGCTGTGCTTTGCAGCCAGGCAAACAGCTCGGTCTTGGGCCAGCTGCCCAGTTGCAGCTGTGCGGCCAGGCCTTCGGGCAGCACGCGGGGGATGTTTTCCAGCAGACCGCCGCCGGTGATGTGCGCCAGCGCCTTGATGGGGTGCTGGGCCAGCGCAGCCAGCACGTTTTTCACGTACAGGCGCGTGGGTTGCATGATGGCTTCTTTGAACGGCTTGCCGTCCAGCGTGGCCGGGGTGCTGCTGCCAGCGCGGTCAATGCATTTGCGCACCAGGCTAAAGCCGTTGGAGTGCACACCGGCCGAGGCCAAGCCCAGTACCACGTCACCGGCCTGAACATTTTGGCCGGTGAGGATTTTGGATTTTTCCACGGCACCGACGGCAAAGCCGGCCAGGTCGTACTCGCCATCGGGGTACATGCCGGGCATTTCGGCGGTTTCGCCACCGATCAGGGCGCAGCCCGACAGCTCGCAGCCCTTGGCAATGCCGCCAATGACGGCAGCGGCCGTGTCCACGTCCAGCTTGCCGCAGGCAAAGTAATCGAGGAAGAACAGCGGCTCAGCCCCTTGGACCAGCACGTCATTGACACTCATGGCCACCAGGTCGATGCCGACGGTGTCGTGCATATTCCACTCAAAAGCCAGTTTCAGCTTGGTGCCTACGCCGTCGGTGCCGCTGACCAGGACGGGCTCTTGGTAGCGCTTGGGCACTTCAAACAAAGCGCCAAAACCGCCAATGCTGGCCAATACGCCTTCGCGCATGGTCTTCTTGGCCAGGGGCTTGATGCGTTCGACCAGTGCGTCGCCAGCATCAATATCGACGCCAGCGTCTTTGTAGGAAATGGGGAGGGTGGAAGCAGTGCTCATGGCAGGGGCAAGGTAAAGCGGGAGACAGCATTTGCACATCATGCAAACGGCTAAACCGGCCGATTCTAAGGCCCGCGCTGGTGATCGGCATGGGCAGGGACTAAAATGCCGCCTTTTACGTTGGTCTGGCGCTGGTGTCGGCCAATGCAGCCTCAGCGATATTTTTTTGTTCTACCCCTTTCGTCCTTTAATTTGCATGCCGCTTTGCTGTGCGGTGCTGCTGCTGTGCGCATGAAGCAGTTGGCGCTGGATATTGGCTTGCCCACAGGCCCCTCGTTAGAGCGTTTTTATGCCGGGCGCAACGCGCCCGTGGCGCAGCATGTACGTGCCTGGGTGTTTGAGCGCCAAGGTGGGCACATGCCAGTGCCCACCTATGTGTGGGGGGAAAGCGGGGCGGGAAAAACCCACTTGCTCCAAGCCGTGCGCCAATTGCTGCGCGAGCAAGGCGTGGCACTGGGTTGGATGGATGTGACCACCGGTTTTCCGCCGGAGTTTGACGAGCGCTGGGGCGCGGTGCTGATGGACGATGTGCACAGCTACACCCCCATGCAGCAGCAACGGGCGTTCAACTGGTTTGTCAATGCCAGCAACCCGCCCAGCGGTCGGCCGTGCTGGGTGCTGACGGCGGGCAATGCGCCCCCGGCCGAGTTGCGCTTGCGCGATGATTTGCGCTCGCGCCTGGGCTGGGGCCATGTGTTTCAGCTGCAGGTGCCCAATGAAGATGAATGCCGCCGCATCCTGCAAAACGAGGCGGCCGCCCGGGGCGTGACCTACAGCGCCGATGTGCTCGATTACATGCTCAAGCGCTTTTCCCGCGATTTGTCCAGCCTGATGCAGCTGCTCGATATGCTGGATGAGTTTGCCCTGCGCAACAAACGGGCAATCACAATTCCATTGCTGAAAACGATGCTAGAGACAATGTAGATAAGCGCTAGCAGCTCTCTTTTTTAATATGAAAAAACCCCTTTACCGTCTTGCGCTGTTCGATCTTGACCACACCTTATTGCCCCTGGATTCCGATCACGGCTGGGGCGAGTTCACCATGCAGATCGGCTGGTGCGACCGCGCCGAGTTTGGTCGGCGCAACGATGCTTTTTTTCAGGACTATTTAGCGGGCCGCTTGGATATCCATGACTACGTGCGCTTTGCCACCGAGGCTGTGGTGCAGCGCGGCCCGCAAGCGGCGGCGGCCGCGCACCAGCGTTTTATGGACGAGATCATCCGCCCGGCCATCCGCCCGGCGGCCATCGAACTGGTGCGCCGCCACCAACAGGCCGGGGATGTGGTGGTGATTACCTCGGCCACCAACGAATTTGTCACCCGCCCCATCGCCCAGGCGTTTGGTGTGGATGAGCTCATCGCCACCGAACTGGCACGCGGCCCCGACGGCTGGCTGACCGGGGAAGTGGCGGGCCAGCCCAATATGCGCGAAGGCAAGGTGGCCCGCCTGGCTGCCTGGCTGGCCGCACGTGGCTGGGACTGGAGCGATGTGGAGGCCACCTTCTACAGCGACTCCATGAATGACCTGCCCCTGCTGGAGAAAGTCCAGCACCCCGTGGCCACCAACCCCGACGAGCGTCTGCGTGCCTTGGCGCAAGAGCGCGGCTGGCCGGTGCTGGACTTGTTTAAAGAAAAATAAACCCTTTTCATGATCAAAACTTTTATCGACAAACTGCTGGGCAAACCCACCGCCCGCAGCCGCAAAAATCCCTTTGGCAAACGCGAGGAGCTGCCGGCCAGCGTCCACGGCATCAATCCTGAGCTGGTCGATGACCGTGCGATTGATGTGGTGCGCACGCTAAAAAACGCCGGCTTTGAGGCCTACATCGTCGGCGGTGCCGTGCGCGATCTGCTGCTGGGCCTGCGCCCCAAAGACTTTGACGTGGCCACCAATGCCAGCCCCGAAGAGGTCAAACGCCTGTTTCGCCGCGCCTTCATCATTGGCAAGCGTTTTCGCATCGTCCACGTCGTTTACGGGCGCGGGCGTGAGCACGAGGTGATCGAGGTCTCCACCTTCCGCGCCTTTTTGGACAACAGCCAGGCCGAGCAGGTCAGCGGCAACGAGCGCACCAGCAAGCAGCAGCTCATGGGCATGCAGCACGCCGTCGATGCCAGTGGCCGCGTGCTGCGCGACAACGTCTGGGGGCCGCAAGACCAAGATGCCACACGGCGCGATTTCACCATCAATGCCATGTACTACGACCCGCAAAGCCAAGTGCTGGTTGATTTTCACAAAGGCATCCAGGACGCACACAAGCGCGTGCTGCGCATGATTGGCGACCCTGAACAACGCTACCGCGAAGATCCCGTGCGCATCATCCGCGCCGTGCGCTTTGGGGCCAAGCTGGCCCACCTGGGCTTTAAGCTGGAGGCAAAAACCGCCAAACCCCTGGTCGCCTGCGAGCCGCTCTTGCACGATGTGCCGCAAAGCCGCCTGTTCGATGAAATGCTCAAGCTGCTGCTCACCGGCCACGCCACAGCGTCGATTGAGCAACTGCAAAAGCTTGGCCTGGCCAAAGGCATCTACCCGCTGCTGGACGTGGTGGTGGAGCGCGCTGCCACCCCGTTGGTGCAGGCCGTGCTGCAAGATACCGACCGCCGCGTGGCCGAAGGCAAAACCTGCGTGCCCAGCTTTTTGCTGGCCTGCGTGCTCTGGCAAGACGTGCAGACTGGCTGGCAGCAGCGCCTGAACAACGGTGCGCACAGCTTTCCTGCGCTGCAAGACGCGATCGACGAAGTGTTCGAGCGGCGCATTGGCGATGTCTCGGGCCGGGGCAAGCTGGCCGCCGACATGCGCGAAATCTGGGCCATGCAGCCGCGCTTTGATAAGCGCACTGGGGCCACGCCCTTCAGTCTCGTGGCCCAGGGGCGCTTTCGTGCGGGCTTTGACTTTTTGCGCCTGCGCGCCGATGTGGGCGATGCCGATGAAGCCCTGGCCAATTGGTGGCAGTTGTTCCAGTACGCCGACGAAGCCCAGCGCGAAGACCTGATCGCCCAGGCCCGCGACGAGCAGCGCCAGCGCCAGAAAACGCAAAAACCCAAAGCAGCACGCAAACCCAAGGCAGACGATGACGGTAGCGCCAGCCCCCTAGAGGCTGCTGGCGTGCAGGCCGGGGAGGAGGGCGATGCCCCCGCCAAAAAACGCCGCCGCCGCCGTAAAAAACCCGTGGGTGAAACCACCAGCCCCGCGCAGGAATAAGGCCCCAAGCCATGCCAACAACAACGGTATATGTTGGCTTGGGGGCCAACCTCGGTGACCGGGGGCAAGCCTTGCAAGCGGCAGTCCATGCCATGGCGGCGTTGCCGGGGACGCAGCTGCAGGCGGTGTCATCGCTCTACAGCAGCGCCCCCATTGAGGCCACGGGGCCTGACTACCTCAATGCCGTGGCGGTCTTGACCACCGACTTCGGCCCCGAAGCGTTTTTGCAGCAACTGCAGCACCTGGAGCAGGCCGCAGGCCGCCAGCGCCCCTACCGCAACGCACCGCGTACTTTGGATTTGGACATCCTGCTGTGGGGCCATGCACAGCTGAACACCCCTAGCTTGACCGTACCCCACCCGCGCATGCGGGAGCGGGCCTTTGTGCTGCGGCCGCTGGCTGAGTTGGCGCCCGAAGTGGTGACCGCAGCGCAATTGATGGCGGTGGCCGACCAGGCTATTGAGTGTTTGCAGGGGACAGATTGGATTAAAAAAGAGAGCTTATAGCGCTTATGTGGTCTAGGTATTTCGTTGTTTTTGCCTATTTTTTATGCTTGTGCCTCGGCTTGGCCAAAGCGCAAGCCACATTGCCGACCACAGCAAAAAATACGGTGTTTAAATGCCAGCTAGAGGGGCGGATTGAGTATTCCGATACCCCTTGCCCCGATGCCGTCACCGTCGATGTCACGCCCACCCGTGGTGTCGATCACATGTCCGGCACCCAACGCCGCAGCGCGAGTGTGCAGCGAGAAATTTCATACGAAAACTTGACTGGGCAATCCCAGCGCTCCTTGGCGATTGGATGGGGCGATGCCTTGCCAAAGCCCAACAATGCAGCCACTGCTGCGCCCGTGCCAGTCGCTCCGCCCAAGGCTGGAAATCCGCCACAGCGTGGAGCACCTTTGGGCAACACGGTGGTTGCGGCGCTGGGCGTGTTACAGCCTCTGCTTTGGTTGTTGCCGCTGTTTGTTGTTGCGGCAGCCTTGAAAACAGTCGCCTTCAAAGGCTGGATCGGCGAAAGGTTGGTGCGCCATTTGCTCAAAAAACGTCTCCATGCACCCAGTGAGGTCTCGCTGCACAACGTCACCGTCCAAGATGAGCGCGGCAGCACACAGATTGACAGTATTCTTATCTCCGAATACGGAATTTTTGTGCTGGAAGTCAAAAATTACAGCGGTTGGATTACGGGAAGAGTCGCCGACAGCCATTGGAGGCAAACGCACTACCGTCGGCAGTATGAATTTCAAAATCCGCTGCGGCAAAACTACCGCCATACCCAGGCACTGGAGCGCCTACTGGGCTTGCCCAGCCCGGTGTTTCATTCGGTCATTGTGTTTGCCGGGGACTGCGAGCTGAAGTCAGATTTTCCAGACAACGTCTGCACCAAGGCGGATCTGAACGCTTACATCGATTCCTTCACGCAAAAAGTTTTGCCCAAGCAGCAAGTGCAGGCCATTGCCCAGACAATTGAAAAGCATCGCTTGCCGCCCACCTGGGCGACGCATCGCGCCCATGTGCAACATTTGCGCAAACAGCGGCAAAAAACAGAGCCTTTCTAGTGCGCAGGCAGCGCCCTATAGGTGTGTGTGGGTCTTGGGAAGACTTGCTTGAACTGTTGCAAAATTTTGGCAGATTTCTTTTTTAAATTGAAAAAAATGTTATAGTTGCGGTCTTCGCAATTTTGTAGTTGTGAAAAACCAAAACCAGTACTTCATTAGTAGCTGCTGGTTGTTTGCGGGAATAGCTCAGTTGGTAGAGCGCAACCTTGCCAAGGTTGAGGTCGACGGTTCGAGACCGTTTTCCCGCTCCAAATTTTGGCGCGATAGCAAAGCGGTTATGCAACGGATTGCAAATCCGTCTAGCCCGGTTCGACTCCGGGTCGCGCCTCCAGAAAACGCGGGAATAGCTCAGTTGGTAGAGCGCAACCTTGCCAAGGTTGAGGTCGACGGTTCGAGACCGTTTTCCCGCTCCAAATAAAAGGGAAGCAATCGCTTCCCTTTTTCATGTTCTCCTGGCTTGTAGAGACAAGCGAGTTGATGAAAATCAGGTAAGCTAGATCGCTTTCCTGCACAGCTTTAGGTGAATGTGGCCTCGGTGGTGAAATTGGTAGACACCCGGGACTTAAAATCCCGTGCCGCGAAAGCGGCGTGCCGGTTCGATCCCGGCCCGAGGCACCACATAGGCCATAAAAATGAATCGCTACAACACCCCTTTTGAAATTCATGTGCACGGTCAAGTGGCTTTGCGCCCGGATGTCACGCCTTCCCAGTTACAAGAAGCCTTGAAACCCCTGTGGTCCTACGCGGGCGCGCGTTCTTTGCAAGACGGGGCGGCAAGTGCCTATGAAGAGGAACCGGGCATCGTTTTTGATAGCGCTGCCCACATGCTGCAAATGTGCTGGACGGTTTCTGGGGCTGAAGATTTTCGCTATGCCCTGGATGATTTTTGCATGGGCTTGAATGAGCTGGCGCAAGAGGGGGCAGCCATTGAAGTGACCTTCTACGATGCCGAGTTTGACGAAGAAGAGGCGGGCGAAGGCGAAGAGTCGCGCGATGACTTTGTCATGCTTTTTGTTGGACCTACCCCGGCGGCCATCATGAGTGTGCAGCGTGACATGCTGGTGCAAGACGTGATTCATCTGATGGAGCGTCACTTTGATGCCTCCGAATTGGCCGGTGTGGTGGGCGAGATTGACAAGTTATTTGCCCAGCGCTTTGATAACTTGGTCAATTCCCTGGACCTTGGCCGCCAGCCACCGCGTGGTGGTCCTCGCGGTGGTGGCCGTCGGCCCCGGCACTTGCACTGAAGCCGCAGTCCAGAAACAAGTCAGGCGCTTACATCGTGCCTTGAAACCCTAAGGCAGCTGATATGTGGTGGGCGCAGCTTTTGAGCTTGGGCAGCCAGCTATCGTCCAGGCGGTCTGCCGGGGCAGAAATCGATAGGGCGGCCACCAGTTTGCCTTGGTCATCGTAAATCCCGGCGGCCATGCAGCGCACGCCCAGTTCCAACTCTTCATTGTCGTAAGCGATGCCGGTTTGCCGTGCTTTGGCCAGCTCGCGCTCTAACTGGGGTAGCTGTGTGAGGCTGTTGTGGGTATTGCCTGACAGGCCGGTGCGCATGGCGTAGCTGCGCACGTTTTGCGGATCGTCAGCGGCCAAAAACAGCTTGCCGTTGGAGGTCAGGTGCAGCGGTGCGTGACCACCAATGGCCCGCACCACCTGCATGCCGGAGCGCTCGCTGTAGGCGCGTTCCACATAGACGATTTCGTCGCCCTGGCGGATGCTTAAATTGACCGGTTGCTGGATTTGTTTGTGTAGCAGGCGCATGTGTGGCAGTGCGGCCTCGCGCACGCTCAGGCGCGCTTTGACCAGGTTGCCCAGCTCCAGCAGGCGCATCCCTAGGCGGTAGGTGCCTGCCTCGGGGCGATCGACAAAGCCGCCGGTGGTCAGGTCGTTCAGGATGCGGTGGGCGGTGGAGGGGTGCAGGCCGGTTTTTTCACTGATTTCCTTCAGGGCAACGGGTTCTTCCTTGGCGGCCAGCACGTCGATGAGGGTGAACATGCGCTCCAATACTTGGACGCTGGGTTTGTTGGGCGTTTCGTTGTCGTTTTTCTTCATGTGAAATAGAGAGGCAAATGGGCCGCATTCTAGCCCCGTGCTTGCCTTTGCCTTGCTTTCATTGCGGCTGGTGTGCTTGCCATTGTCCGTGGCGCAAAATTTCATGCGGATGAAAGTCTTGCTTGTAGCGCATCTTGGGGCTTTTTTCGATCCAGTAGCCCAGGTACACATACGGCAGGTTCAGGCTGCGGGCCAGCTCGATTTGCCACAAGATGCCGTAGGTGCCGTAGCTGGCCTCAGGGTGGTCGGTTTCGTAGAAGGTATAAACGGCAGAGAGGCCCTGGGTGAGCAGGTCAATGATGGAGACCATCACCAAAGCATTCTCGGCCCGGGGGTCGCGAAATTCGACCAGGCGGGTTTCAATATGGCTATCCAGCAGAAACTGACGGTATTGCGCAACGCTGTCGTTGTCCATGCCGCCGCCGGGGTGGCGGGTTTTTTCATAGCGCTGGTACAGGGCGTAATGCGCAGGGTTGTAGTGCAGCCGCTGGATGCTGGCCTCCAGGTGCCCGTGGCGCTGCCAAGTGCGGCGCTGGCTGCGGCTGGGCTGAAAGTGCGCCACCACAACGCGCAGTGATTCGCATGCTTGGCACTGGGCGCAGTGCGGGCGGTAGGTGAAATTTCCGCTGCGGCGAAAGCCCTGTTCCATCAGGCTGGAATAGACCGGGGTGGTAATCAGGTGATTGGGGGCAACGACCAGCGACCGGGCCTGCTGCGTGGGCAGGTAGCTGCAAGGGTATTCGGCGGTGGTGTACAGCTGCAAGATGGGGTGAACAGGCTCAGTCATAGGTGGGCAGGCCAAGCGTAGCCCATAAATGGGGCGAAAACTGCCAATGCATCGCGGGATAGGTTTGCTGGGCTTGGGCCACTTGCAAAAAATCATCCCGGGGCATTTCTGCTGCGCCGAGCGAGGCCAGATGCTGGGTGGCTTGCTGGCAGTCGATTTGCACCACGCCTGCACTGCGGCACAGGGCCACCAGGGCTGCCAGGGCGATTTTGGAGGCATCGCGCTGGTGGGCGAACATGGATTCGCCATACACCGCCCGGCCCAGGGCGACGCAGTACAAACCGCCGACCAGTTCCCCGCCAATCCAGGTTTCCACGCTGTGCGCCAAGCCTTGGGCGTGCAAGTCGCAATAGGCATCGATGATGCTGGGCACGATCCAGGTGCCGTCTTGCCCTGGGCGTGGGGTGGCGGCGCAGTGCTGCATGACTTGGCGAAAGCTGTGATCTATGCGAATGCTGCAGTGGGGGTTGCGCTGAAAATTTTTCAGCGTCTGGCGCAGTGAGCGGTGCAGGCGAAAGCGTTCTACCTGCAGCACCATGCGCGGGTCGGGCGACCACCACAGCGGTGGCTGGCCCGGGCTGAACCAGGGAAAAATACCTTGCTGGTAAGCCGCTTGCAGATGGGGTGCGTCCACCACAGCACCAGCCGCCAGCAGGCCGGGCAAGGGGCTGTCCTGGCCCCAAGCGGTGCTGACCGGGGGGAAGGGGTCGTGTGGGGTGAGCCAGGGCAGGGGGGGAGGTGCGGTCGTCACGGCGGGAATAATAAAAAAAGCCAGACAAATTGGCATCTGTCTGGCTTTATTTTGGCTCCCCGACCTGGGCTCGAACCAGGGACCTGCGGATTAACAGTCCGTCGCTCTACCGACTGAGCTATCAGGGAATATTCGGTAACTATCTATTTAAATTTTGGCTCCCCGACCTGGGCTCGAACCAGGGACCTGCGGATTAACAGTCCGTCGCTCTACCGACTGAGCTATCAGGGAAGAGCCGCGATTATAGGCATGGAATTTTGGCTTTCGCAACAAAGTGGGGAAATTTTTTAATTTTTTGCGGTTGCTGTGGGTGGTTCGGGTCTGCGCCACAGCCACAGTAGCACGCCGGCCATGCAGCTGCTGGCCAGCATGGGGGCCCACCAGGGCTGGGCCAGCCACCACAAGATGGCGGCGCTCAACGCCATGGTGATGGCCGCGCTGTATTTGGCGCGGCGGCTGACGTAGCCGCCGGCCTCCCAGTTGCGCAGCATGGGGCCAAACAGTTTGTGGCGGTGCAGCCAGGCATGGATGCGTGGGCTGCTGCGGGCGGCGGCCCAACTGGCCATCAAGATAAAGACGGTGGTGGGCAGGCCCGGCAGAAAGACACCGGCAATGCCCAGGCCCAGGCACAGCAGTGCAAAAAAACGTAGCACCCACCGCATGATGGGGTTAGGGTGGTTGGTGCTAGCCGGTACAGATTGTTGTGGGGCTTGCGGTAAGCGCACTGTTTTTTTTGGGCGCGGCGGTTTGCTGGGGGGCAGCGGGGGCTGCTGCGCCTGCCAGGCGGGCAAGGCGGCGTGGATGAGCGCGGGGGCGTGGGCATCGTTGGCGGCGTAGCGCACTTGCGCCGGGCTGAGTGTTGGCGCGGCCCAGTTGCTGGTGCTGGTGCGTTTGGATTTGCTAAAGCTGCGCTGCAATACGATGGCCATGGCGGCGCGCACGCCGGTGTTGTGGCCAAAGCCGTGGTGGCGAAAGACTTTGTCCAGGTCCAGCACGTTGGCCGGTTGTACGCCCAGGCGCTGGGGCAGGGTGCGCAAATCGTTGTCCAGGCCGAAGCCGACTTTGGTGATGTGGGGCGCGGCCAGTACCTCGCGGGCCAGCGCCAGGGCCTGGGGGTGGCGCAGTTGCAGCACCCAGGCCGCGCGGGGTGTGGCCAGTTGCACGATGTGGGGGCCGTCGTCGTGCTGGCCGGCGCGGAAGATGGGCTTGCTCTCGGTATCAAAACCCAGGGCGCTGGCCGCGAGCAAGGCGGCGCGGGCTTGCGCCCATTCTGCGGCCGTGGTCGGCACCTGGATGGCGCTGTCTGGCAGGGGGGTCCAGGGCTGGAGCAGGGCGCTGTCGGCCTTGCTGGGGGCGGTGCGGCGCGGCATGGGTTTCTTTGATTCGATAGCTTTTGGCGCTTTTATTTATTGGAATTATTGGGCTTTTGGCCTTTTTTCTATTTAGATATCAGCGGATGATGCTACTTTATTTTTAGCAGGCCGGGTGCGGTAGAACTGCAGGGGCTGCTCGTGCATTTGGCGCTCGTGCTGGTGCAGGACGGATTTTTTCATCTTGCCCACGACGTGCATTTCGCAGGGTTTGCAGTCGAAGACGAGTTTGAGCTTTTCCTTGCCGTTGATCAGCTGCAGCGGCTCGGCCTTGATGGTGCCTTTCACGCCGACCACGCCTTTGGCCTGTTTGGGGCACAGGCTCATGGAAAAGCGCACGCAGTGCTTGGTGATCATCAGGCTGACTTCGCCTTCTTCCTCTTTGCTTTCGTAGGCCGCGTCGATCACTTTGACACCGTGCTTGACGTAAAAATCGTGCGCCTGGTGGTTGAAGACGTTGGCCAGGTAGGTCAGCGTGTCTTCTGGGAAGGGCACAGGCGGCTGCACAGGCGTGGCGCGGGGCAGGCGGGCCAGCCCCTGGGCGCGGGCGCTCTCCAGGGCCGCCACGGCATCGCGGCGCAGCTGGTTGAGGGCCGAGGCGGGCACAAACCAGGGCTGGCTCAGCTGCAGGGCGATGGCGTGCGCCGCAAAAATGGTGGTGCCAAAGCGGCCCAGTTGCTCGCGCAGCGTGGCCTCGGCCTGGGCGGCGTCGGTGGCGGCTTGGTGGGGCTGGGCGATGTGGGCGTGGCCGGTAAAGCCGTCTTCGTCGGTCAGCGTCAGGGCGAAGCCGTCCGGGGTTTCGCTGAAGCTGGCCCACAGGCCGATGCGCCGGTCGCTGGATTTTTTCTCGAGGGTGCGGTTCCAGGCCATGTCGCGGTTGCGGTTGATTTCCAGGCCTTTGCGCAAGTCTTTGAAGCTGGTCAGCGCATCCTTGGGGAAGATGCGCCAGATGCCTTTTTTGGCATGGACGCATTCGGCGCGATTGACGTGGATGCCCACCAGTTCTTTTTGCAGGTCGTAGTAGCACAGGCCGTCGCCGTTGTGCAGTTGGGTGGTTTTGTCGCTGACTTCCAGCTCAAACCACTTGTCGCCTGCGGGCCCGATCTGCGTCACCCAGCCGATGGCGCGGCCCGGCGTTTTGGGCGTGTCGAAGGCACCGATGTCGATCTGGCGGCCCTGCACGAAGTAGTCGGTAAATTCGCGGTTGAAGTTTTGGTCCGGGTCGGGCGTGAAGCTGAAGGTGGTGCGCCCCGAGGCGGCGCGGGTGAACTCGCCTTCTTCGACGATTTCGTCCAGCAGCTTGCGGTAATGGGCGGTGATGTTTTTCACATAGCCCATGTCTTTGTAGCGCCCTTCGATTTTGAAGCTGCGCACGCCCGCACCGATCAGTGCGCGCAGGTTGTTGCTTTGGTTGTTGTCTTTCATCGACAGCACGTGCTTTTCGTGCGCAAGGATGCGGCCCTGGGCATCGAGCACTTCGTAGGGTAGGCGGCAGGCCTGGTTGCAGTCGCCCCGGTTGGCGCTGCGCCCGGTGTGCGCGTGGCTGATGAAGCACTGGCCCGAGTAGGCCACGCACAGCGCCCCATGCACGAAAAACTCGATCGTCGTGCTGGGCTGGAGCGCGTCGCGGATGGCGGCAATCTGCGCCAGGTCCAGCTCGCGGGCCGGGACGATTTGCGAGAAGCCCACGTCTTGCAAAAACCGGGCTTTTTCGGGCGTGCGGATGTCGGTTTGTGTGCTGGCGTGCAGCTGGATGGGGGGCAAATCCAGCTGCAGCAGGCCCATGTCTTGCACGATCAGGGCATCGGCCCCAGCCTCGTACACCTGCCAGGCCATGCGCCGGGCCTCTTCCAGCTCATCGTCGCGCAGGATGGTGTTCAGGGTGATGAAGATGCGGCTGTGAAAGCGGTGCGCGTGGGCGATCAGGCGCTCTAAATCGGCCAAGGCATTGCCCGCCGTGGCACGGGCACCAAAGGCGGGGCCGCCGATATAGACGGCATCGGCACCGTGGTTGATGGCCTCAATACCGATATCGGCATTGCGGGCGGGGGCAAGCAGTTCAAGCTGGTGGGGCAGGAGAGACATAGGGCGCGAATTATCCCTGCGGGTGCGATCAGGCGTGCAGGGCGGGGGCTTGTGGCAGGGGCTGGGCCTGTCGCGCAGGATAATGCGCCGCCTATGCCCGAGCCCTTTTTTCCCGATCCTGCCGCAGTGTCTGAAGGCGCTGCCACCGACCAGCACTGGATGCGCCACGCCCTGCGCTTGGCCCGGCAAGCGGCGGCGGCCGGTGAGGTGCCCGTGGGGGCTGTGGTGGTCAAAGGCGGGCAGGTGCTGGGCGAGGGCTTTAACGCCCCCATTGGCCAGCATGACCCCACCGCCCATGCCGAGGTGCAGGCGCTGCGCCAGGCGGCCCAGCGGCTGGGCAACTACCGGCTGGACGGCTGCACTCTGTATGTCACGTTGGAGCCGTGCACCATGTGCAGCGGGGCGCTGCTCAACGCCCGCATCGCCCGGGTGGTGTATGGGGCGCGGGAGCCCAAAACCGGGGCAGCCGGGTCGGTGCTGGATGTGTTTGCGCTGCCGCAGCTTAATGCCCACACCACCATGGAGGGCGGCGTTTTGGCCGAGGAATGTGCGGCGGTGCTGGCTGAATTTTTTCAGCAACGCCGCCAGCAGCAGCGCCAGCAGGCCCAGCCGCTGCGCCCAGATGCTGTGCGCACGCCCGAGCGCTGCTTTGCCCCCGATCCGGCGTGGCCCTGGGCGGCGCGGTATGTGGCCGATCTGCCCGGCCTGGCCGGATTGCGGCTGCACTATGTGGACGAAGGCCCCCCCACGGCCCCCGCCTGGGTGCTGCTGCACGATGGGGTGGGCAGCAGCTATGGCCTGCGCTATCTGGTGGCCGCGCTGTTGCAAGCGGGGCAACGGGTGGTGGCGGTGGATTTGCCCGGCTTTGGGCGCAGCGACAAGCCCAAAAAAACGCAATGGCATTTACCGCAAAAACATACGCAGATAGTGCGTGAGCTGCTCTTGTTTTTAAAAATTCATCAGCCCCGTTGGGTAGCGCAGGAGGGGGCGGCCGCCGTCTTGCCCGCCCTTGCCGGCCCAGCGTGGGATTGGTGCCTGCAAGGCCCGGCCCCGCTGGGTGCGGCAGCGCAGGCCCCGTTTCCTGATGCTGGGCACCGCGCTGGCCCCCGGGCCTGGGCGCAGTGGCCGGTGCAGGCCACGGTGGCGCGTTGGCATGGCACGGTGCCGCACGATGCCGCCACTGCGCAGGTGCAGGTCAGGGCGGCTATGGAATACTTCGGCACTTAGTTTTTCAATGGCCTTTGGGCCTGCCCTCTACCGTGTCTTCTCACCATCCTGCCCACGATTTCCAGCATGGCCATGACCATGCACATTCCCACCACCACCCCCAAGCGTGTGACTGCCCCCACCACCACCCCACGGGCGCTCGGCATATTTATGTGTATGCCCCGTCGGGGGTGATTCGCGACAAGGCCGCGTTTCGGCGCGGGGTGCGCCGCCTGGAGGCCATGGGCCACACCGTCGAGGTCGATGCCGATGCCCTGGCCCGTGACCAACGCTTTGCCGGTGACGATGCCACGCGCCTGGCCGCCCTGCACCGTGCCGCCGCCAGTGGGGCCAATGTGGCGCTAATGGCCCGGGGCGGTTATGGCTTGACGCGCTTGTTGCCCGCCATTGATTACGCCGCTGTGGCCAAGGCCGTCAGCCAAGGCACGCAGTTTGTGGGCATGAGTGATTTCACCGCCTTGCAAAACGCCTTGCTGGCACAGACCGGCGCGGTGAGTTGGGCCGGGCCGCTGCTGTGCGCCGACTTTGGTGCCAAAGATGGGGTGGATGAGATCTGCCAGGCCTTTTTTGAAGACCTGCTGTGCGGCCAGGGCGAGGGTGCAGGCTGGCGGCTGCCCAAAGAGCGCGGCGCGGCCACGGCGCAGCCCGAGGGGGTGGACATTCCTGGTGCGGCGATTTTGTGGGGCAGCAATTTGGCGGTGCTGGTGTCCTTGCTGGGCACGCCTTACTTTCCGCAGATTGACGGTGGGATTTTGTTCTTAGAAGACGTGGGCGAACACCCCTACCGCATCGAGCGCATGCTCACCCAGCTGCTGCACGCCGGGGTGCTGGCGCGGCAAAAGGCGATTGTGTTGGGCCAGTTCACCGACTACAGCCTGAGCCGCCACGATGCCGGTTTCAAGCTGCAAACCGTGGTGGACCGGCTGCGCGGACAAGTGGCCTGCCCGGTGCTGACCGGCCTGCCGTTTGGCCATGTGCCCACCAAGGTGCTGCTGCCGGTCGGGGCCACGGTGTCGCTGTCGGTTCAGGGGCGGGAGGCGCTGCTCTACTGGGGGCATGTGTAAGAACGTGTTCACGATCTCCTCATGGGTGTGCGGGCGCGGCTTCGGGCGGTCTGCGTCGTTGCAAATCCTCGCAATAGCCAAGCTATTGCTGTGGTTTGCGCCTCGCAACCCATCCCCAACCGCATCCCCCACACCTTCATTCGAGACCATGAACACGTTCTAAGAACGTGAATACGTTCTAAGCGGGTTTGCTGAAAGCAGCAGCACGCGTGGCCACGCTCAATTCATCATAGTTAATATTTAATAGGATTCCATTTTTTAAAAAAATTAACAATCTATCGACGCTTGCCAATGTTAGAGTTTTGTTACTAGCTGAAATAAAATGAAATGAAATGAAGTGGGCTTGGTGGTGTGCCCTTTCAGCGGAACAGAACAACGCATATAAAGCAAAAATGGCTATGAAACAAAGAGATGGTTTGTGGGTGCTGCGCTTAGGTATGGGGGTTGTGCTTGGTGCGCTATCGCTACAGGCAGTGTCTCAAGAGGCCGTGCTGGTGTCCGACATTGGCGCCGCGCGGGTTCAACAGGCGGCGCAGGGGCAGCCGCCGCTGCCCGTCTCGCACTGGCGGCCACGGTTGCAGGATTTGGGGCTGGGCGGTGTGGTGCGTTTGCGCGGTACGCAAAGCGAAGTCAGCGTAGGTCTTGGCATTCGCCGCGATGAGCAGGTGGAGCAGGCCCGTTTGCGTTTGCAATTTACCCTCTCCCCGGCGCTGCTGGCCGATTTGTCGCACCTGAAGGTGTCGTTCAACGACCAGCTGATCCAGACCATTGTGTTGCCCAAAGAGCGCTTGGGCCTGATGCACCAGGTGGAGCTGGACATTCCCCCGGCCTACTTTGCCGATTACAACCGTTTGCAGTTTCAGTTCATTGGGCACTACACCCTGGAATGTGAGGATCAGGAGCATTCCAGCCTGTGGGCCGAAATCAGTGGCCAAAGTCGGCTGGATCTGACGCTGCGCCGCCTGCCCTTGAAAACGGACTTGGCCTTGCTGCCAGCACCGTTTTTTGATCCCCGCGATAGCCGCCCGGTGCAGGTGCCAATTGTGTACGCGGCCCGCCCCAACCAGGGCGAGCTCAAAGCCGCTGGCACCGTGGCGGGCTGGTTGGGGGCGTTGGCTGCGTACCGGGGCACCGAGCTGTCGGTGCTGGAAAATGAGTTGCCCCTGCGCTCGGCGATTGTGATTGCCACCAATGCCCACCGCCCTGACTTTTTGCACGACCTCCCGCCTGTGGAGCAGCCTACTTTGAGCATGGTGGATCACCCCCTGGTGCCGGGGACGCAACTGCTGCTGGTTTTGGGCAAGGATGAGGCGCAGGTGGAGCAAGCGGCCCAGGTGTTGGCGCTGGGCAAAGCCGCTTTGTCCGGGCGCAGTTTGCAGGTGACGCAATTTGAATTTCCTGCGCTGCGGGCGGCCTACGATGCCCCGCGCTGGATTTCCTCAAAGCGTGTGGTGCCGCTGGGGGAGTTGGTGGAGCGCCCTGAAGAGCTGCAATTGCGTGGCACCACCCTGTACGACACGATTCGCATTAACGCCCGCATGGCCCCGGATTTGTTTACGTGGAATGCCAAAGGCGTGCCCCTGCAGTTGCAGTACCGGTACACGCCGACCCCGCTGTCCGATCGGGGGGCGTTGAATGTGGCGCTCAATGACCAGTTTTTGCGCTCTTACCGCCTGTACGCCAGTGGGGACAGCCAGGGCAAGGTCAGCGCCCTGCTGCCCTTGGTGGAGGATTCCCCAGGCCAGACCCGCTCGAATATGAAGATTCCGGCCTTCATGGTGGGTGGCGACAACCAAATGCAATTTACCTTTGCCATCCCGCCAGCAGACTTGGGGCGCTGCCGCGCCACCCAGCCGGTGGAATTGCGGGCGGCGCTGGATCCGCAATCGACCATCGACCTCACCGGGTTTGATCACTACATCGCCATGCCCAATTTGGCCGCGTTTGCCAATACCGGCTTTCCGTTTACCAAATACGCCGATTTGGCCCAGACCGCAATTGTGCTGCCCAGCCAGCCCACGGTGGCCGATGTGCAAACCTACTTGGCCGCCGTGGCCCGCATGGCCGCTTCTACGGGCTATGCGGGAACGCGCTTTGCCTTGCTCTCCAGCGACAGCATTGACCAGGCCAAAGACCGGGCGGATTCAAATCTGAACTGCAACACCTGCAACTGTTAAGGTCAGCAGATGTCTGCAAGTCGTTCGCCATACAGCCAACTCCAACCCGAAGATCGCCTCACCATCGCCAGCTTGCTACAGCAGCGCTATAGCGTACGTGGCATTGCTCGAGTATTAGGCCGCTGTGCCAGCACCATCAGTCGAGAGATTGCTCGTAACAGCGTGTCTGGGCAAGGATATGCAAGCACACGCGCTCAGCAGCGCAGCGAACAAAGAAGGCGCTGCGCAAGACCTCAGCCCAAGCTGCACCCGCAAAGCCTTCTATGGCAATTGGTCGTTCATTTCTTGCGCTGTCGCTGGTCACCTGAGCAAATTGCGTTGACACTGTCCCACCTGTATCCCAAAGGCCATGAGCTACGCGTGTCACACGAAACCATCTACAACTGCATCTACGCTCAGCCAGTGGGCGAGTTGCGCAAAGAGTTGATCGCAGCGTTGCGCCAAGCGAAGAACAAACGCTTGCCTCGCAGCAAGGGCAAAGACCGCCGTGGCCAGATCTCGGACATGCTCAGCATCCATATGCGCCCGCCCGAGATTGAAGCCCGCCAGTTCCCAGGGCACTGGGAAGGAGACCTCATCAAGGGCGCTGGCAACGCCAGCGCTGTGGGGACCTTGGTCGAGCGCACGAGCCGCTTGCTCATGCTGGTCAAACTCCCTGAGTTCCAGCCGGCCAGTGCAGTCAACGTCATGCAAGCCTTCACGGACAAGCTGCTTGGCATTGCCCAGCCCATGCGCCAAAGCATGACGTACGACCAAGGCAAAGAAATGGCGCTACACAAACAACTCACCCAGAACACGGGTATGGCAGTGTACTTCTGTGACCCACACAGCCCTTGGCAGCGAGGCTCCAACGAAAACACCAATGGCCTTGTGAGGCAGTACCTGCCCAAAGGCACGGACTTGAGCATCTACAGCCAAGAGCAGTTGGATGCGATTGCCCAGCGCTTTCGAGCACTTCAACGAGGTGCATCCGCATTCATCGCTGAAAATGCGCTCGCCTCGGGAGTTCAGGAGGCAGCGGGCCGCACAAGTGCGCCAGGAACCGGCGATGGACCAGGCGCTTTATTGCGACTAGGACGGGGACGGGAATACGGGGGCAACATCACACTTGGGTCTTGAATCCGCCATGAAATTGAATTTCGCAAAAATATCAAGCTGCAGAGAATTCATCGCATCACAAGCTGAAAGCTTGCTCACACGATCCTCCCGCTCGCTATTGCAAAGCGCCGCCGTGCTGCCTGTATCCCCCTGCTGATTCGTACTCGATCTTCCACACAAACCAGTGGTTTGTGCCTTGCGTGGCGCATACCTGAAGCTGCGACACACACTGCCTCCCTCTTCTCAAGATTCATATGACTAGTTCCGCGTTGCTGAAGCCGCAGCTGATTTTTTTAGGTGATTTTTCTGAGACCCCTGTAGCGCAGACATCTGCTTCGTTCAAGGCCTGGGAAGCGCAGCAAGGGAAGGATGCCCGTGCTCTGGGCTTTTACGTGAAGTGCGGTGCGGGTACTGACTGGCTCGATAGCATCCAGGGCATTCGACGCAGTGCATGGTGGAACCTGCCGGTTTTTTCAGCGCCAGAGAGCAAGGATGCTGAACCTTATGTTGATAGCCTGTGCAGCGTGGAGCAGGCGCAGGAATTTGCGCAGGGAATGCTGCTGCGCAGGCAAGGCCTGCCGGACGCCAGCGAGTTTGTGGGTCTGGAGGAGCGGCTGCTCTTTTTTCTCTATGAGCGAGGCATGCAGGCCAGTTTGACTCCTCTGCTGGATCGCAACAGCGCGCAGCTGTATCGCTATCCGGTCGCAGATTTGCTGGCTTTTGAGCATGAAGATGGCCTGCAGGCCGTTGATGCATTGGTGCGCCGGGGACTGCTGCGTGATGATGGTCTGGTTGACCGTACGCGCCATTGCAACAGTTGCCATTCCGCTCACATCCACTTTGTGGATCTATGCCCACATTGCGAAGACATCGATATCCGCAAGGAATCGGCATTGCACTGCTTTGCCTGCGGCTATGTAGGTCCTGAATCCACGTTTTTGGAGCGGGAACAGCTGGAATGCCCCAAGTGCCACACGCATCTGCGCCATATCGGGGTGGACTATGACAAGCCGCTGGCGCAGTACAGCTGTCGCTCATGCCTGCGCTCCTTCATGGAGCCACTGGTCAAGGCCCGCTGCCTTGACTGCGGGCACAGCAACATGCCATCCGATCTGGATGTCCGCAAGGTGTGTCGATGGCAGCTCAGTGCGGCGGGGCGCAATGCCATTCGACTAGATGGCGTGCTCGGCTCTTTTGCCGCATTGAAGGCGCGCAGCTATGTGGACCCGATGGTGTTCCAGAAAATGCTGGACTGGGCTGCCAATATTCAGCTGCGGCATCAGGAGTTCCGCTTCAATCTCATGACGGTGGAATTGCATCACTCCGCTGAGATTCTGGAACATCTGGGCGCGATGCGGCTGTACCTGATGCTCGATGAGTTTGCGCTGCGCTTGAATGAAAAGCTCAGAGACTCTGATGTGATCACTCGCATCGAAGAAAGCTGCCTGTTGCTGCTGCTGCCTTTCACGAGCCCTGAGGGTCTGAAGGCGCGCATTGAGCAGATATTCGCTCAAATGGCCAGCGAAGATGGTGACGTGCGCAAGCTGCGCCTTGTGATCCGTACCTATGAAGGTGAACCGTCTGAAAAGGCGACGGCGCTGGGCATGATGCAGAAGATGGCAAAACTGTACTCCGCAGAGGCAGCCGCAAAATGATGTGGGAACAGTTCATCGCCGAATTTCAGGCCTTGATGCTCAGCAGCTCTGCCCAGGGTTTTGATGCGCTGGCGGTGGCATTCCCCACCATCGTGCTGCTGGAGCTGCCTTTTTATGTGCTGGTGATCATCGGGATGCTGCGCTTTGGCTTGCGTCGCTGGAAGCGTAGGGCGCCCAGTTCCTACTACCCTTCTGTGTCTTGTCTTGTGACTTGCTACTCGGAAGGAGAGGATGTGCGCAAGACCATCAGTACGCTGGTGAACCAGCGCTATGCCGGGCACATTCAAATCATTCCCATTATTGACGGTGCCATTAAAAATCACTTGACGCTGCAGGCCGCCCACTCTGAAGCGCAGCGCTGGCGTGATCAGCCTTTTCGTGAAGTCATGGTGTTGCCCAAGTGGCAGCGTGGTGGACGGGTTTCTTCCCTGAACGCGGCCCTGCCTTTTGCCACCGGCGAGGTACTGATGGCCCTCGATGGTGATACGTCATTTGACAATGACATGGTCGAGAAAGCGATTCGGCATTTTGAAGACCCACAGGTGGCTGGTGTTGCCGGCAATCTTCGCGTGCGCAATCAGAACAAGTCGCTGGCAGCAAAAATGCAGGGGCTTGAATACGTGTTGTCCATCAGTGGCGGTAAGACGGGGCTGTCCGAGTTCAATGTGGTCAACAACATTTCCGGGGCATTTGGCGTCTTTCGCGCCAGTATCGTGCGCCTGGTTGGCGGCTGGGATGCTGGCAGTGCTGAGGATCTGGATCTGACCCTGCGCATCAAGCAGTACTTTGGTCGCCATGCCGGAATGAAGATCAAGTTCGAGCCACATGCCGTAGGCCACACCGATGCGCCAGATACGTGGCGGGTCTTTGCCAAGCAGCGTGAGCGCTGGGATGGCGACATGTTCTACATCTTCATTCGCAAGTTTCGATTCAACCTGCGGCCATCGCTGCTGGGGTGGCCCAACTTTCTGTTTACGCTTGTTAATGGCATTTTGATGCAGCTGATATTGCCATTTCTGATTGTCATTGCGCTGATTGCTGCATTGGTGATGCAGCCCTTGGTCGTCGTATTGGCAGAGGTGGCTGTTCTGTATTCGTTTTATCTTTTTGTGTTGGGTATTTTTTATATTGTCTATTTGGCAGCAGTGTCAGAGCGGGTATGGTTTGATTGTAAATACCTGCCATATTTGCCGCTTTTTCCAATTTTTGCGTTGCTTTTGCGCATTTACTCCGTCTATTGCATCTTGGTAGAAATATTTACCAAATCGCATTTGGATTCTTCCATGGCACCAACTTGGGTGCTGAAAAAAAACAAGTTCTGAGTGTCAGTCATGAATTTTCTGTTTGATGTGCGGAAATACCTAGCACGTGGGAGTCTGCTCGCAGTCATCGGTGTGGCGGGTGAGTTCGCCATGGCGCAGGCACCGGTGGTGCAGCAACATGCACTGACGCCAGGCCCGCAGTGGAACTGGGACAACCTGCAGGACTGGAGTCAGCAGGCTGCTCCTTCGGTGCAGCTGTCTCGCTTGAAAGAGCATATTGCGAGCCTGAACGTGACGCTGCTGGAAGCAGACAACGGCGCAAGCATCGTGGCCGCTACTGGGGCCGCGCATGCCAAGGAGTCGGTGACGGATACCCTGGATCGCCGCTATAGCCGTGCGTATGGTCAGGTAGGGGTGCGTATGAGTCTGCTGGCTGCTGCCGAAGAGCGACAGCGTGCGGTGTCACAGGCCCGGGGTGCATTGCAGACGGAGGCAGCGCAGCGGCGCCTGCTGCAAATGCAGTCCGTGACAGAGACTGGGCGCATGTATGTGCGCTACATGCGTAGTCAGCAGCGTGAGCAGATGGTGGCGCAGTTCCTGCGCAGTCAGCAGGAAGCAGCAGGCGTCACTCGGCGCAGGGTGGCTCAAGGGCTGATGTTCAAGTCAGAAGCGCTGGAGCTGGAAAGCCTGTATGAGGTTGCCCAGGCACGTACAGCGCGTGAGCAGGAAATTCAGCGCGCAGCACTGTCACAGATGGCGTATTTGACGGGGCGCAGTCTGGTGCCACAGGTCGTTGCACCACTGAATATTCCGCAGGCATGCGTGGCCACCAGTGCTGATACTGCGGCACAGACTGAGCATCCGTTTCTTGAAATCACGCGTATCGCATTGCAGGGTGCCCAGGAGCGCAGCACGCTTTCTCGCTATGGAGCGATTGAAGGTGGTGTTCAGCTCAATCAAAGCATCAGCAAAGATTGGAAGGGCAATGCCGGGCATGCGACCGGTGTTGCCCTGGATATTTCCATTCCCTGGAACTGGCGTCAGCAAAAGAGTGCTTTGGCGGCCAAGTTGCAGGCAGAAAAAGAGCTCGCACAGCATGAGTACGAGCAAGAGCGGCAGAAGTTGCTTTTGCAGAGTGAAACTGCTTTGGCGCAATGGCAGATGCGGGAGAACGCCATTGAACCGGTGCTCCAGCAGTACAAGGCTGCGCAGGAAGCATTGCGCATTGCTTCGTTACGCAAAGATGCGCTGGATGGAGATGGCCTTGCACAGCTCATTCGTGCGAAGCACAGGCTGTATGAGCGGGCACTGCAGTACATAGATACGCTGGAGGCCCGAGACCTGGCTGCAGTGGATATGGCTTATTTCTTTGAGCGCTGTGTCTTGCAAGCCAATAAAGATGCTGCGGATGCTGCAGTGAATGTATTGACGGCCACGGCGGGGGGAGATAGCGCCGTGGGCGCGCACAAAGCCAGCACAGATAGCAAGCATGTTGCGGCTGGGCCTGTGTTTCCTGCCGGAACAGGCTGGTATGCATGGTTTGGCCGGGATTGGCTGAATCATCCAGAGATGGTGGCGCAATTGCCGCCAGGAACGCAGCGCCTGCTGCTGTCTTTCAAGGAACAGGAGCTGCTGGAGCTTGGTCAGGCAGGGAAATCGGCGCAACAGCTCAAGCAGCTGGGGCAACTGGCGCAGCAACGCAATATCCGGCTGGAGTTGTTGCTGGGGGAACCAACCTGGGTGCTGCCTGAGGGGCGTGGGCATTTGTATCGCTTGATTGCCAGCCTGCAGTCCTTGCCTTTTCACATGATTCATCTGGACCTGGAGCGCAGTCAGCTTCCCGAGCAGCAGCAGAAAGATTGGGACAAGCATGTGATTGCCCTGCTGTCGGAGGTGGCCAGCCAAAGCGCTCTGCCTATTTCGCTGACCACTCACTACCGAGAGTTGATGTTGCCAGGATTTATTGAGAATCTTGGAAAAACTGGGGTCAAGGAAGTAATCCCCATGATTTACAGCGCAAGCCCTGCGACCACTTTGGCAATCATGCGGAAAATGCCTCCATTGCCTGAAGGCATGCAAATTGCGGTGGCGCAAAGTATTGAAAAAGAACTCTCAGCGCAGGAGAGTTTTTATTCCAAAGGTAAAACTGAGGCTGCAAAGGTCTGGGGAGAAATAGCCCAAAGCTTGTACGCTGAAATTACTGGGTTTAATGGAATTATTGTGCAATCGTGGGATGAATATTTGGATACCAGACTATGAAAATTAACTTTGATGCACCGCCAAAGTCTGCGGAAGTCAGCAACGGAATTCACGTCAATTACCCGGCAGGTAAGCGCCAAGTGCCGCAGTGGCGCTGGTTTCTGGCGCTGGCACTGGTCATGTTGCTGCCAGGTTACTTCTTCTGGAGTCTGGCGAAGGCAGTGCTTGAGTCCGACGCACATGGTGTGGTCGTGCTGGAGTCTGTGCTGGTGCGCGCGCCTGCCAGTGGCGTGGTGCAAGAGCTGGTGACGGAGGGCGCAACTGTGCAGCAGGGGCAGGTGGTTGCTTTGCTGAAGCACAAGGTGCGATTGAAGGAAGACTCCGAATCCGTGTCTGGAACGGTTTCGCAGGAAGATGAGCGCTATGAGCGGGAGCGCAGAAGCTTGCTGGAAGGCGCTGTGAAGAATGAACAGGAACGGGTAGCACTGGCGGAAAATCGCTTCAATCAAATGCAGTCACTGTTTCGTGAGGGGGCAGCCACACGCCAGGAGGTGGATGCGGCTCGCATGCAGCTGTTGGAGCTTCGGTCTGGTTTGCAGATGACTATGCGTGATCTGAGGCAGTCGGCTTCTGCTGTGACACGTCAGCAAATGTCCGGCCGTTCTGTGGAATCCATCGCAGAGGTGGTGGCACCTCTTGTATCTGTAGTGAGCCAGGTTTTTGCGGTGAATGGGCAGTGGGTCAGCGCTGGTGATGAGTTGCTGGTGATGGATGGTGATGAAACTGCCTGGATTCAGGCCTATTTGCCGCCAGAGGATTTGAAGTATGCCCAGGTGGGGCAGAAGGCCACAATTTCTTTC
Source organism: Comamonas denitrificans (assembly GCF_042654745.1). Lineage (NCBI taxonomy): Bacteria > Pseudomonadati > Pseudomonadota > Betaproteobacteria > Burkholderiales > Comamonadaceae > Comamonas > Comamonas denitrificans. The sequence continues at coordinate 153,696 of NZ_JBHSEY010000010.1, forward strand.
CAGAGTGGCGAAGAATTTGAGGCCGTGGTGCAGCAAGTTTCGAAGGAAGCAAAGCGAGGCCCAACTTCCTCTGGAAATGATGGCCTGAAGTCATCCTCCACTGCACTGGTTGTCAAGTTACAGCCGCTGGTAGATTTGCCGGTCAGCTTGCGTGTGAACAACCTGCCTGTGGGTGTCCATTTTGTGTCCGATTCATGGTTTTGAATTGGAGCGTGTCGCCAAAGCAACTGCCTTGTTGAGGCAGTGACAGGCATTGGGGAGTGAAGCGCTGCGTTCACTCTCCCAACTGCTTGCGAATGACAATGTTTTTTGCAACAAAGCTGCCAGTGGCAGCTCTCGTGCCATGCAACATTTAAGAGGCTGGTGGGGGAACATAAAATTTTGGGGCCTGGGCCAGCGAAGTGCGCCGCGCAGGGCTGGCCGCTGGGGCGAGTCTGTGCATTTTGGATGCCCGGGCCATGTTCTTGGGCGCAGCGCAAGCGCAACTGCGCAGTTTGGGCGGGCAGCTGCGCCGCTTTGCCAAACGCCACGCCTGGCCCATCGTGCTGATGCTGCCCTTGGCCCCCCCAGCCAGTGCGGGGGGCGCTGCCCTGCAGGCCTCTTTGGCCGAGGCGGAACAGCTGGCCAGCGCGGCCCGTTCGGCCAGCCTGGGCCTGGGCCATCTGGCCACGCTGGAGCACACCGGCGACCATCCAGTGTTGGCCCTGCACAGTTGGGATGGCCCCCAGGGGATGATGTTTCATATGCGCTATGACCTGCACATGCAGGCCGGGCGGTTGTGCTATGCGGGCAGCTACTCGCATGGCGAAGTGCCGGTGCTGGTGCAAGCGCCCGATCTGGAGGTGGTGTACACCACCACCGCCTGCGTGCCCCCGCCCATTGAGGTGCCCGCGCACTGGGTGGTGCTGCCCGACTGGGCCGCCTTAGAACACGCTGCCCAGCAGGCCAAGGGGGCCACGGTGCTGCTGGATGTGGGCGATCCGCAGGCCTTTGATGCCTTGTGCGCCCTGGTGTACCGCCTGCGCAGCCGCTTGGCCCCCAGCGTCAAAATCATTGTGCGCGAGACCTCGGGCAAATTGCGCGCGCACAGCGAGCAGGCTTTGCTGCACTTGGGGGTCACGGCGGTGGCCTACCGCGAGCTGGGTTTTGCCCGCTTGCTGCGCATGATTGCCTCGGCACGCACCTTGGTCCACACCCAACCAGTGCAAGGCACGATGGAGCAGGTGCTGGGGGCCTTTGCCCCCGCCCATGTGCGCGGCTACCAAGCCCCGGCGGCGTTTGAACAAGCGGCCCGCCAGATGCTGCAGCGCAGCCGGGCGGTGGGGTTGGTCCATTCTCTGGTGCATTTGCAGCTGTTGCCCCGAATTGCCCATGTGGACGCACTCCAAGCCTGCCGCGTTTTGCGCAATGGGGACTTGGTCACCGCCGATGCCCAGGGGTTGCAGCTCTTTTTATTCGCCTGTACGCCGTCGGATGTGCCCTACGCCCTGAACAATATGTTTGCCCTGCCGCTGGAGCAATTGTTTGCGGCGCAAACGGTCGATAGCTCCGAGGTTGGCATTGCCCATGCCTTGCAGCAATTGCGCACCCAGGCCGCACGCTTGCCGGATTACACGGTGGCCTTGCAGGCGGCAGCCGCTGCGGTGGTTGAGCCTGCGGTTGAGCCTGCCGCAGCCCCTGTGGTGGCGGCAGCACCGGCGGCAATGACGCTGCTGCCGCCGATGGCCCCCCCGCCGCCCCAGACAGAGCGTGCCGCACAGCCTTGGCGTGCCCACCCGATTGGGCGGCGCAGCACAAAAATTTTGGAGTCCAGTGTATGAGCGGTTGGTATTTGGTCCTGGGCCTAACCCTGGGGGCCGCGTTGGGCACCATCGCCTGGCGCCACGGTGGTTTGTCGGCCTTGTCCCGCAGGCCCCGGTATTTGCAACCCTACCGCATGCCTGCCGAGCGTGCGCCTGGGCAGCCGGAGTAAGCCATGCGCACTGTGGCTTTTGTTTCGGCCCTGGGGGGTGTTGGGTGTACCACCTTGGTGGCGCACAGTGCGGCGTTGCTGGCCGAGCGCGGGCACCCCGTGGTGGCGCTGGAGTTGAGTGCGCAAAACACCCTGGGCCTGTACCTGGGCATGCGCGAGCAACCCCCAACGGGGTGGCACAGCGCCGTGCAAGCCGGTGGCTGGCTGGGCGATGCGGCAGTGGAAAACGCCGATGGCGTGCGCTTGCTGGCGCATGGGCCGTGCGCTGCCCCGCTGCCCCTGGCCGCCCCTTGGCTGGCGCAGCAATTGCAGGCTTTGGATGTGCCTAACCCCACGGTGGTTCTGCTGGACACCCCGCCCCTGCCTGCCCCCTTGGCACAGCAAGCGCTGGCCTGCGCCGATGTGGTGCTGGTGGTGCTGGACGCGGCTTGGCGTGCCGTGTATTTGCACGCATCCTTGCAGGCCTTGCTGGCCGGTTTGCAACCACACCAGCGCGTGGGGATGGTGGTCACCGGGGTGGACCCGCGCAGCCCCAGCCGCCGCGATGCCTTGGCCCAGCTGCGCTTGCAGTGGCCTGGGCAGCTGTTGCCCTACGTCCTGCACCAGGACGAACACCTGCCCCAGGCCCAGGCGCAGGGCCTGTGCGTACACCAGATGGCCCCCTACGCCCAATCCGCCCATGACTTGCAAGGCATTGCCAACTGGCTGGAGCAGACCTTGGCCCAGCCACCGCTGGTGCGGCCCCCAGGAGGTGTTTGATGGGGCCACAGTACGCTCTTGCATGGCTGCGCCAGGTGCTGGGGGTGCCGCAGGCCGCCCCGTGGTGGCAGTGGGTGTGGCGGGCCTTGGTACTGCCCCCAGAGCAGCGCCCCCAGGGGTGGCCGCTGCTGGCCTGGTTGGGGCGGCATATTGCTACAGTATTAAGAGCTGTTTCCGTTGTTTTTAATTTGATTTTGGAGCCATTGCGCATAACTTTGCGCGGATTGGATGCGCTAGCAGCTCTTATAAATAAGCCAAAAACCACGGCGCGGATTGAGCGCTCCGTGCAGCTGCTGATGCGGTATCCCAGCCTGCGCTGGCTGTCTTTGGGCCTGGCCATGGTGGCGGCGATGATCGTGATGACGACACCGTTCAACTGGTTTGGCCAGCTGTTGTTTTTTATTTTTGCCTGGGCCTTGTCCTTGGTGGTGCGGCGTTTGCCGGGGCGCTTTCCCGCGCTGGCCCTGGCGGCCGTCAGTTTGCTGGCCACCGGCCGCTATGCCTGGTGGCGCGTGACGACGACGCTGGAGTTTGAGACCTTGGCGCAAGCCGTTTTGGGCTATGGCTTGCTGGCGGCCGAGGCCTACACCTGGCTGATCGTGGTGTTGGGTTTTATTCAGACGGCGTGGCCGCTCAAGCGTGCGCCAGCCCCTTTGCAAGGCGCAGCCCAGTCCTGGCCCACCGTGGATGTGTTCATTCCCACTTACAACGAGCCGCTGTCCGTCGTGCGCCCGACGGTGCTGGCGGCCATGGCGTTGGATTGGCCGGCCGATCGCTTCAAGGTCTATCTCCTGGACGATGGTCGGCGCGAGGAATTTCGGGCGTTTGCGGCCGAAGTGGGGGTGCAGTACATCATCCGCCCGGACAACCACCACGCCAAGGCGGGCAACCTGAACCACGCCTTGCAGAAAACCGATGGGGAGCTGGTCGCCATTTTTGACTGCGACCACCTGCCCACGCGCTCGTTCTTGAAAACCGCCGTGGGCTGGTTTCAGCGCGATCCAAAGTGCGCCATGCTGCAAACGCCGCACCATTTCTTCTCGCCCGACCCGTTTGAGCGCAACCTGGGCACCTTTCGGCGCGTGCCCAATGAAGGGGCCTTGTTTTACGGCCTGATTCAAGACGGCAACGATTTTTGGAACGCCACGTTTTTCTGCGGCTCGTGCGCCGTGATTCGCCGCGAGCCATTGATGGAAGTGGGCGGCATTGCCGTTGAAACCGTGACCGAAGATGCGCACACCGCCCTCAAGCTGCACCGCCGGGGCTACACCACGGCCTATATCAACGAAGCCCAGGCGGCGGGTCTGGCCACGGAAAGCCTGTCGGCCCACGTCGGCCAGCGCATTCGCTGGGCGCGGGGCATGGCACAGATTTTCCGCACCGACAACCCCTTGCTGGGCAAGGGGCTGACGCTGTGGCAGCGCATTTGCTACAGCAATGCCATGCTGCACTTTTTCTTCGGGCTGCCGCGCTTGGTGTTTTTGACGGCCCCCATGGCGTATTTGTTTTTCCACATCTACATCATCCACGCGCATGCGTTTTTGCTGGCGCTGTATGTGCTGCCTTACATCGTGCAAGCCGGGGTGGCCAACGCCCACGTACAAGGCAAATACCGCCACACCTTCTGGGCCGAGGTGTACGAGACGGTGCTGGCCTGGTACGTGGCCCTGCCCACCACCTTGGCCATCATCAACCCCAAGCTGGGCAAGTTCAACGTCACGGCCAAGGGCGGGCTGGTGGAGCGCTCCTACTTTGACTGGACCACCTCCTTGCCCTACACCATCTTGATGGTGCTCAACATCGCCGCCTTTGGCGTGGGCCTGGTGCGCCTGTTTTGGTGGAACACCGACGAGACTTCCACGGTGGTGATGAACTTGATTTGGACCGCCTACAGCCTGTTCATGCTGGGGGCCGCCGTTGGCGTGGCTGCTGAATCGCGCCAGGTGCGCAAAATGCACCGGGTCGCTGCCACCTTGCCCGCCACCTTGTACCTGCCCGATGGCCGCGCCCTGCACGCCACGTGCACCGACTATTCCCTCAGTGGCCTGGGGCTGCAGCTGCAACAAGTGCCGTCGGCACAGTGGCAGGCCTTGCCGGTGGGCACCGAGGTGCATGTCGGCCTGTGGTGGGACGATTGCGAACACGCCTTTCCCGCCAAGGTCATGCTCGACCCGGGCCGGGGCACGCTGGGCGTGGAGTTTGAAAACCTCTCGAAAGAGCAGCAAATCGCCCTGGTGCAGTGCACCTTTGCCCGCCCCGATTCCTGGACGCACTGGAATGACAACCAGGAACCAGACCGCCCGCTGCTGGGGCTGCAGGAAATTACCCACCTGGGTGCCCAGGGCTACCACACCATGTGGACGGCCCTGAAAAACCATCTGCGCGATCGCTTCGTGAAAAATCGCCCCGCCTCTGTGCCGACCTGACCCCAACCCACCCCCACCATGCACCACTGGAGTTTTTATTTTTTGGCCAAGCTGGGCTTGTTCTATGCCGGGCGCATGAACTTTCATTGGCCAGCCAACCTGCTGCTGGCCCTGGGCTTGCTGTGGCCGCTGGCCCCCGGGCGGGTGCGCACCGTGCGCGCCTGGGTGGCCTGGCCCCTGGCCTTGGGTTTGCTGTATTACGACTCTTACCTACCGGCGATGGGCCGGGTGCTGTCGCAAGTGACCGCCTTGGCGCAGTTTCGGCTGGATTATTTGGCCGAGCTGCTGCAGCGGGCGGTGGAGGTGCGCACCCTGGTGGCGGCCCTGGCGCTGGTGGCGGTGTATTTGCTGTTGGCGCGGCGCATTCGGTTTGCCACGGTGGTTTTTTTGGGGATTTTCAGCGTGCCTGTGGCCGCACTGTGGAGCGCTGCCCCTGCGCCTGCCACCATCACCTTGGTGCAGGCCGATGGGCAAACCCTGGTGCAAACCCCCGATGCGCAGTTGCAAGCCTTTTATGCCAGCCAAGCCCAGCGCCAGCTCACCCCGGCCCCCCAGGCCGCCCCGCCTTTTGACATTGTGGTGCTGCAGGTGTGCTCCTTGTCGTGGGACGACATGGAGTTTGTCGGCCTGCGTGACCACCCTTTGCTGCAGCGTTTTGATGTGGTGTTCACCCAGTTCAACAGCGCGGCCAGCTACAGCGGCCCGGCGGCCTTGCGCCTGACGCGCGGTGCGTGCGGTCAAACTTCGCACCATGACCTGTACGAAGGTGGGGATGCCGCCTGTTACCTCTTCCCCAGCCTGGAGGCCTTGGGCTACACCGCCCAGGGCCTGCTCAACCACGATGGGGTGTTTGACGACTTTGCCAAGACGCTGCAAGCGCGCGGTGGCCTGGCAGGGCGGCTGCAGAACCCGCAGGGCGTGCCCATTGCCATGCGCAATTTTGATGGCTCACCGATTTATGCCGACGGGGCCTTGCTCAGCCGCTGGTGGCAGCAACGCCAAACCCAAGGGCCGCAGCCGGTGGCGCTGTACTACAACACCGTGAGCCTGCATGACGGCAATCGCATCGAGGGGGTGGCCTCGCGCTCCAGCCTGGACACTTACAAACCCCGCCTGAGCAAATTGCTGGCCGACTTTGACCAGTTTCTGACCGAATTGGAACGCACCGGCCGCCCCGTGGCGGTGCTGCTCATGCCCGAGCATGGCGCTGCCTTGCGCGGCGATAAATACCAAATCTCGGGGATGCGCGAAATTCCGAACCCGCGCATCACCCTGGTGCCCGCCGCTTTAAAGCTGATTGGCCTGCCCACTGCGAATGCGCCCAAGGCACCCGATGCACCCGATGGACAAGCCAGCACACCGCTGACCGTGGAGGCCCCCGTCAGCTACTACGATGTCAATCGCCTGGTGTTCGATCTGATTGAGCGCAGCCCGTTTGCGGCCGATGCCCCGCCCTGGGCCGAGCGCCTGCAAACGCTGACAACCACCGCGTTTGTCGCCGAAAACGACGATGTGGTGATGATGCGAGCGCCCGATGGGGGGGGCTACCTGATGCGCTCGGGCAAAAGTTCTGCGTGGGTGAACTATGCCCCGTGAGGGGGCTTGCCCGCTGGCTCCGGGCGCAGGTAGCCGATGAATTTCGGGAAGTGCTCGGCCACGGCCGGGCCATCGAATCTCCAGCCTTGGCATTCGCCTAAGAACAAAGGGGGGGTGTCGCCCCCGGTGCTAAAGGCCGCGCCAATGCTCTGAAACGCGGCGGTGGCCATGTTCATCAGCAGCTCGCGCATATGGGTGCAACCGGCCACTTTTCCCAGATTGGCCTCAATCGCTTTGCGCCAGCCCTTGGCCATGCAGCAGCCGACCATGCGCTGCATGGCATCCAGGGCAGCGGGGCAGCCTTGGATGGGGTGGGCATCCATGGCCGCTTCAATGGCGTGGACGACCAAGCGCGTATCCACGGTCACGCGGATGTGCATGTGGTGAATGGGCTCACCGGCACGGAAGATGCCGCTGCCCAGCCGGGGGACATCCATGGCCTTGGTGTCGATCAGCTCCCCTTCTACATCCCACAGGCCATCGCTGCGCTCAAAGCTTTGGTAGCGCACGCTGCGGATGTGGCGGGGTTGGCGGTCAATCGTCGGGGCAGATAAAGGCATGGCAAGAAAATTCAGCAAAAAAACCGGCCGATTGTGCAAAGCTTGGCCATGGTGTGCAGTCACTCTGGTATTGGCATTTTTAGGATGAAATAGCGCTTTTGCCTTTTATTTATAAGCGCTTGCAGCTATTGAATTTAATTATTTTTAATGCAATCAGCGCCGCATTGCAAGCCTTGTGCAAGACAGCTGGGCCTAAAATGCGCGGTTTTCGTGCGGCATCCAGAGGCAGCAAGTCTTTCGGAAGCCGTGATTTTTCACTTCTCTTGTGTGATCAGCATGTCTTTCGAAAAAGTCACCCCCGGCAAAAATGCCCCTGAAACCTTTAACGTGGTGATTGAAATTGCCGCCAATTCCGACCCCGTCAAGTACGAAGTCGATAAAGAAACCGGCTGCGTGTTTGTCGATCGCTTCATGGGCACCGCCATGCACTACCCCTGCAACTACGGGTATGTGCCCCAAACCCTGGCCGGTGACGGCGATCCGGTGGACGTGCTGGTGCTGACCCCCTTCCCCCTGCCCAGCGGCGTGGTCGTGCCCTGCCGCGCCATCGGCATCCTGGAGATGGAAGACGAGTCCGGCGTGGACGGCAAAGTGCTGGCCGTACCCACCAAAAAAATCCTGCCCGCCTACGACAAAATCGAAACCCTGGACGATGTGCACACGCTGACCTTGCAGCAAATTGCCCACTTCTTTGAGCACTACAAAGACCTGGAAAAAGGCAAATGGGTCAAAGTGCTGGGCTGGAAAGGCGTGGACGCAGCGCACAAAGAAATCGTTGATGGCATGGCCAACTACCAAGGCTAAGCCGCTGGCGCTGCGGGCTTAAAGCCCAACACTGCCCACCAACGCCCACCATCAGGCAGTCTGCGGACTGCCTTTTTTGTGGGCGGCGCTGGCGTTGGGGCCTGAGCGCCGATAATCGCCGGTTTTGGTTTTACAAAGGGGCAGCGGTGCACACAGCGGAGCAAACAGCCGTGCAAACGCAACTACGCGTACTGCAAAGCAATGGGGTGTTGGGCGATTGGGCGGCCAATGTGCAGCAATTAACCACGGCGGCCGAGCAAGCTCAGCGCGATGGCGTGGCCTGCCTGGTGCCCCCGGCCCTGGCCCTGTGTGGCAGCCCCGTGGCGGGCGACTATGTGCTGCGCCCCAGCTTTTTGGCAGCGGTGCAAACCGCCTTGCACCAGCTCATCAGCGCCAGCACCGCCTGGCCCGATGTGGCGCTGGTGCTGTCCTACCCCGCAGTGCAAGACGGCGTACTGGTGCATGCCGTCAGCGTGGTGCGCAATGGGGCGCAGATTGCCCACGGCGGCCAGCAGCATCTGCAGGGCGATGCCGCCTTGCTGCGCCATTGCCAGCCCATGGTGGCCGCGCCGTGCCAGTTCAGCATTGGCGCAACCCGGCTGGCCGTGCTGCTGGGCCAAGATGCTCTCACCCCGGCCTGCGCCCATGCGGCGGCGGCCTGCGCCCAGGTGATTGTGGCCTTGCCCCTGCAAGCCTTTCATGCTGGCCAACCCCAGGCGCTGGAGGCCGCGCTGGCCGCGCAAGCCCAGGCAGTGCAGCGGCCCATGGTCAGCAGCCAGTGGGCGGGCGGGTTTGACCACTGGGTGTTTGCCGGGGGCAGTGTGGCCAGCAATCGGCACGGGCACGTGGTGCAAAGACTAGAATATTTCGTAGCTGCTTGCGCTGATATAACAATAAAAAATGACGATTTGTCAGCCAATTCCTTATATCCAGTGCCGGAGCCACTCTGTATTTTGTGGCAAGCCCTGGTGCAGGCGGTGCGCGATTACGTGGAGAAAAACCGCTTTCCCGGCGTGTTGCTGGGCCTGTCCGGCGGCATTGATTCGGCCCTGGTGCTGGCCATTGCCGTCGATGCCCTGGGCCCGCAGCGCGTGCGCACGGTGATGATGCCCTCGCCCTACACGGCCGACATCAGCTGGAAAGATGCCCAAGCCATGGCCGATGGCCTGGGCGTGCGCCACGATGTGATTGAAATTACCCCCCAGGTGCAAGCGTTTGAAACCGCTTTGGCCCCGTTGTTTGCGGGCACCCAGATGGACACCACCGAAGAAAACCTGCAGGCCCGCTGCCGGGGCACGCTGCTGATGGCGCTGTCGAACAAATTTGGCCACGTGGTGCTGACCACCAGCAACAAAAGCGAGGTGGCCATGGGCTACGGCACCTTGTACGGCGATATGGCCGGCGGCTTTGCCGTGCTGTGCGATGTCTGGAAAACCGAGGTGTTTGCCCTGGCCCGCTGGCGCAATGCGCACGACCCGTTGCATACGGGGTTGGTGGCACCGATCCCCGAGCGCATCATCACCCGCCCGCCCAGCGCCGAGCTGCGCCCCGATCAAAAAGACGAAGACAGCCTGCCGCCCTACGAGGTGCTCGATGCCCTGCTGCGCCAGTACCTGGAGCACAACGCCAGCCCGGCCCAGCTGGAAGCGGCGGGCTATGCCCCCGAGGTGGTGGCAAAAACTTTGCGCCTGCTGCGCCTGAGTGAGTACAAACGCCGCCAAGGCCCCGGCGGGCCGCGCCTGTCGCCCACGGCGTTTGCCCGCGACTGGCAGATTCCGATGACGCATCGTTTTACCGGTTAGCCCTTTATTTTTCTGTGCTACTAGCTATTGTTATTTTTCTGGAGTTGTTATGAAAATGATCACCGCCATCATCAAGCCCTTCAAGCTCGAAGACGTGCGCGAGGCTTTGGCCGAGTGCGGCACCGTCGGCTTGACAGTGACCGAGGTCAAAGGCTTTGGCCGCCAAAAAGGCCACACCGAGCTGTACCGGGGCGCGGAATACGTGGTGGATTTTTTGCCCAAGGTGAAGGTCGAGGTGGTGGTGAACGATGCCGACGTGGATCGCTGCCTGGATGCCATCGTCAGCGCGGCACGCACCGGCAAAATTGGTGACGGCAAAATTTTTGTCACCCCGGTGGAGCGTGTGATCCGGGTGCGCACCGGAGAGCTGGACGAGGCAGCGATTTAAGAACGTGTGCACGATCTTAGAACGTGTTCACGATCTCCTCATGGGTGTGCGGGCGCGGCTTCGGGCGGTCTGCGTCGTTGCAAATCCTCGCAACCCATCCCCAACCGCATCCCCCACACCTTCATTCGAGATCATGAACACGTTCTAAGCGCTGCAGGCGGGCGGTGGCACGGGGCTATTCCTGCCAGTGCGCACTCCAGCGCTCGCCCCAATTGCCGCTGTTGCGGGCCGTGTCCAAATCGCGGCGTTGGCGTTTGGTGGGGCGGCCTTGGCGTTGTTGGCTGATGGCGGCGGCCGGTTCCGGGGCCAGGCGGCGCTGCACAGTCAGTTGCAGGCGCTGTTGCTGGCTTTCTTCGGTTTCGGCGTAGAGCAACTGGGCCACAGCGGCGGGCCCGCGCGTCCCCGAGATGCCCCGCACAACCACGGTTTTGGGCATATTGCCTTGGCGCAGGGCAATGGTGTCGCCCACGCGCACTTCGCGGGCGGCCTTGGCGGTGCTGCCATTGATGCTGACCCGGCCTTTGTGGATTTCTTCGGCCGCCAGGCTGCGGGTTTTAAAAAAGCGGGCCGCCCAGAGCCATTTGTCCAGGCGCACGCCGGTGCTGGGGGTGGAGTCGGGTTTTATTACAGACATGGTGGCATATCGGCCCAACTGGGGGCCGGGGTTTGGCCCGCCACGGGCAAGGCGCGGGCCAGCAGCACGGCGCGGGCGGTGGCAATGGCCACGACTTCGGCGGCCAGGGTGAAGAGGGTCATTAAATCCAGCGCTCTGGGGGCTTGGCCGGTGCCCAGGGCAAACAAGGTGTCGCCATCGCTCATGGTGTGCACGGGGTTGATGGCGCGGGCCAGGCCATCGTGGCCCACGGTGGCCAGGCGCTGGGCCTGGGCTTTGGTCAGTGCCATATCGGTGGCGACCACGCCAATGGTGGTGTTGCTACCGGCCAGCAAGGACTGGGGCGCATGGCCTTGCAGCAGGGCATCGCGGGCCCCCAAGAGCTGGCGGCCATCGCTGCTGCGGCAACCGGCCAGCAATTGCCCGCTGCGCGGGTGGTACACGTCGCCCACGGCATTGCAGGCAATCAAGGCCCCCACGGTGACCCCATGCACGGTGAAGCTGGCCGTGCCAATGCCGCCTTGCATGGCGCGGTCAAAACCAAAAATTTTGCCCACCAGCGCCCCGGCCCCTGCGCCCACGCTGCCTTCGGCCGGGCGCTCATGGCGGGTGGACTGGCTGGCCGCTTGGCAGGCGGCGTACCCGGCGGCGGCATCGGGGCGGATGCGCATATCGCCCACCGTCAGATCAAACAGCACGGCCGCCGGCACCAGGGGGAGGCGGCCTACGCCAATGTCCAACCCCGCGCCGTGCTCTTCCAGCCAGCGGGCGGTGCCACTGGCGGCATCCAGCCCCCAGGCGCTGCCCCCGGCCAGGGTGATGCCGTGGACGTGTTGCACCAAGTGGCTGGGGTGGAGCAAATCGGTCTCGCGCGTGCCGGGCGCTGCGCCGCGCACATCGACCCCGGCGGTGGCCCCCTGCGGGCACAGCACCACGCTGCAGCCGGTGGGGCGATCGGGGTGGGTGAAGTGGCCCACGTGCAGGCCCAGCACCTGGGCAAGGTGGCCGTTGTGGGCCAAAAGGTCGTCTGTCATAACATCAATAAAAAGAGCTGTTACCGCTTGCAGGATAAGCGAAAACAGCTCTTTTTATAGTAAAAATTAGCCGGTTTTGTGGCGGTAGCTGGTAAACACGCTGGTGTTCACCCCGCTGCCCAGCATTTTTTTGGTGACCAGTAGCACGTCGTAGGGGTCTTGGCGGCCGTTGTAGGCGGGGGTGTCCATGCCGGGGCTGCCGATGACCATGCCAGGCACGGTCAGGCCCAGGGCCTTGGGCTTTTGTGCCAGCAGCTTGCGCACATCGCTGGCGGGAACGTGGCCTTCAATCACATACCCCCCAATCAAGGCGGTGTGGCACGAGCCCAGCTCTGGCGGCAGTCCCAGCTTGGCGCGTACGGCGGTGTTGCCGGTGTCGTGGGCGGTGACGGCAAAGCCGTTGTCCTGCATGTGCGTGATCCAGTCGTGGCAGCAGCCGCAGGTGGGGTCTTTCCACAGCTCTACCGGGATGGGCTGGGCGGTGGGGGCTGCAGCCCAGCTGGCCCCGCTGGTGGCGGCTACGGTGGCCAGGGCGGTCAGGGCGGTCAGGTGCAAAAGGGCGCTGCGGCGCGAGGGGCGGTGCTGTGGCATAAAAAACCTCAAAAGAAAAGACCGGTGATAGAGGGGGGCTGGGGCCTTGAAAGTTCCCGCTGCTGCGCTGGGGCTGATACCCGGTACCCGGTATCCGGTACGGCCTACACCACCACGTAGCGCCCTGGGCGGTGGTTCATGGACAGCACCTGGTTGAGCACCACCCCGGCCAGAATCGACCACAGCGCCCGGTCAAGCTCCAGCAGGGCAAAGGCGCTGATCAGGATGAGGCCATCGAGCACCATTTGCACATGGCCCACGCGCCAGCCGTAGCGCTCTTGCAAATACAGGGCCGCAATGGCAATGCCGCCCAGGCTGCAGCGGTGGCGAAACATGATCAGCATGCCCACCCCCACCAAGGTGCCGCCCGCAATGGCGCTGTACGCCGGGTGGATGCTGTGCAGGGCCAGCCAATGCGGTTGCAGCTCGGTCATGAGCGACAGCAGCCCCACGGCGCAAAAAGTTTTGAGGGTGAAGGCCCAGCCCAGCTTGCGCACCGCCAGCCAGTAAAACGGCAAATTCAGCACAAACAACCACAGCCCCAAGTTGGTGTGGGTGCTGTAGTGCAGCACAAAGGCCAGCCCGGTAATGCCCCCGGTCAGCAGCCCCGCTTGTTTAAAAAACGCCACCCCCAAGGCCACCAACAAAACACCGGTGGCAATGGCAGCGCCATCTTCCGGCAAGGTGTGGGCAGGGGCTTCGGGGGCAGAGGTGAGGATGGCCGGGGGAGCGGGATCAGTGCGGGCAGAGGAGGGGGGCATGGTGTTTCAAGAAAAATCAGCGCGATTGTAGATTTGCGCTGATTTCCTGCGGCAAAGGGGTTTAAGCCTCCTGCCCTGTCCACCGGCGCAGCCGCAAGCCATTGGCCACCACCAGCAGGCTTACGCCCACATCGGCCAGAACGGCCAGCCACATGCTGGCGTGGCCGGTGAGGGCCAGGGCAAAGAACACAAGTTTGATGCCCAGGGCCAGGGCGATGTTTTGCCACAGCACATTGCGGGTGCGGCGCGACAGGTGCACGGTGTCGGGGAGGCGGCGCAGATCGTCGTGCATGAGGACGACATCGGCGGTCTCTATTGCCATGTCCGTGCTGTGGGCACCGCCCATGGCAAAGCCAACATCGGCCTGGGCCAGGGCCGGGGCATCGTTCATGCCGTCGCCCACCATGGCAGTGGGGCCGCTGGTTTGTAAATCGGCCAGCAGGCGCAGTTTGTCCTCGGGCAGCAGGCCGCCTTGGGCGTGCGCAATGCCCGCTTGGGTGGCCACGGCGTGGGCGGTGGCGGGGTGGTCACCGCTGAACAGGTGCACTTGCAGCCCCAGGGCGTGCAGTTGGGCGATAGCGGCGGGTGCTTCGGGGCGCAGGGTGTCGGCCACGGCAAACCAGGCCAGCACCTGCTGCGGCGTGGCCAGCAGGCTGATGCTGCGGCCCTGGGCGGCTTGGGCCTGCACGATGGCGGCAAGCGCCGGGGTGGCCAGGCCCTGCTCTTGGGCCCAGCGCAGATTGACCAGAAAGAGGGGGTGGCCATCGGCCCGCTGGGCCTGCACGCCGCGCCCCGGCAGGGCGGTAATGTGCTGCACCGTGGGCAGGCGGGCCTGGGCGATGCTGGCTTGCAACCCCTGGGCAATGGCTTGGGCGACGGGGTGCTCGGATTGGCTGGCGATGGCGTACGCGGTGCGTGCGCACTCTGCCGCATCAGCGATAGCGTTGGCTTGGGCAGCGTTGTCTGCGCAGCCCAGAACTTGCCAGTCTTGCAAGCTGGGGCGGCCCGTGGTGAGGGTGCCGGTTTTGTCCAGGGCGATGTGGCGCAGGCGGTGGGCCGTTTCCAGCACGCTGCCGCCTTTGAGCAGCAAGCCTTTGCGGGCGGCCGCCGTCAGGCTGCTGACGATGGTGATCGGTGTGGACAGCACCAGGGCGCAGGGGCAGGCAATGACCAGCAAGGCCAGCGCTTGGTAGAGGGCATCGGTCGCGCTCCAGCCTAGCAGCCAAGGGGCCAGCACGGCCAGGGCGATGGCCAGCACCAGCACGATGGGGGTGTAGATGCGGGCGAATTGATCCACAAAGCGCTGGGTGGGCGCTTTGCGGGCCTGGGCTTGTTCTACCGCCTGCACGATGCGGGTCAGCAGGCTGTCGTGGCTGGCCTTGTCCACGGTGATGAGCAGCAAGCCGTGCTGGTTGATGCTGCCCGCCCACACGGTATCGCCTGGGCCTTTGTCAGCGGGGGTGCTCTCGCCGGTGATGGGCGCTTGGTTGATGCTGCTAAAGCCCTCGGTGATGGTGCCATCCAACGGAATTTGCTCGCCCGGCAGCACGCGCACGATGGCGTGCAGCGGCACGGCCTCTAGCGCTGTGCTCGCGTAGCGGCCATCGGCCTGCTGCACTTGGGCGGTGCTGGGGGTGCTGGCCAGCAATTGCCCAAGGGCGTGGCGGGCGCGGTCCATGGCCTGGTCTTCCAGGCGCTCGGCGGCGACGTACAGCGCCATCACCATGGCCGCCTCGGGCCATTGCCCAATCAAAAAGGCCCCGGTAACGGCCACGGCCATCAGGGCGTGAATGCCTAGGTGCAGGTTTTTCAGATCGGTTAAGCCTTGGCGGTAAATGCCCAGGCCGGCCAAGGCAATGGCCACCACGGCCAGCGCCATGCCAAGGTAGTGCAGGGCGGGCCACTGGCTGTGCCCCCAGTGGGCGGCTTCGGCCCCCAAGGCCAAAATCAGCGCGGCGCTGATGCGCGGCCACGAGGGCAGATCGCCATGGCTATGCCCGTGGTCATGGTCATGGCCGTGCTCATCGTTGCCATGGCCATGCCCGTGGTCGCCACCGCCAGGGTGTGCCCGTGGGGTGGAGGGGCTGCAGCTAGTGCAGCAGCTGGGGCTTGATGGATGTTTCATTTATTAGTAAAAATCTCTAAAAACGTTGTATTTAAAGCGGTTAAAGCTCTTGTTTTTGATTATTCAGGGCTGGGCGATGGGCGCTGAAAGCGCAGCAGGGTGCGCGTGCGGGCCTGGGCGTGCTCGACGATGGGCTGGGGGTAATCCACCCCCAGGCGCAGCCCGCAGGCGGCCAGCTCGGCCGGTTTCATGGCGGCGGGAAAATGCAGGTGTTTGTCCGGTACGCGGGCCAGTTCGGGCAGGTAGCGGCGAATGAAGCGCCCCTGGGGATCGAATTTCTGCGATTGGAGGATGGGGTTGAAAATCCGAAAGTACGGCTGTGCATCGCACCCTGTCGAGGCGGCCCATTGCCAGCCGCCGTTGTTGGCGGCCAGGTCATAGTCGTTCAGGTGCTGGGCAAAAAAGCGCTCGCCCCGGCGCCAGTCAATCCCCAGGTGCTTGGTCAGAAAACTGGCCACCACCATGCGCAGGCGGTTGTGCATATAGCCCGTTTGCAGCAACTGCCGCATGGCCGCATCCACCAGGGGGTAGCCCGTGCGGGCTGCGCACCAGGCTTGCCACAGGTCGGGGGCCTCGTCCCATGGCACGTCGTCGTATTCGGGCTTGAAGGCGTGGGTGACCACCTGGGGGTGGTGGTACAAAATCATGAAATAAAAATCACGCCAGGCCAATTCAGCCAGCCAGGTTTGCGCCCCCTGGCAGCCGGTCGCTGCCTGCTGGGCCGCCAGTGCGGCCAGCTGGCGGATGGAAATGGTGCCAAAGCGCAGATGCACCGACAAATACGAGACTCCTTTGCGCCCCGGAAAATCGCGGGCCTCATGGTAAGCGTGCAGGCGCGGCAGAAAGTCTTGCAGCAGTTGCTGGGCCCCGCTCATGCCCGTTGGCAGTGCCAGGGTGGGCAGGTTGGTGGGCGTAAAGCCCAGTGCTTCTAGCGTGGGCAGGGGGGTGCTGGGGCTGGGCAGCGCCGCCAAATGCTGTGCATAGCGTTGCACGGGGTAGGGCGTGCATTGAAACGCATCAAGCTTTTGCAGCCAGGCGCGTTTGTAGGGGGTAAACACGCTGTAAGGTAGGCCTTGCTGGGTCAGCACCTCGTTTTTTTCGAGTAGCACCTGGTCTTTGTAATCGCTGAAGGCGATGCCTGCCGCGTGCAATGCCTGGGCGGCTTGCTGGTCCCGGGCGATGGCGGTCGGCTCATAGTCGCGGTTGGTCAGCACTTCTTGCACGCCCAGCTCTTGTGCCAGTTGCACGATGCACGGCACGGCCGGGCCGTGGCGCACGATCAGCCCGCCGCCGGGCACGCCATGGTCCCAGGCCAGCTGCTGCAAGCGCTGGTGCAGCTCCAGCACGCTGGCGTGGATGAACTCAACCCGCCGGTCGCAGCGCGTGGGCAGGGCATCCAGGATGTCGGTATCAAAGACAAAGGCGCAATACACCCGGGGAAAACGGCGCAGTGCGTGGTAGAGGGCGCTATGGTCATCGCAGCGCAGATCGCGGCGCAGCCAGACAAGCGCGGCAGGAGGGGCGGAGGGCATACGAAGAGGGCAGTGTATGGGGGCGTTTTTTAGGAGGCCAAGGTCAAAACCACCGGCGTGTGGTCGCTGGGCTGCTTGTTCTTGCGGGGTGCGCGGTCAATGTGGCAGGCGCTGGCCTGGGGCTTGAGCGCATCGCTGATCAGGATGTGGTCAATGCGCAGGCCCCGGTTTTTTTGGAAACCCAGCATGCGGTAATCCCACCAAGAAAAACTTTTTTCCGGCTGCTCAAACAGGCGAAAACTGTCGTGCAGCCCCAGGCCCAGCAGCTGCTGAAAATGGGCACGCTCTTCGGGCGTATGGTGAATGGTGCCGGCCAGGCCAATGGGGTCAAACGTATCGCGGTCGTCCGGGGCAACGTTGAAGTCCCCCATCAGCACCAAACGCGGGTAGTGCGCCAATTGGCTGCGCACCCATTCGGTCAGCGCGGCCAGCCAGCGCAGCTTGTAGGCAAACTTGTCTGTGCCCGGCGCTTGGCCATTCACAAAATAAGCATTGATCAAGCGCAGGGGCCCCTGCGCCGTGGCCAGGGTGGCGGTGATGACGCGGGCTTGTTCGTCGGGAAAATTGGGCAGGTTGCGCACCACTTCACTGATCGGCAGGCGCGAGACGATGGCCACGCCGTTGTAGGTCTTTTGCCCGTGGCTCACGCATTGGTAGCCCGCAGCCTCCAGCTCCAGGTGGGGGAATTTGTCGTCGGTGAGCTTGAGCTCTTGCAGGCCGAGGGCATCGACCGGGTTGGCCTCCAGCCACTCGAGCACCTGGGGCAGGCGCACGGTAAGGGAATTGATGTTCCAGGTGGACAGTTGCATAAGTTTCTCCTGCGGGCGATTGTGGCCCATGAAAAAGCCCCTGGGCCAAAGGCACCAGGGGCTGGGGGGATGGTTGCGCGTGTGCGCTTTTTCTTAGTTGGCCTTAATTGGCAGGGGCCGCCTCTAAAGCGTCTTGCATGGCTTTGAGCGGGTCATCCTCTGCAGGGGCGGCAGACTCGCTGGCGCTGTCTTCGGTCATGAAGGGGTTTTCAAAGTCCACCGCGCTGGGCATATTGGCCTCCATTTGCTCGCGGATGGCATCCAGGTCGTAGGTGACCTTTTCATCCAAACCGCTGGAGACGATGCCAGGGAAGGCAATCACCAGACCCACCATCATCAGCTGAATGCACAGGAAGGGGATCGAGCCCAGGTAGATCTGCGTAGTGGTCACCGGAGCAATGCGCTGGCGCGTGACCTTGTCGGTGTATTCCTTATCGGGTGCGACCGAGCGCAGGTAGAACAGGGCAAAACCAAACGGCGGGTGCATGAAGGACGTTTGCATGTTGATGGCCAGCAGCACGCCAAACCACACCAGGTCAATGCCCAGCTTGTCGGCCACCGGGGCCAGCAACGGCACGATGATGAAGGACAGCTCAAAGAAATCCAGGAAGAACGCCAGGAAGAAGACCATGATGTTCACCAGGATCAGAAAGCCCAACTGACCACCCGGCAGGTCGGACAGCAGGTGCTCCACCCACAGTGGGCCGTCCACACCCTGGAAGGTCAGGCTGAACATGGTGGCGCCAATCAGGATGAAGACCACAAAGCACGACAGCTTGGTGGTGCCCACCAGCGCCTGCTGCAGCAGCTTGTAGCTCAGGCGGCGGCGGCTGATGGCCAAGATGATGGCACCCATGGCACCCATGGCACCGCCTTCGGTGGGGGTGGCGATACCCAGGAAGATGGTGCCCAGCACCAAGAAGATCAGCAGCAGTGGCGGAATCAGCACAAAGGTGACCTTTTCTGCCACGGTGGACAGCAGGCCCATGCCAGTGATGCGGTTGATCGAGGCAGCGATAAAGGCCAGGGTGACGCCAAAGCACATCGAAAACACGATGGTTTCATCCTTGGCCACGTGTTCCACCACTTCACCGGTGATCCAGGTGTGGATGGCTTCCATGTTCTGCGCGGCAAACACGGACAGGCCCACGCAGATGATGGTCAGCACCAGCAGCGAAGGCAGGCCGGAGTTGCCGTTTTTGTCTTTCAGGTCACGCGCTTCGGGCGGCAGGGCGGGCACCATGCTGGGGCGGAAGATGGCGATGGCGAAGATCATCAGCATGTAAAAGCCCACCAGCATGAAGCCGGGGAGGAAAGCGCCTTTGTACAGGTCGCCTACGCTGCGGCCCAACTGGTCGGCCAAAATGATCAGCACCAGCGAGGGCGGAATGATCTGTGCCAGCGTGCCCGAGGCGGCAATCACCCCCGAGGCAATGCGCCGGTCGTAGCCGTAGCGCATCATGATGGGCAGCGAGATCAGGCCCATCGAGATCACCGAAGCGGCCACCACGCCGGTGGTCGCTGCCAGCATGGCACCGACCACGATCACGGCAATGGCCACACCGCCACGGATGGGGCCAAAAAGCTGGCCCACGGTGTCCAGCAAGTCCTCGGCCATGCCGCTTCTCTCCAATATCAACCCCATCAAGGTGAAGAATGGAATGGCTAGCAAGGTTTCGTTTTGCATCACGCCGTAAATGCGTAAGGGCAGCGCTTGCATCAGCGCTTCGGGCAGTACGCCCATTTCAATGCCGATGACGGCAAAAAACAGGCCGCAGGCCCCCAGGCTGAACGCCACGGGAAAGCCGATCAATAGAAAGCAGATCAGGCCCGCGAACATGATCGGGGCGAGGTTGTTGGCAATGAATTCCACGTAAATTCTCCTGGGCGCTTAGGCGTTTTGGGCTTTTTTGGCCGCAGCCAGTTCTTTGGCCTGGCGAATGGCCTCGGCCAATTCTTCTTCTGCTGACTTTTCCACCCGTTTGACCATGGGGTCGTCAATCAAGCCGCGCAGGAAGGCAATGCGCTTGATGAGTTCGGAGAAGCCTTGCAGCATCAGCAGGCCAAAGCCGAGGGGCATCATCAGGTACACCGGCCAGCGAATCAGGCCGCCCGCATTGCTGGAGACTTCACCGGAGTGAAAGCCCTGCAGAAAGAAGGGAATGCTGTACTTGAGCACGATCAAGCACACCGGTGTGAGAAAAAAGATAAAGCCGAAAACGTCAATCCAGGCGCGGGTGCGTTGCGACAGCTTGGCGTTGATAACGTCCACCTTGACGTGTTCTTTTTCCAGCAGTGCATAGCCCGCCGCCAGCAGGAACGAAGCGGCAAACAGATACCACTGCACTTCCAGAAAGGCGTTGGAGCTGGTGTGGAACACTTTGCGCACGACGGCGTTGATGCTGCTGACCAAGGTCGCAGCCAAGATGAGCCAGATGACGTAACGCCCGACAAAGGCGTTCAGACCGTCAATGGCCTTGGATAGTTTGAGCAGAGCCTGCATGGTGTCTCCAAAAATGGCGAAAAACGGGGAGACCAAGGGGATGGAGTGGTCTGTTGCCGTGGTCAGGCAATCCCGAAACAGCGCGGAATTTTAAGGAGGGAACACCAATGCACGCGGATGCAAACCCTTAGTTTTTCCTGTTTTTTTGGAAAAGCAAGGGTTTGTACCAGTGAAAACTTTCAACAAAAACTGATTTGTTGTTGAAATTTCAAAGACTAAATTAAAAAATTTTGTTAAAGAAGGTTTGCTATCGTTATTCGAGATGCAAGCCTTCTTTGAAGACGTTTGTCAAGGCTGGTGTGGTGCTGATGCTCAGGCCCAGACAGCAGCGTGTGCTGCCATCTTGGGGGCGCGTCGCTTGCAAAAACGGTGCGGCCCAGGTGATGGCAATCGGGGTGGTTTGCTCCCCCCTTTCGGCGGTGGCTTGCAGATCAAAATCCCAGCCAAAACCGGCATCCATGTCACCAGCAGGCCCTCCTTGTTGCTCGCACCATGCCAAGAGGGCTTGGGCTTCAGCCAGCAGCGCTTCCCAGCGCTCAGGGGGGACGCAGGCCAGGGCATCCCAGCAGGCGTGGCCCAGCTCATCTTCACTGAAATCAAAATCCAAATAGTGCAGTTGCATCACAAGTGAAGGTTATATCCAGGGAAATCGCCAAATTAATACCAAAAAAGTCAAAAGACTTGTGCATCCGTGATGCTGTCCAGGTTGAGCAAGCTGGCCTCGATGGCCGCTGCCGTGGTGATGGGGTGCTCCATGGGAAACAAGTGGCTGCCGTCCAGCACCATGATGCGCCCCCGCGTTACGCGCTGGGTCATTTCCATGCCCACTTGGCGCATTTCGCGTGACTGTCGCCCGCCAATGAAGGCCACCGGGCAGCGCAGTGGATGCTGGCGCAGCAGCGGGCTCAGGTTGTGCGGCAGGCTGTTGTAGATGGCCGTTTCCTCTTCGCGCGTAAACCACAGGGTCAGCTGGCCCTGTGCATCCTGGTGCAGGCCGTGGCGAATGTAGTCTTGCAGTATTTGTGGGTGCCAGCGGGCAAAACTGGGTTTGCGCTGAAAGTGCTCCAGCGCCTCTTGGGCGCTGCCCCAGCGGGTGCGGCGCTTGCGACTGACCTTGCCGGGAGAAAAAATATTCACCAACCGCGAGCGCTTGGCCGCTTGCACTGAAGTGGCCCGCCAGCCCCCCAGCAGCGGCGAATCCAGCAGCAATACGCCCCGGGCCAGTTCGGGGGTTTGGGCGGCCGTCATTAGACTGACAAATCCCCCCAATGAATGCCCCACAAAGTACGCTGGCTGCCCCCATTGCGCCACCAGCGGCTGGGCAAAGTCTTTGAGCTGCTGCACCAAGTGCGGCCAGTTGTCTGTCACTGGGTAGGCGGGGTCATGGCCAAAGCGTGGCAGCGCATGCACAGCAAAGCCGCGCGCACGCAGCTGGGCGAACAAGTAGTCGTAGGTTCCGGCTGGAAAGCTATTGGCGTGGGCAAAAATCAAAGGGCGCATAGATAAGAAAAACAAGAAAGCGGGCAAAGAAAAATCACAAGGCACACAGCTGGCTTAAATCCCGCTCCAGCAATGCAGGGTCGCCCAATTGCAGCTCCAGCAGGCGGCGCAGATGGGTGATGCTGTCCAGGTCAATGCTGCGGCAGCGCAGGCCGATGTAGGCCTCTTGCACATGGGCCACTTCACTGGCCATGGCAATGTGGCAGCCCTCCCCCAGGGTGATGATGAGCTGGCAGGGAGCCTCTTTGGGCCAGTGCAGCCCCGCACCGGCCTTGACCAAAGCCCCCTGCAGCGAAATATCCAAAAGGTGCACAGGATGGGCCTGCCCGGCGCATATCAGCTGGGCATGGGCATCAAAGTGCAGGCGTTGAAATTGGCGGCGCTCTTGGGACATGGGGGCTTGGCAGCAAAGAAAGGGGAGGGCAAATCTTAGCCGCAGACCTGCCGCCACGGCAGTAAATGCGGGGACAGTGCGGGGACTGGGGTGACCGCTAGCCCAGTGCCCACATCGCGGCACTGGTCATCAGCACATAGCGCAAGAATTTGCCGATTGCCATGTACCCGCAGCAAGCCCAAAACGGCAGGCGCAGCCACCCGGCCACGGCACACAAAGGGTCGCCCACAATCGGCAACCAACTGAGCAAGCAGGTTTTGGCCCCCCAGCGGACCAGCCACGCGTGGGCCAGTTGTTTGTGGCGGCTGCGTTGGGGGTGCATGGCAGCGGCTTTGGCGGCGGCTGCGGGGTGGGTGGCCTGCCAGGCCTGGTGGGCCTGGTGGGCCATGCGCCCCAGCCACCAACTGATCATGCCGCCCAGCGTATTGCCTGCGGTCGCCACCAAAATGGCAGGCCAAAATAAATCAGGCCGCAGCTGCAGCAGGCCAACGACCGCCGGCTCTGAGCCCATGGGCAACAAGGTGGCAGAAATCAAGGCGATGACAAACACCGTGCTCAAGCCAAATTCAGGCAGGGCCAGCCAGTGCAAAAGGGTGGGAATCCAAGCATCCATAAGGGCAGCAAGTGTAGGGGGGCAAGGCTGGGGAGAAGGCGTGCTGTGCGGACGAGTTTTTAACGGCAAGCGGCTGCCCAAAAAATGAGCAGCTACAATACGCCCCTTTCACGTTTTGACTGTGTTTACCTGCAACTGGTGTGGCAGGTTTTTTCTTTTTCCCCCTTCTTCAATCGCATGTCTTCCCTGCAATTAGGCCCGTACACGCTGGCCAATGCGCTTTTTGTCGCCCCCATGGCCGGGGTGACGGACCGGCCTTTTCGCCAGCTGTGCAAACGCCTGGGCGCAGGTTACGCCGTCAGCGAAATGGTCACCTCGCGCAAGGATTTGTGGGAAAGCCTGAAAACCAGCCGCCGCGCCGACCATGCGGGCGAACCCGGGCCGATTGCCGTGCAAATTGCTGGCACCGATGCCGCCATGATGGCCGAGGCAGCGGTGTTCAACATCCAGCGCGGGGCGCAGATCATTGACATCAACATGGGCTGCCCGGCCAAGAAGGTGTGCAACAAATGGGCCGGATCGGCCTTGATGCAAAACGAAGCCCTGGCCGAAGAAATTGCCGCTGCCGTGGTTGCCGCCTGTGCCCCCCATGGCGTGCCCGTAACGCTGAAAATGCGCACCGGCTGGTGCGAGGCGCATAAAAACGCCGTGGCCCTGGCCCGGCGCTTTGAAGCGGTGGGCGTGCAAATGCTCACCATCCACGGCCGCACGCGCGAGCAGGGCTACAAGGGCCAGGCCGAATACGCCACGGTGGCCGCCGTCAAGCAAGCGGTGCGCATCCCGGTGGTGGTCAATGGCGACATCACCAGCCCGCAAACCGCCCAGGCTGCGCTGCAGGCCAGCGGGGCCGATGCCCTGATGGTGGGCCGCGCCGCGCAGGGGCGGCCCTGGATTTTTCGTGAAATTGCCCACTACCTGGCCACGGGCCAGCATCTGGCCCCGCCCTTGGTGGAAGAAGTGCGCGGCTTGCTGCTGGAGCACCTGGACGACCACTACCGCCTGTACGGCAGCGCCACCGGTGTGCGCAGCGCCCGCAAGCACATTGGCTGGTATGTGCGTGATTTGCCTGGGGGCGATGCCCTGCGCCATCACACCAACACCCTGGACGATTGCGCCGCGCAAACCCAGGCCGTGAACGACTATTTTTTGCGCCTAGGCCAGCAGATGGAGCGCCTGCCCCAAGGCAGGCCTGCGACTGCACCGGGCGCAAACCCTTTGACTTTGGAGAAAACCTTGCAAGCTGTGTTTGAGGGGGCCGCGTGATGGACCTGTCCACTCCCCCATTGACCACCCCGTTAGCCGCCCCGCTAACTGCCCCGTTAGCCACCCCATTAACCACGACCAGCCCTGCCGCCAGCCCCCATCCGGCCAGCGACGTGCAAGCCAGCATCCGCGCCAGCCTGCAAGCCTATTTCGACGACCTGGGCGGCGAAGCCCCCAGCAATGTGTACGACATGGTGCTGCGCCTGGTCGAACGCCCTTTGCTGGAAGAGGTCATGGCCCAGGCCGACCAAAACCAGTCCCGCGCTGCCCAGTGGCTGGGCCTGAACCGCAATACCCTGCGCAAAAAACTGCTCCAGCACGAATTACTTTGATAGCTGTGAGCGTTTGTATTTAAACGATTTAGGCAATATTTATCTTAACTTTATAGAAAAACCAAGCGATGAAAGCTCTTCTTTCCGTATCTGACAAGACCGGCATTGTCGAATTTGCCCAAGCCCTGCATGGCCTGGGCGTGCAACTGCTCTCGACCGGCGGCACCGCCAAACTGCTGGCCGATGCCGGCTTGCCCGTGACCGAGGTGGCCGAAGTCACCCAGTTCCCGGAAATGCTTGATGGCCGCGTCAAAACCCTGCACCCCAAGGTCCACGGCGGCCTGCTGGCCCGCCGCGACCTGCCCGCGCACATGGCGGCTTTGAAAGAGCACGGCATCGACACCATCGACCTGCTGGTGGTGAACCTCTACCCCTTTGAAGCCACCGTGGCCAAGCCCGGCTGCACGCTGGCCGATGCCATCGAAAACATCGACATTGGCGGCCCCGCCATGGTGCGCAGCGCCGCCAAAAACTGGAAGGATGTGGGCGTGGTCACCGCGGCCGACCAGTACGCCGCCGTGCTGGCCGAGCTGAAAGCCGCCGGAAAATTGAGCGACAAGCTGCGCTTTGCCCTGTCCGTGGCCGCCTTCAACCGCATTGCGCAATACGACGGCGCGATCAGCGATTACCTCTCCAGCGTTCAGTTTGAGGACGAAAAACTCTCCGAGGACTACGTGCCCGAACGCGCCCTGTTCCCCGGCCAGAGCAACGGCCACTTCATCAAGCTGCAAGACCTGCGCTATGGCGAAAACAGCCACCAGCAAGCCGCGCTGTACCGCGACCTGGTCCCCGCGCCCGGCTCGCTGGTCACCGGCGAACAATTGCAGGGCAAGGAACTGAGCTACAACAACATCGCCGATGCCGATGCCGCCTGGGAATGCGTCAAGAGCTTTGACGAGCCCGCCTGCGTCATCGTCAAGCACGCCAACCCCTGCGGCGTGGCCGTGGGCAAGGACGCGCACGAAGCCTACGCCAAGGCCTTCCAGACCGACCCCACCAGCGCCTTTGGCGGCATCATCGCCTTTAACCGCACCGTCGATAAGGCCGCCGCCGAAGCCGTGGTCAAGCAGTTTGTCGAAGTGCTGATGGCCCCCGATTTCACCGCCGAAGCGCTGGAAATCTTCAAGCCCAAGGTCAATGTGCGTTTGATGAAAATCGCCTTGCCCCAAGGCGGTAAAACCAACTGGGAGCAGGGCCGCAACGCCATCGAATCCAAGCGCGTGGGCTCCGGCCTGCTGCTGCAAACCGCTGACAACCACGAGCTGGCCCTGGCCGACCTGAAGGTCGTCACCATCAAGCAGCCCACGCCGCAAGAGCTGCAAGACCTGCTGTTTGCCTGGAAAGTGGCCAAGTTTGTTAAATCCAATGCCATCGTCTTCTGCAAAAACGGCATGACCATGGGCGTGGGCGCAGGCCAAATGTCGCGCCTGGACTCGGCCCGCATCGCCAGCATCAAGGCCGAGGCGGCCCAGCTCTCGCTGCAAAACACCGTGGTCGCCAGCGACGCCTTCTTCCCCTTCCGCGACGGCCTGGACGTGGTGGTCGATGCGGGCGCCACCTGCGTGGCCCAGCCTGGCGGCTCGATGCGTGACCAGGAAGTGATCGACGCCGCCAACGAGCGCGGCGTGGCCATGGTGTTCACCGGCGTGCGCCACTTCCGCCATTGATGGGTGCACACGCTTTTTCTTGAAAAAGCAAAAGGCCCGGCAGTGTTGGCTGCCGGGCCTTTTTTAAATTGGAATTTCAATTCTGTTTAGCGTGGTGAAATTTCTTTTGCAGCCACGCTAAAACCTCCAATTGGTCGGCCACGCTGGCACGGCGTACTTGTACCAAGAGTTTTTGAAGATCAGGCCGTGTGGGCGTGATGTTCGATGCACCTTCGTTGCAGACCGAGCAGATGGCTCGTAGGTTGCTCGCTTCGTCGCTACCACCCAGGCTTTTGTCGATGATGTGTCCCAAATGCAAACGAGTTTTTCGGCTTGGATCGTAGGGATGAGGTTCGCCTGCAACTGCACCGCACATCTGGCAGGTAAAGCCGTTGCGATCAAGGACATAAGCACGCGTTTCTTTAGAAATCTCGCGTGCGAAGGCTGGTTGTGGTTTTGGGGTTTCGAGCAGGTACTGACCCGGCTTAAGGTCTGCACGGTCATTGTGGGTCAGGATGAGGTATCCCTCTTCGGTACGCAATTCACGAATACGGCGTGCCCATTCGCTAATACCGCCTGCAACCGTGCGCAGCGTGTCAGCTTCCAGTACTTCACCAATATGGGCGAGAAAAAATGCACGCAGTTTGCTGCGTGCACCTAGCGGGCGAGAGGAAGGTGTATTCATGCGACTTTTCGGGATAGGCGTTCGGTTGCGGCAGCTTCAATGGCTTGGGCAATGCGCTTGCCAACGGCATGCGCAACGGGAGGAGGGAAAGCATTGCCCACTTGGCGGTAACTGGGCGTTTTTTTCCCGACAAAGTGCCAGTCGTCTGGAAAGCCTTGAATCCGTGCGCACATGCGTACAGTCAGTCGTGGCATGCCGATGAAGTCAGGGTCGGGAGCGTGATCGGCCAGACTGCTCCCATTTACTCCCAGCGCGGCCCATGCCTGTCGAGCACGTGTTGGGCCCAAATCAGGCCCCCCGTGTTTTTTACTTCCTCCGACCAGTGTTGGCGCAATGTTATTGGCACCTTGCTGCCAATCGGTGACACCTTCCCAGTGGCGTTCGGCCATGAGGTCACCAAGCAATTCTCCCACTGTGGGAGGGAGTGTCATGCTGGGAGCGGGCCAACGGAAATGCGGGGCAATATCTCGCTGTAGAGCAACAAAAATGACTCTGGGGCGCAGTTGGCACACACCAAAATCGGCGGCATTGAATAAATGCCAATCCGTCCAGTACCCGAGGGCTTGAAGTTGCAGGGAAATTTTTTCGCGGTAATCCTTAAACATTGGATCCAGGAGGCCGCGTACGTTTTCTAGCATGACCGCTTTGGGGCGGCTCTCATCGACTACACGAATGGCCTGAGGGAAAAGGTCGCGCTCGTCTTGTGATCCCAGCTGCTTACCGGCTTTGGAAAAAGGGGGGCAGGGAACACCACCGGCCACCAAGTCGATACCGCGAAAACTATCGGCATTAAAGGCGGTTAAATCACCTTCGCGGATATCCCATTGAGGACGATTGTGTCGCAGCGTGGCACAGGCATGGGAATCAATTTCGACCAATGCCCGATGTTCGAAGCCAGCGCGCTCTAGGCCCAGAGCTTGGCCGCCGGCACCGGCACATAGTTCAAGAGAGTCCATGTTGCTACTGATTTTTTGTACAGTGAATCATGGAGCGGATTATCTATGAAATCCTAAAAATTTGGGACGCTCTAGGTAACCCTGGGTGGCGCTTAGGGCTTCAACAGCCCCCGCGCGACGATTTCTTTCATGATTTCGGAGGTGCCGCCGTAGATGCGCATCACCCGCGCATCCGTCCAGAAGCGCGAGATGGGGTATTCGGCCATGTAGCCGTAGCCGCCAAACAGTTGCAAACAGGCATCGGCCACGCGGCCAAACATTTCGGTGGTGTGCAGCTTCAGGGCACTGGCGGCTTCGGGCGTGAGCTGGCCGCGCTCGTAGGCGGCGATGCTGGCGTGTAGAAAAGCCTGCGCAGCGGCCACTTCGGTGGCGCATTGGGCCAGGGTGAAGCGGGTGTTTTGGAATTGGGCCAGCGGCTGGCCAAAGGCCTGGCGCTCTTGCACGTAGCGCAGCGTGGCGTTGAGGGCACCCTGGGCCCCGTACACGGATTGCACGCCGATGACCAGGCGCTCGCGTGGTAGCTCGCGCATCATTTGCGTGAAGCCCTGGCCTTCGATGCCGCCCAGCAGCGCATCGGCTGGCACGCGCAGGTCGTTGAAAAACAGCTCGGAGGTGTCGCCCGCGTGTTGGCCGATTTTTTCCAGGTTCTGCCCGCGCGAGAAGCCGGGGGTTTGCGTATCGACCAGGAACAGGCTCACGCCCTTGGCACCACCGGCCGGGTCGGTCTTGGCGGCCAGCACGATCAGGTCGCAGTGCTGGCCGTTGCTGATAAAGATTTTGCTGCCGTTGATGACGTAGCCATCGCCCTCTTTGCGGGCGGTGGTGCGAATGGCCTTCAAATCGCTGCCCGCGCCCGGTTCGGTCATGCCGATGGCGGCGATCGCTGCGCCACTGACCAGGCGTGGCAGCCAGTGCTGGCGCTGGGCTTCGGTGCCGCAGTGCAGCAAATAGGGAGGAATGATGTCGCTGTGCACTTCCAGCCCGCCGACCAGCCCACCGTAGCCCCGGCGGGCCAGCACTTCGATGACGGCAAAAGAAAAATGCACGCTGGCCCCGCTGCCGCCGTATTCCTCAGGGACATCGGCGCACAGGTAGCCGTTGTCACCCATTTTCAAAAACAGCTCGCGCGGCACGATGCCGGCTTTTTCCCAGGCGCGGTAATGGGGTTCGATCTCGGCATCGCAAAAGCGCTCCAAAGCATCGGTGAACAGGGCCAGCTCGGCCTGGGCATCGGCAGTCAGCAGGGTATGGGGCAGCATGGAATGATAAAAATAAGAGCTGTTAGCGCTTACCAGTAAAGGGCTAAAGGCCAAAAATGCTTAAAAAATGGGAGCGGGCCATCCGCTCCCACAGGCTTAAACGCTTACACGCGTTCAAAAATGGCGGCAATGCCTTGGCCGCCGCCAATGCACATGGTCACCAGCGCGTAGCGCCCGCCCGTGCGGTGCAGCTCGGCAATGGCCTTGGTGGTGATGATGGCGCCGGTGGCCCCCACCGGGTGGCCCAGCGAGATGCCCGAGCCGTTGGGGTTCACCTTGGCCGGATCAAAACCCAGCTCTTGCGCCACGGCACAGGCCTGGGCGGCGAAGGCTTCGTTGGCCTCGATCACGTCAATGTCGGTCAGCTTCAGGCCGGTGCGCTCCAGCACTTTGCGCGTGGCGGGCACGGGGCCGATGCCCATGTAGGCGGGCTCCACCCCGGCATGGGCGTAGCCCACCAGGCGGGCCAGGGGTTTGAGGCCCAGGGCGGCCACGCGCTCGCCCGTGGCCAGCACCACGGCACTGGCCCCGTCGTTGATGCCCGAGGCGTTGCCAGCGGTGACAGTGCCGCCTTCTTTCTTGAAAGCGGGTTTCATGCCGGCCAGCGTCTCCAGCGTGGTGCTGGCGCGCACGTGCTCATCTTCCTGGAACAGCACTACGCCCTTGCGCGTGGCGATTTCCACGGGGGTGATTTGCTCTTTGAAGTACCCGGCGGCCATGGCGGCGGCGGCGCGTTGTTGGCTGAGCACGGCCAGTTCGTCCTGCATCTGGCGGCTGATGCCATAGCGCTCGGCCACGTTTTCGGCGGTGATGCCCATGTGCATTTTTTGCCAGGGGTCGTGCAGGATGCCCAGCATGTAGTCGATGCTTTTGGCATCGCCCATGCGCGCACCGTAGCGGGCGGCCTGGTCGAAGTAGGGGCCCCGGCTCATGGATTCGCTGCCGCCGCCGATGGCCACATCGCAATCGCCCAGGGCAATGGCCTGCGCGGCGCTGATGATGGCCTGCAGGCCCGAGCCGCACAGGCGATTGACGTTAAAGGCTGGGGTTTCGATGGGGCAGCCCGCATCAATCGCGGCCACGCGGGCCAGGTAGGCATCTTTGGTATCGGTGGGGATGACGTTGCCCATAACGACGTGGCCCACGGCATCGGCGGCGATACCGGCGCGGGCAATGGCGGCCTTGACCACGGTGGTGGCCAGCTGGGTGTTGGGCACGTCTTTCAGGCTGCCGCCAAAAGTGCCGATGGCGGTGC
The DNA here is from genome assembly GCF_042654745.1 of Comamonas denitrificans. Lineage (NCBI taxonomy): Bacteria > Pseudomonadati > Pseudomonadota > Betaproteobacteria > Burkholderiales > Comamonadaceae > Comamonas > Comamonas denitrificans. The sequence continues at coordinate 183,874 of NZ_JBHSEY010000010.1, forward strand.
GGGCGGTGCTGACGATGAAGATGTCGCGAATGGTCATGGATTCTCCTTGGGGGTGGGCATGAGGCCGATGTTCAGCCCGCAAATTGCGCGGGGCGCTTGGCCAAGAAGGCGGCAACGCCTTCGCTGAAATCGGGGGTCTTGGCACAGGCCAGAAAGGCCTGCGCCTCGGCCTGCAACTGTGCGGGCAAATCGCGCGTCAGGCTGTCACGCAGCAGACGGCGCATCTGGCCATAGGCCACCGTGGGGCCGCTGGCGATGCGCTGGGCCAAGGCCTGGGCGGCCGCGTCCAGTTCGGCAGCGGGCAGCACGCGGTTGATGAGGCCCAGGCGCAGCGCCTCGGCGGCGTCGAAGCCCTCGCCCAGCAGGGCGATCTCCAGCGCCTGGCGCAGGCCGACCAAGCGTGGCAGTGCCCACGAGGCCCCCACGTCGCAACTGGTGCCCAGATTGATGTAGGCCAGGTTGAATTTCGTGCCTTCGGCGGCCAGCACAAAATCGCACATCAGCATCAGCGACAGGCCCGCGCCAGCGGCAGCGCCGTGTACCTGGGCGATGACCGGGGCATCCAGGCCGTGCAGCAAGGTGACGGCCGCGTTGAGCGGCTCCAGCAAATCCTGGGCCCCTTGCACCGGGTTGGCCTGCAAGGTGGCCAGATCGCCCCCGGCGACAAAGGCCCGCCCGGCCCCTTTGAGCAGCACGGCCCGCACGCTGCGGTCGGCAGCAATCTCCTGCACGGCCGCCAGCAGCGCCTGGGCAGTGGGAACATCCAGGGCGTTGAGCTGCGCGGGGCGGTTGAACTGCAGGGTGGCGATGCCGTCGGCGCGGGAAAAGAGCAAAGGATGGGTCATAAATAAATAGCTGCTTTCGCTTTCTGTGTAAGGGTTTTTCGGCTTTTTTGTAATCAATACAGCGCTTCGATCTCGGCGGCATAGGTTTTGTAGATGCTGGAGCGGCGCACCTTCATGGTGGCGGTGACTTCGCCATCGTCGTGGTCCAGCTCCTTGGTGAGCAGGTGGAACTTGCGGATGTGCGACACCTGGGCCAGCTTGGCGTTGCCGGTGGCGATTTCGTCCTGCACCAGTTGGCGCACCTCGGGCATTTCCACCAGGGAGCGAAAGTGGGTGAACGCCAGCCGCCGCGCCTCGGCCCATTTGCCGACGGTCTCCATGTCGATCTGCACCAGCGCGGCCACGTATTTGCGGCCATCGGCCACGACGATGCACTCCTTGATATAGGGGCTGGCCTTCATGGTGTTTTCGATCTCGGAAGGGGTGAGGTTCTTGCCCCCGGCGGTGATCATGATGTCCTTGAGGCGATCGACGATCTTGATCTGCCCGCCAACCTCGCGCACCACGTCGCCGGTGTGCAGCCAGCCATCAACGATGGTTTGCGCCGTGGCTTCGGGGTTTTTGTAGTAGCCGGCAAACACCATGTCGCCGTGAATCTGAAACTCGCCGCTGCCGTTGTCGTCTGGGTTGGCAATGCGGTACTGCACGCCGTCGATGACCGGGCCGACAGTGCCGACGATCACATCATCCAGCCGGTGGCCGGTGACCATGCCGGTCGATTCGGTCAGGCCGTACACCTCAATCAGCGGCACGCCAATGCTGCGGAAAAAGCGCACTACATCCGGCGCAATCGGCGCGGCCCCAGTCAGGGCCACTTTGGCGTTGCGCAGGCCGATGAAGTTTTGCAGCGCCCGCAGCACCAGCCAGTAGTGCCAGGCGTAGCCCAGGCGCTCGGTCAGCGTCCACTGGCTGCGCGGTTTTTCCGCCAGTGGGGTGCAGGCGGCCAGGGCCTGCTGGTAGAGCTTGCGGCGCAGCGGCCCGGTCTCCAGCATCTTGATGGTGATGGCCGAGTGCAGCTTTTCCCAGATGCGCGGCACGCCCAGGAACATGCTGGGGGCTACCTCGCGCAAATCCTCCTGCACGGTGCGGATGGATTCGCCAAAGTTCACGGTGGAGCCCAGGTACAGCGGGCAGAAGGTGGTGAGCATCTGCTCGGCCACGTGGCACAGCGGCAGGTAGGACAGGTGCGAGGTGTCGCGGCCCAGTTGCAGCCGCTCGATGATGCCCGGGGCCACGCCGCGCATGTTGCGCCAGGAGATCATCGCCCCCTTGGGTTTGCCGGTGGAGCCGGAGGTGTAGATCATCAGCCCGATGTCGTCCAGCGTTTGCTGCGCCAGCACCTGCTCGATTTGCGCTGCGCCGGCCTGGGCATGGGCCTGGCGGCCCAGGGCTTCTACTTCGTCAAAGGTGCTGATCAGGGCGCGGTGCTCGGGGGCAAAGCTGCGCAGGCCCTTGGTTTCCATGACGATGATTTTCTGCAGGCGCGGCAGTTCGGCCAGCGCCTCTAGTACCTTGTCGGTTTGCTCTTGGTCTTCGCAGACCATGATGGAGATGTCGGCATGGCCGACCACGTAGGCCACTTCGGGCGACGGGCTGGTGGGGTACACCCCCACGGTGACGGCCCCGACCAGGCCCGCGCCCATTTGCGCCAACACCCATTCGATGCGGTTTTCGGCAATCACGCCCACATGGCCGCCTACTGGCAGGCCCAGCGCCAGCAGGCCCAGGCCAAAGTGGCAGGAGCGCTCGTAGTACTGCGCCCAGGTAAAGGGCTTCCAGATGCCAAAGTCTTTTTGCCGGATGGCCACGCGCTGCGCATCCTGGCGGGCACGTTCGCGCAGCATCTGCGGCAGGGTCAGTTCGGGAAGGTTCATGGTGTCCGCCATCCTTATGACAACCAGCGCTTGCGGCGCTTGTAGTGTTTGATGTCTTTAAAGCTTTTGGCCTCGCCACTGCCGGCCTGGCCCAGGTAGAACTCGCGCACGTCCGGGTCGCTGGCCAGGCGCTCGGCCGTGCCGTCGATGACGATCTTGCCGCCTTCCATGATGTAGCCGCTGTGCGCCACGGCCAGGGCCACGGTGGCGTTTTGCTCGACCAGCAGCATCGAGGTGCCGCGCTCGGCATTGATGCGGGCGATGATGGCGAAGATGTCTTCGGTCAGCTTGGGCGAGAGGCCCAGCGACGGCTCGTCGAGCAGGATGAGCTGGGGCTGGGCGACGAAGAGGTGCCCGAACCCAGCCGCACCGAACTGCGGCGCTTGAAGTCGGAAATTGACCATGCTTTTCGCCGTCTGGTCGAGCAAGGCGTGCAAGAGGGCGTGCTGGCCCCGTGCGACCCCAAAATGGCGGCCTTCGTGATCGCCGGGGGGCTGAGCTGGATTGGGCGCTGGTACCAGCCGCAAGGTGCCTACAGTGCCGACCAGATCATCGAGCAATGCACGCAGCTGCTCTTGCAGGGGGTGCTGGCCCGCCCGGCGCACAGCCAATAGACCATGGTGGTTGCAGTGCCCAGGGGTGATGGTGGCACTCACCCCACTTGTTTTTTAATAATAAGAGCTGCTTGTGCTTATGAATAAAAAGAATTTTTGAATAAATAACCAATAAAACGTTTATTTGTAAGCGGTAACAGCTTCTAATTTTAATAATTGGGGCGATGCCGCCAAAGCGCTGGGCAGCAAGTAGCGCCCGCGAAACCACGGGATATCCACCGGCGTAAAGCGCACCTGCCAATCCAGCCCCAGGCGCTGCCAGGCTTGCCAGACCAAGGTGGTGCAGTAAATGCCTGCGCCGGTTTCTTGCAGGGCAAAGGGCCGCCCTTGCTGGGCCAGCGCCCATTGCACCGCAGCCTGGCGCTGCGCGGCGCTGGCCTGGGGCAGGTGGTAGATGGCAAAGGCGTGCGCGCGCTCAGGGGCCAGAAAAAACGCCAGGCTATCGAGCACCACCGCATCGGGCTGGCCTGGGCGCTCCGACGGCGTGGCGTGGACCACCTGCCACGCCCCGGCCTGGCCCACCAGCAGGCCCACATGGCTGTACAGCCCTTGATCGACGGTGCGCACCATGTGGCTGACGGCCTCGGTGCCCTGGCGAAAGATCAAATCCCCGGCCTGGGCTTGGGGCGGCAGCTGGGCCCAGGCCAGTGCCTGGGCGTAAAAAAGGGCTGCCCCCACAGCAGCCCGTTGCAGCAGTTGCAGCATGGACAACCGCATTACAGCTTGATTTTCCAGCCGTCCTTTTGCTTGACCAGGTTCATGCTGTCTTGGTCGGTCTTGCCGTTTTTAAACAGGATTTCCAACTGCACGCGCAGGGCGTTTTCGCCTTGTTCTTGCTGGTTGGTGATTTTTACGCCTTGAAAACCGCCATTGGCATCCATTTGGGTTTTGCCGGCGGCCACCATCATTTGAATCTTGCCTTTGACCATGACCATCTCGTTGGCCGAGACGCTCTCCAGCGCCAAAAAGCCCATGGCCTTATCGGTATTGCCTTCGGCCACCGCACCGTAAAAGCCCTGCACTGCGGCCTCGGGGCCGCTGCCAAAGCAGGCGGTCAGCCCCAAGGCCACCACGGCTGCCAAACACACTCTGCGTGAAATCATGCGCTCCCCCTTTTTGTAAAAAAATCAATCAGCGGCTGAACACCACCGCACCATCGACCAATGTGGTGCGCACCTGGCCCGGCAACTGCATGCCGTTAAAAGGCGTGCTTTTGGCCTGGCTGAGCAAGGCACTGGGCTGGACAGTCCACTGCGCTTGCGGATCGACGATGCACACATCCGCCGGGCCGCCCACTTCCAGCCGCCCCAGGAAGGCATCCACGGCCGAGCCCAGCACATCAATGGGCGCACTGGTAACGGTTTGCAGTGCCCGCAGCAGGGGCACACCGTCGCGCTGGCTCCAAAGGATGGCGGCCGAGAGCAGCAACTCGACCGCGCTGGCCCCAGGCTCGGCCTCGGCAAAGGGTTTGACCTTGGCATCTTCTTCCACCGGGGTGTGGTCGGACACCAGCGCGTCGATGGTGCCATCGGCCAGTGCAGCGGCCAGCGCGTCGCGGTCAGCTTGCTGGCGCAGCGGCGGAATCAGGCGGGCGCTGCTGTCGAAAAAGCCAATGTCGGCATCGGTCAGCAGCAGAGAGTGGATGGAGACATCGGCCGTCACATTCAGCCCCTGGGCTTTGGCCTGGCGCAGCAAGGCCACCCCGGCCGCACTGGACAGGCGGCACAGGTGGACGCGCGTTTGCGTGCCGCGAATTAGCTCAAAAATCGTGTGCAGGGCAATAGTTTCGGCGGCCACCGGCACCCCGGCCAGCCCCATGCGCGTGGCACTGGGGCCGCTGGCGGCCACGCCTTTGCCCAGGTCTTTGTCCAGCGGGCGCAGCCACACCGAAAAACCAAACGTGGTGGCATACGCCAGGGCGCGGGCCAGCGCCTGGGTGTTGGCCATGGGCACATCGGCCTGGCCAAAGGCGACGCAGCCCGACTCGGTCAGCTCGGCCATTTCGGTCAGGGTGTCGCCTTTTAAGCCCTGGGTGAGCGCCCCCATGGGGAACAGGCGGGCTTTGTGCTGTTTTTCAGCGCGAAATTTCAGCATCTCCACCAAGCCCTGCTCGTCCAAGACGGGGTCGGTATCGGGCGGGCACACCAAGCTGGTCACTCCACCGGCCACGGCCGCTTGCATTTCGCTGTGCAGCATGCCGGCGTGCTCGTGCCCCGGCTCGCGCAGGCGCACGGCCAGATCGACCAAGCCAGGCAGCACCCAGCAGCCGCTGGCATCGATGGTTTGCGTGGGGGTGAAATCGGTCGGGGCCGTGCCGACGGCAAGGATTTTGCCGTCGGCAATCGCCACATCTCCCACTTGGTCCAGGCCCGAGGCCGGGTCGATGACGCGGCCATTGCGAATCAATATGTGCATTGTTTTCACCATTTAATGGCTTTAACGCTTATCAGTAAAGCGCTAATAGCTATTGTTTTTTATGTTTTTACGCTTCATTCCCGGCCACGATGGACATCACCGCCATGCGCACGGCGATGCCAAACGTCACTTGCGAGAGGATGACCGACTGCGGCCCATCGGCCACCGAGGAGGCAATTTCCACCCCCCGGTTGATTGGCCCAGGGTGCATGACGATGGCATCGGGCTTGGCCAGCTGCAGGCGCTCGGGCGTGAGGCCAAAGCTTTTGAAATACTCCTGGCTGGAGGGCAGCAGCGCCCCGCTCATGCGCTCGTTTTGCAGGCGCAGCATGATGATCACGTCGCAGTCGCGAATGCCTTCTTCCAGGTTGTGAAACACGCGCACGCCCATTTGCGCCAGATCGGATGGCACCAGCGTGCGCGGGCCGACCACGCGCACTTCGGGGCAGCCCAGCGCCAGCAGGGCGTGGATGTCCGAGCGCGCCACGCGCGAGTGCAGCACGTCGCCAACGATGGCCACGCGCAGCTGCGTGAAGTCTTTTTTGTAGTGGCGGATGGTGTAAGCATCCAGCAGGCCCTGGGTGGGGTGGGCGTGGCGGCCATCGCCCGCATTGACCACGTGCACATGCGGTGCCACGTGCTTGGCAATCAGGTAGGGCGCGCCCGATTCGCTGTGGCGCACAACGAAGATGTCGGCGGCCATGGCCGAGAGGTTGTCGATGGTGTCCAGCAGCGTCTCGCCCTTGGCGGTGGAGCTGCGGCCAATGTCGAGCGTGAACACGTCGGCCGACAGGCGCTTGGCGGCAATGTCAAACGTGGTGCGGGTGCGCGTGCTGTTCTCAAAAAACAGGTTGAACACGCTTTTGCCGCGCAGCAGGGGCAGCTTTTTAACCTCGCGGTCATTCACGCTGACAAAGTTGCTCGCCGTGTCCAAGATGTGCGTAAGGATGTCGCGCGACAGGCCTTCGGGCGACAGCAGGTGAATCAGTTCACCGTTTTTATTGAGTTGGGGGTTGCGCTTATCGAGCACGGTTTACCTCGGTTCAAGCTTCTTTAATGGCAAAGTGAAAACGCCCATCGTCGGCACGCGCCAGCGCCAGGACTTGGCTGGAGGGCAAGCTGACGCGGGCCGCAGCAAAGTCGGCGGCATACGGCAGCTGGCGTCCGCCGCGATCGACCAGCACGGCCAGGCGCACGCTGCCCGGGCGGCCATAGTCGTACAGCTCGTTGATGACCGCGCGCACGGTGCGGCCGGTGTACAGCACATCGTCCAGCACCAGAACATCGGCGCCATTCACATCAAAATGCAGCTGGGTTTGCGCACTCATGGCCATGCCGCGCTGGGCAAAATCGTCACGGTGCAGCGCCGAAGACAGCACGCTGACCGGCTGGGCCAAGCCCAAATCCTGGTGCAAGCGCTCGGCCAACCAGGCTCCGCCCGAGGTGATGCCCGCCAGCTGCGTTTGTGGCCCCATCAGGCTGCGCACGCCGCGCAGCAGTTCGCGGTAGAGGGCTTCGGCATCCAGAACCAGGCTGGTGGTGCTGGGGGTGAGGGGCGCGGTGGGGGGGGAATTCATGCAAGACTCCTTAAAAATTGGTCCAAGATGATGCAGGCGGCCGCCGCGTCGGCATCTTTTGCGCCCAGGGCCAGGGCTTCGGTGGTGGTATAGCGCTCATCGACCTCATAGACCGGCAGGCCAAAGCGGCCACGCAGCTGGCGGCCAAACTTCAGCGCCCGGGCGGTGTTCTCGTGCGCGGCCCCGTCGGGGTGGTAGGGCACGCCAATGACCAGCGCCTGCGGCTGCCATTGGGCAAGCAACTGTTGCACGGCGGCAAAGCGGGCCTCAGCCCCTTCAGCTTGGATGGTGGTGACGGGGCTGGCCAGCCCCAGCAGGCGGTTGCCGCTGGCCACGCCCGTGCGTTTGCTGCCAAAGTCAAACGCCAAAAACTGTTGTTGCTGCGCCGGTATGGCCAAGCGCCCCGCGCTGGCGGCCTCAGTGGGGGCAGCGCCACTCATGCGTTGCCTGCCTCGGTGTGCAGCATCCAAGGCTGCAGACCCAGCTCTTGCAAGGCGGCGGCGTAGCGATCTTCTGGCGCGATGTTAAAAATAATGTCGCTTTTGGCGGCCACCGTCATCCAGGCGTTTTCGCGCAGCTCGGATTCGAGCTGGCCCTCGCCCCAGGCGGCATAGCCCAGCGTGACCAGCACGCGCCGGGGGCCGGCCCCATGGGCGACGGCTTCCAGAATATCTTTGGAGGTGGTCATCTCCAGCCCGCCGGGAATGGTGAGCGTCGAGGCGTACACCGCCTCTTCGGCATGCGGGGGATCGAGCACCACCGGATCGTGCAGCACAAAACCCCGATCGGTTTGCACCGGGCCGCCGCGAAAGATGGGTTGGTCCGCCAAGTCGGCGCGGCCCATGGGCAGTTCGATCTTTTCCAGCAGGGCCTTGAAGCTCAAGCTGCCGGGCTTGTTGATCACCAGCCCCAGGGCGCCGCGTTCGTTGTGTTCGCACACATACACCACACTGCGGGCGAAAAACTCGTCTTCCAACTGCGGCATGGCAATCAGAAAGTGGTTGGCAAGGTTGAGCACAGATTCAGACATAGGCGGCGATTTTATGCCCCCCAGCCGCCATGTCCGCCGATCCTGCTGTGGCTGGGGCTGGGCACAGGCATGGTGGTGGGCACGATCATGAAAAAAAATAGCTGTTACCGCTTGATAGACAACGAATTTTTGGCTTTTAACCTAAAAATCATTGTTAAATCAGCGCTAACAGCTATCTTTTATCTATTAGCTACGCATCGGTATAGCTGTGAATGATGCCCAGCAATTGCTCATCCCCATACGGTTTGCCCAGGTAGTGGTTGGCGCCCAGTTCCATGGCCAGGTCGCGGTGCTTGGTGGCCATGCGCGAGGTGATCATGATCACCGGCAGGTCTTTCAGGCGTTCGCTGGAGCGGATGTTGCGCAGCAGGTCAAAGCCGTCCATGCGCGGCATTTCGATGTCTGAGAGGATGACATCGGGCAGCTCGTCCTGCAGTTTTTCCAGCGCCTGCAAACCATCGACGGCGGTGCTGACGCGAAAGCCCTCGCGCTGCAGCAAACGCTGGGTGACGCGGCGCACGGTGATCGAATCGTCCACCACCATGATGAGGGGCGCTTGCACCACGGGGCGACCGGCTTGCACATCCTGGGCGACCGACTGCTGGCGCAGCAGCTTGGCCTGGGCATCGTCCAAAATGGCCGGCAGGCCTTGGCCCAGAGCGCGAATTTTTTCGCCATGCACCGCCACCAGGGCGACCGGGTTGTAGATCAGGACCACCGCCCCCGAGGGCAGGAGCGACATCCCTGCCAGGCCGGGCAGGCGGGCCAGCTGCACCCCCAGGTTTTTCACCACCACCTCTTGGCTGCCCAAGACTTCATCGACGTGCAGCGCCAGGCGCTGCGAGGCGCTGTTGATGATGATGACCGGGCGGGTTTTGCCGCCGGTGCTGTCGGTGCTGCGTGGTGATTGGCTCCACACCGCACCGGCCCACAGGAAGGGCAGCTGGCTGCCATCGGCCTGCACCAGCGTGCCGCTTTGGTAGGCCGCCTCCAGTTCCGGCAGGGGCAGGCGGCGCACCACTTCCACCAAGCTGGCGGGTACGCCCACGACAAAATCGCCCATGCGCAGCATGACCACCTGGGTCATGGCGGTGGTCAGTGGCAGCACCAGCTCAAACACCGAGCCTTGGCCCGGCTCGGTGGAGGTCTCAATCCGCCCCCCCAGGGCCAGCACTTCGGAGCGCACCACGTCCATCCCAACGCCGCGCCCAGAGATGCCCGAGACCTGCTCTGCGGTACTAAAACCGGGCATGAAAATCAGCTGCGCGGCGCGGGCGGCGTTCACTTCGGTGGTGGCATCGATCAGGCCGTTTTCGATGGCTTTGGCGCGAATGCGCTCAAGGTTCAGGCCCGCCCCGTCGTCGCTAAAGCGCACCGAGACTTCATTGCCCGATTGCTGCATGCGAATGCTGATGTTGCCTGCCGAGGGCTTGCCCAGGGCTTGGCGCTGCGCGGGCGCTTCAATGCCGTGGGCCACGCAGTTGCGCAGCAAGTGCTCAAAGGCGGGGGTCATGCGCTCCAAAATCCCCCGGTCCATCTCAATGGTGCCGCCCAGCACTTCCAGCTTGACTTGCTTGCCGGTGTCTTTGGCGGCCTGGCGCACCACGGCGTACAAGCGCTCGGCGATCGAGTCAAATTCCACCATGCGGGTGCGCAGCAGGTCGCGCTGCAATTCACGCGACAAGCGGGCTTGAATGAGCAGCTCATCTTCCGCGCCGTTGACTTCGCGCTGCAGGTTGCGCTGCACGGTGGCCACGTCATTGACCGACTCGGCCAGCATGCGGGTGAGTTCCTGCACGCGGGTAAAACGGTCGAATTCCAAGGGGTCGAAATCGCTGCCGCTGTCTTTGGTCAGCTGCTGGCGCGATTGCATCTGCGATTCGGCCTGCACTTCCATATCGCGCAGCTGGTAGCGCAAGCGCTCCAAGTTGCCGGACAGTTCGCCCAACAGGTTTCTGAGCTGCCCGACCCGCGCATCCAAACGTGAGCGGGTAATCATCACCTCGCCCGCATCATTGACCAAGCGGTCCAGCAGCTGGGTGCGCACGCGCACCACCGATTGGGGGCCTGCACGCACCGCCGTTGGCGCGGCCAAGGGGGCGGTGGCCAGGACAGGTGCGGTGGCCAGGGCGGGTGCGCTGGCTGGCGCCGTGGGGGCCGGGGCAGGGGTGTCAGCCAGCAGCGGCGCCGCAGCGGTTGCAGGGGCAGCGGCCGTAGCCATGATCTCTTCTTGCTGCTCGCCAACGGTGCGCAGCAGGTGGAAGGTGGCATCCATGGCGTCGAGCCGGATAAACAGCGGCTCTAAATCTTCGCTGGTGACCGTTTCGATGTCGAACTGCTCCAGCGTGGACTCCAAGCGGTGGGCCATTTCACCCAAGCGCATGGCCCCTGCTAGGCGGGCACTGCCTTTTAAGGTGTGCAAGGCCCGCAACAGGGCCGCACGTGGCTGGGGCTGTTGGGGGTGGGCACTCCATTCACGCAAAGCGGCGTTCAGGGTGGGGAGCAGCTCCTGGGCCTCTTCCTCAAAAATGGGGAACAGGTCAGGGTCGACCATATCGAGTACGTCGATATCGTCATCGTCGTCGTCCTCCAGCGCCATCGCCTGCACCATGGCCGCATCCAGCTCGTGCTGGGCTTGCAAGGCCTGGGCGATTTGCTCAGAGAGGACGGGGGCAGCAGCGGTGGTGGCGGTGGTTTCCACGGCCTCGGGCAGCTTTTCTTCCAGGACGGGGATGTCCAGCAGCAAGCTCAATTGCGCCTCAATGGCTTCTTGGGCCTTGGGCAAGAATCCGGCCGCAAACTGGTGCAATAAACGCCGAATTTCATCGGCGGCCGCCACCAACACGGGCACTTGCGCCCGCTCTCCATTGGGCAGCGGCTGCAAATGCAGCAACACATGTTCTAAGCGGCGCGCCAGGTGGGACAGTGTCGCAAAACCAACCGTCGCTGAGCTGCCGGCCAGCGAGTGGGCCCAGGCGAAAACGCCTTCCGGCTGGGGTTGTGCCAGATTGGCTTGCCAGGCACGCAGGCTGTCGGACAGTTTTTGCGACCATTCTTCTGCCTCGGTCAAGTACACGTTGTACAGGGGCAGGGAAATTTGCAGGTCACCAATTTTCTTGGTGGGCGCTTCTTCCGGCAGCGAGAAGGCAAGGGGGGGCGCTTCCAGCGTTTCGCTGAAAACAGGGGCTGCCTCAACAGCAGGCGCAGGCGCTGCGTCTTCTTGCGGCGGTAAAGCGGGCACTGCGGCGGCTTCTGGCTCGGTAATCTCCGCCACTTCCGCCACTTCCGCCACTTCCGCCACTTCCGCCACTTCAGCTACTTCAGCTACTTCAGCTACTTCAGCTACTTCAGCTACTTCAGCTACTTCAGCGCTCTCGGGTGCTGGCAGGTCAAAGTTAAATTCAAAACTTTCATCCAGCGTCGGGATGGCCTGCTGCGTCGGCAGTGCGGTGGGCTCTGGCTCAATGACCGGGAGTTCTGGCGCTGGCTCTAGGGTGAGTTCTGTCTGGCTGTCAGCAGGTTCTGGTTCTGGTTCCAGCTCCAGCTCCAGGCTGAGTTCTGTCTGGCTGTCGGCTGGTGCTGGTGCTGGCTCTAGGGTGGGAACAGGGTCTGCCGCAGGGGCTTCTGGTGCCAATTCCAGCGCGTCGGCTTGGGCTTGTTGCGCGGGTTGGATGGCTTCTCGCTGGGGCACCGGGGCGGCTGCCCCGCTGGCGGCGGCTAAATCAATGTCCACCAGTTGCGTGTGCAAACGCATGGCATCGGCACTGGCCCTGAAGGGCGTGGCTTGCCATGGCGCATCGTGCCCATTGCGAATTGCCTGTACCCACTGGGCAAAGCCGTGCATGGCCTGGCTGGCCAAGGCTTGCATGGGGGCGGGCATGGGCTTTTGCTCGGCCAACCAGGCGTTGAGCATTTGTTCCATGGCCCAAGCAGCTTCGCCAAACTCATCGAGCTGCACCATGCGGGAGCTGCCTTTGAGGGTGTGAAAAGCCCGGCGCAAAACGGTTTGTTCACTCAAATCGGCAGCATTGCGTGCCAAGGTTTGCAGGGCCGCTTGGCCATTGGCGAGCACTTCTTCGGCCTCTTCGAGAAAGATCTCCCGCAGCTCGGTGTCGGAGTCTTCGTCTTCTTGGCTGGCCAGCGCGATGGCAGGGGGCGCTGGGGCCGGTACTGGTACTGGTACTGGGGGCAGTTCTGGCGCTGGTACTGGAGTCAGTTCAGGCACGGGAGTTGGTGCCGGCGCTGGCGCAGGGGCGCTGGCTGCTGGGGTGGCCGTCTCTGCCGGGCTGGGGGCCGGGTGGGGCGCGGCCGCTGGCTCTACCTGCACGTTGGGCACGAGCGTGGAGATGGCTTGCTCTGCCCGCTCTGCCAGCACGGGGGCGGCTGGCGCAGCGGGCGCAGATGCTGCTTCGTCGGTTTGTCGCTGGCGGGCACGGCCCATGGTGAGTTTGAGTTCTCCAGCGGCTTCGTCGTAGCGGTAGAGTTTGCGGGCCATGTTGGGCTGGTAGCTCAACATATCAATCAAGAAGCCCAGCACCCCTAAGCTGTTGCCCAATTTGTCAAAGACGGCTTGTCGCTCTTCGCTGGCAATCGTGCCTGTTTGCAAACCTTCGACATAGCGGCGCATTTGCCCCATGGCTTGCGCTGCGGGGTCCAGCCCCAGCACCGAGAGCACGCCGCGAATCTGGGCCAATAAACTGCCCACCGGCTGCAAAACCTTGATGTCCTCTGGGGTGCGAAAGTACTGGTCCAGGTGTTTTTCAGCTTCGCTCAAGGTTTGTCGCAGCTCACCGACGACGCTGCCCATGGTCTGCTGGTCGCTGACTTGGTGGTAGAGCTGCTCCATCCACGCCTCTAAAGGCGCAGGGGGGTGGCCATCCATCACGCGCTGCAGCCGTTGCGCCAGAATTTGGGTGTGCGCCGTCATGTCGGCTTCACTGATATCCAGTGAATTAAAAGCCGCTTGCAGGTAGAGCACGGCGGTGGCCACTTCCATGGCGATTTCTGTGCTGGGCAACTGCCCGGTTTGTTCCAGGCGCTGGGTCAGTTGGGTCAGGGCTTGCTCGAGCGGGCGGCTGCCAGGGTGCAGGTGCAATAGCGAATCGGTGACCAAAGAAAACTGGTCGGCCACGGGTTTGATTTTTTGCCTGTCTCCACCCACCAACGCGGACCACAGCTCGGTCACGGCGGCCAGCCGCTTGCGGGCTTGGGCTAAAACGGCGGGGTCAAAACGGCCAAAGTGGGTTTGTTCATAATCCACACTCTGGTGCCGTTGCAGGCCAAAGGCGTTGCGCACTGCTTGCAAAACAGGAGCTTTTCCCGCTGCTGGGTCGCCAGCTTGACTGCAAAAGAACAGCATATCCTGCAGCAGGCGGTCGATAGCAGCTTCTTGATTTTTTGCTGCGCTGGCATACACCATCAACACGCGGGAGGCCACGCGCTTGGTGTAGTTGTCATCTTTGAGTAAACCGTGCGCAAAGGCATCAAAAAAGCCGGCTGCGATTTTCCAAAATGTCCGCCATCCTGGCGTGGACTGGCCTTCGGCCAAGCCCAGACTCAATTGCCGCAGGCGCAGTGCAGCCGGCTTATCGGCCGATTTGACGATTTGTAAAACCGCCGTATCCAAGACACTGCGGGCTTCTGGCCCATAGGCCACGGGGGCCACTTTGGCGGGCCATTGGGGCTCGCGCAGTCGGCGCTCAGCCGGCCATAAATCGGCCGGGTGAACTTTGGCATCTTGGCCGGACAAGGCCTGCACATTGCGGTACTGGGTAAATAACGCGACGGGCAGCACGGCTTTGCCAGCCAATACCACATCCAGGTACTCCAGCAATGCAAAGCTGGTTTTTTCCAGGGTTTGCACGGCCGCGAGGGTGAAGTCTTGCGGCTGCCGGATGTAGTGCTGCACGGCCGCTTCCATGGCGCGCAGTACCAGCCCCACCTGGGGCTGATCGACCATGTCCAGCGCACCGGAAGATTGGTGCAGCTGTTGTTTGGCCATGCGCAGTGGACTGGTGTCCAGGGCCGCCAAATCGGAGTCGCCCGACTCTTGCGCTTCCAGGACGAAACGCCGAGTCAGTCGAATGGCACTTTCGAGCGACTTGCGCAGCTCTTCTTGAACCCACGCGAGCGGGCCTAAATCTTGCTCCACCAAGCCTGTGCGTGGGGTTTGCATAGAAGTGTCTTGATGCAATGACATGCTTCATCCTTGACGAGTCTGCCCAGCGGTAGCCAAGCGCTCGCAGTTGTTATGCAATTCGGAAACGTGTCACCGACTGGCGCAGCTCTTGCGCCATGCGGGCCAGTTCGCGCACTTGCTCGGCAGTGCTGCGCGTGCCCTCTCCGGTTTGCTCTGTCACCACAAAAATATGTTGAATGTCGTCGGCCACCTCGTTGGCCAGACTGGCTTCGTGCTGCGTGGTTTTGGAAATTTCGTCAATCAGCTGCGCCAAGCGGCGCGAAACACTGTGAATTTCGGCCAAAGCGGCACCCGCTGAGTCAGACAGTCGGGCCCCTTCGACCACCCCCAAGGTGGCGCGCTCCATTGCGGCCACGGTGTCTTGGGTATCGGTTTGAATGGTGCGCACCAAGGTGGCAATTTGGCGCGTTGCTTCGCCAGAGCGTTCCGCCAGGCGTTGCACCTCTTCGGCCACCACCGAGAAGCCCCGTCCGGCCTCGCCTGCCGAGGCGGCTTGGATGGCAGCGTTCAGCGCCAACACGTTGGTCTGCTCCGTAATGTCCGAAATCAGCTCGGTAATTTCACCAATCTCTTGGGACGATTCACCCAGGCGTTTAATCCGTTTGGACGTTTCCTGCATTTGGTCACGAATGGCATTCATACCGCCAATCGTGTCCTGCACGGCTTTTTGCCCTTGCTCCGCCGAGAGCAGGGATTGGTTGGCCACCTCGGCCGAGGATTGGGCTTGCGCGGAAACCTCGGTAATGCGCTGGGCCATGTCCAAAATTGCTTGGCCTGTGGCACGAATCTCGCGCAGCTGCTCGGTAGAGATCGCCAACAGCTGGGCGGATGTGTTGTCCACCTGGGTGGTGGTATCGACCACCTGCGAAGCCGTTTTTTGCACGCTGCCGACCAGCAGGCGCAGCTCCTCCACCGTGTAATTGACCGAGTCGGCAATGGCCCCCGTGATGTCTTCGGTCACGGTCGCCTCCTGGGTCAAGTCCCCATCGGCCAGGTTTTGCAACTCGTTCATCAAGCGCAAAATAGCGGCTTGGTTGGCATCGTTAATGCGCTTGGCCTCTTGCTCTTGCAGGCGTGCTTCGCGCTGCTGCTGCTCGGCCTGTTGCTGGCGCTGGCGGCTATCGAGCAGTGCCACCCGCGCAATTCCAATACCGGACAGCAGCACAATCAGCGCCAGACCACCCAGGACGGCCAGCTGCACCAGCCCCACACCGGCATCGGCCGACAAGCGCTGCTGCAGGGCTTCGAGTTTTTCGCGCAGGGGTTCACTGTCGCCCACCACCGCACTTTGGGCCTCACGGGCTGAGACCAGGCCCTGCAGGTTGCTCAAAATGGTTTCCGCATCGGCGCGCGTGGCTTCGTACTGCGCCAACAAAGTGGTCAATTGCTGGCGTGCTTGCGGATTGGCGGTACCGGGCAGGCCCAATTCTTCGTTGCCAGTGAGCAAGCCTTTGACAATCTCTTGGAAGGTGTTTAAGTCTTTGCCCAGCAGAAAAACTGCCTCGGGGTTCACGCCTTCAATGGACTGAAATTCATTGGCAGATTTACCAATGCGCTGCGTCAGCATGCCCATCTGGGTGATGGCCTCAATTTCTTCCCGAATGATTTTGTCTTGGATGAGCAAGGAGCCAACGGTTTCAGAAAGATCAAGCAAGGCACTCGATTGCTGATTCACATTGCGCAGGGCTTGGGCCACTTTAATCAGCACATCTTCTTGTTTTAAAACTGCTTTGGCATTTTTCTCGGTGGTTTCGGCTTGCTTTAGCATGGCCTGCACGTCGGCTTGGTAAGACTCTTTGACGGGCACCAAATTCAATGCCGCATCTCCTTGCGCCAAGCCGCGCGCGTTGCTGGCAAACACCTGCACACTGTTTTTTAACTCAATAAAAGCATGGGGCACCCCCAGCAGCGCCTGCGTCCCTGATTTGGCAACCCGTTGGGCCTGCATCAAGGCCTGACCGGTTGCGGCCACCTGCTGTGCAGCCCGGTCATTTTCGCGCAGCACCCAGCCGAATGAAGCAACTAAAGCCATGCCGCTGATGGCCAAAATCACCAATAATTTGCGCTGGTGACTGTTTACAGAGCCAGTACCAAAAATAGGCAAAGTAATATTGTCTTGCCCCAGCAGAGCGTGCGCATCCAGAAAATCGGAATTTTGTACGCTTTGTAAAGTTTGCTGGAGCAGCGTATCGGTAGCTACCGAGTCAGATTTATTATCTGGTATATTATTTTTACCAAACTTTACACCCATTTTCTGAAGGAAAGACATTAGAACCTCGTGTATTCGAATAAATTACTGAGAGACGTGCAAAAATGCTGCCGATTGAACCAATGCCTGCAAACTTAATTCTTGCCAAATTTGACCTTGGGCATCTTGGAGGCAACGCCTTTGATTTTCAGTATTGGCCGTCAGCTGCAAATGATCGGCATTGCGTAAACCCAGCAATTTATCGACCACCAAAGTCGCATTCACTTGCAAGGCAGGATTAATCACCAGCAAGCTGGTATCGCGCAAAGATTGCTGTGTGCGTTCAACGGCATGGCCCAGCAGCGCAGCCAAGTCAATCACCCCGAGCAAGCTGCCGCGAACGTTGGCCACCCCTAAAAACCATGGCTGGGCATACGGAACAGCCTGCACATCCTGCCAAGGGTAAATTTCACCAGCTTCTGCCAGCGGGATCAGGTAATGCACCTTGCCAACTTGAATGGCCAGCCATTGTGCTGCTTGAGAGTTATCCGTTTGCGCCGCCAGCAAGCGTTGCGCTAAACGCTTCTGCAAATCTTGCAGGGACTGCTTTGATTCTCTCAGCGCCATATCAGCTCAGGGCCGTTATTTTTGCAAATAATTCGGCTGGATCGACAGGTTTGGCAATGTAGTCGCGGGCACCTTGGCGCAGGCCCCAGACGCGATCGGTTTCTTGATTTTTACTGGTGCAAATAATAATTGGAATATCTGCGTAATCAGGATTTCGCACAATGGCGCGGGTAAGCTGAAAACCGTTCTGGCCCGGCATTACGACATCCATCAGGATCAAGTCGGGCTTGCTTGCCGCCAAGGCTTGCATCGCTTGTTCAGCGTTCTCTGCGGTTCGCGCAGTAAAGCCACGCTTTTGTAATAAATCGGAAAGAAACATTAATTCTGTTTTTGAATCATCCACGACTAAAACATTTTTAATAGCCATTTTTTACCCCTGAAATAAAAAAATCAACCAGTCTTTTTGCCAAACGTTTTTACGGCTTGCAATAATTGGTCTTTGGTGAAAGGTTTGGTAAGGTATTCTTCGCATCCCACCATTCGGCCGCGTGCCTTATCAAATACACCATCTTTTGAAGAAAGCATAATAATGGGGGTGCTGGAAAATCGAGCGTTGCGCTTAATAATGGCACTGGTTTGGTAACCATCCAGGCGAGGCATCAGAATGTCGCAAAAAATCAGATGCGGATCAAAGTCATTGACTTTGGCTAAAGCATCAAATCCATCTTCTGCGAGCAAGACCTCGTGCCCTCCTTGCTTTAGAAAAATTTCAGCACTGCGCCGAATTGTATTGCTGTCATCAATGACCAGCACTTTGAATGTTGAACCGGAGGTACTCAAGTGGATCGTTCCTTTTGGTTATAACTTTTCCAAGCTTTGTTGGTGTTGGATCACTAGGCCATGCAAAAATCGTTTTTCTGCCTGCTGGCTTTTTTCAAAAAGAGGCAGATTCTGTACCCGGCGCAGCTTAAAACGGCTTCACATAGAATGCAACGATTCTATATAGACTTTTACCCTGACTCTTGTTTACAAGGGAGGCATAGCAGATCCATGGCAGACCTTTCCCCCGCAGTGCTCCCCACCGCCCCCAACCCCCCTGAAAATCAAACCAATGATGCGATTTGCATCATGAGTTTCAATGCCTTAGATGCCACTGGTGCCTTGGGCCTGACGGCCGACAGCCTCACCATTGCCAGCGTAGGAGCTTATCCTGTGAGTGTGGCGTGCTGTATACAAATCAGTGATACCAATCGTATCTTCAGCCACATTGCGCTGGAGGATGAGCTGGTGATGGACCAAGCCCGCACGGTGCTTGAAGACATGGTGGTGCAAGCGATCAAGGTGGGCTTTGTGGGTTCTACCGCCAATGTCAGTGCCATTGCCGGGATGTGCAGCGATTACCCCGACATTCCCGTCATTGGCTATATGCCCGACCTTTCCTGGTGGAAAGAAGGCGATGCCCTGGAAGAGTATTTGGATGCCTTTGAAGAGTTGCTGCTTCCGCAGGTGTCGGTGCTGGTAGGCAACCACGGCACCTTGGCGCGTTGGCTGCTGCCGGATTGGGAAAGCGAGCGCATGCCCACGCCCCGTGACATTGCCAAAGCGGCCGAAGTGCGCGGTGTGGCCTATGTGTTGGTCACCGGCATGGTGCAAGCGGGAGAGTTTTTTGACAATGCCCTGGCCAGCACTGAAACCGTGATTGGCAATAGCAAATTTGAGCGCTTTGATGCTGAATTCATGGGGGCCGGGGAAACCCTTTCTGCTGCCTTGGCGGCCCTGTTGGCGGTGGGCGATGACCTTGGCCAAGCGGCCCAGGAGGCCCTGGAATACATGGACCAATGCCTGGGCAGCGCGTTTCGCCCCGGCATGGGCCGACTGATTCCCGACCGCATGTTTTGGGCGCAACCCGACGATGATGAGCAAGAAGGGCCGGCGGGCCGCAGTGGTGCCCCGGCAGCGGCCCCGGTGGCCCCGACAAGCCCTTCTGCTTAATCTTTAGATTGTTGATTTTTTGCCCCTTGCGGGGCCTTTTCTTGCATGACTATGACCCATACCACTGACCTGAACCAAGACCTGCTCGCCCGCGCCAAGCGCGTCATTCCTGGCGGCGTGAATTCTCCCGTGCGCGCTTTCAACGCCGTTGGCGGCGTGCCGCGCTTTGTTGAACGCGCCCAGGGGGCGTATTTTTGGGACAAAAACGGCCAACGCTTTACCGACTACATCGGTAGCTGGGGGCCGATGATTTTGGGTCACGGCCACCCGCAAGTGGTCGCCACCGTGCACGCCGCTGTCGATGAAGGCTTTAGCTACGGTGCCCCAACCGAGCGTGAAGTGGCCCTGGCCGAAAAAATCCTCGCCCTGATGCCCAGCATGGACATGGTGCGCCTGGTCAGCTCTGGCACCGAGGCGGGCATGAGCGCCCTGCGCCTGGCCCGGGGCTTTACCGGGCGCAACAAGATCGTCAAATTCAATGGCTGCTACCACGGCCATGCCGATGCGCTGCTGGTCAAGGCCGGCTCGGGGCTGGCCACCTTTGGCAGCTCGTCGTCCGCTGGGGTGCCCGCCGATGTGGTGAAAGACACCATCGTCCTTGAATACAACGATGTGGCCCAGCTGGAAGAAGCCTTTGCCAAGATGGGCAGCGAAATCGCTTGCGTGATCATGGAGCCCATTGCCGGCAACATGAACTTTGTGCGCGCCAGCGTGGAGTTCACCCGCCGCATCCGCGAGCTGACGCAAGAGCACGGGGCGCTGATGATTTACGACGAGGTGATGACCGGCTTTCGCGTCGCCCTGGGCAGCGCCCAAAGCCTGTACGCGCAGCAGATCGAGGGCTTTCAGCCCGACATCACCGTCATGGGCAAGGTCATTGGCGGCGGGATGCCGCTGGCGGCCTTTGGCGGACGGCGCGAGATCATGGAAAAACTCTCGCCCCTCGGCGGGGTGTACCAGGCCGGCACGCTCTCGGGCAACCCAATTGCCACCGCCTGCGGCCTCAAAACGCTGGAGCTGATCAGCGTCCCCGGCTTTCACGCTGAGTTGCACCTGAAAACCGGCCAGCTCATGCAGGGCTTGAAGGCAGAGGCCGACGCAGCCGGCATCCCCTTCAGTGTGGATTGGCAAGGCGGTTTGTTTGGCTTTTTCTTCCTGCCCGAGCTGCCCACCCACTACCCGCAGGTGATGACCACCGACCAGGCGCGTTTCAACAAGTTTTTCCACGGCATGCTGCAGCAGGGCGAGTACTTTGCCCCGGCGCTGTACGAGGCCGGCTTTATGAGCGCTGCGCACAGCCAGGACGATATCGACCGCACGCTGGAAGCGGCGCGGGCAGTGTTCAAAACGCTGTAAGCGCTGCTAAAGCTGCCAACGCTGCAAACCCGTTCGGCGGATTCCATGGCCCAGCGCCAGCAGGGTGGGGGCACCGCAGCGGTTTTTTATATGTGGCAGTGACATAAAAATAATAGCGTTTTGCGCTTTATTTACCAAAGATATTTGGTTAATAGTAGCTAAAAACGCTATAAATAAAGCGCATGCAGCTCTTAT
This sequence comes from Comamonas denitrificans, assembly GCF_042654745.1. Classification (NCBI taxonomy): domain Bacteria; kingdom Pseudomonadati; phylum Pseudomonadota; class Betaproteobacteria; order Burkholderiales; family Comamonadaceae; genus Comamonas; species Comamonas denitrificans. The sequence continues at coordinate 204,726 of NZ_JBHSEY010000010.1, forward strand.
TTAATGTGTGATGCTTTTGGAAAACACATTGATCACCACCACCCCGGCAATGATCAGGCCCAAGCCCAGCAGCGCCGGGGCATCCAGCCGCTGGCCCAGCCACAGCCAGCCCACCGCTGAAATCAGCACAATGCCCACGCCCGACCACAGGGCGTAAGCCACGCCGGTGGGAATGCTTTTGAGCGTGTGCGACAGGCAATAAAACGCCAGCGCGTAACCGACCGCCGTGATCAGGCTGGGCATGGGCCGGGTAAAGCCCTCCGAGGCCTTGAGGGCCGAGGTGGCCACCACTTCGGCCACGATCGCGATGCCCAGGTAGGTGTAAGCCGCCGTCATTGCAGAGGCCATGGTCAGCGCCCTTCCGGTAGTTTTTCGCTGCTGCCTGAGCGCAGCACCCGACCATCGGGGCCAAAGGTAACGGTAAACACCATCTCGCGCGCGGGCGGGTCGATCCAGCGCCAATCCCAATCGGTTTCCTGCTTGAGCTCAAACACCATGCGTTTGGCCGGTTGCCCCAGCAGGCGGCGCACCTGCTCTTGGCCCATGCCCACCTGCACCTGGGCAAAAACGCTGGGCGTGAGCACTTGGCGCAGGGCGCTCATCGTGCCATCGGTGCCAATGGTGATCATGTAGTTTTGGTGCCCCATGGGCTGGCGGTTGTATTCCAGGGTGCGGCTGCCATCGGCCTCGGGCCAGATGGTGACGGGCTCGCCAAACTGGGCGCGAACATCGGCTTCGGTGGACAGGCCTTCGTGCAGCGCATCAATGCGTTGCTGGTCGCAGCCCAGCAGGCCCAGTACACCGGCCCCCATGGCCCCGGCGGCCAGCCATAAGCGGTTGAACATGCGCGTCCTTTGCATAAAAAGCAGCAAGATTAACAGCCGCGCTGCACGCAGAGCAGGGCGCAAGGCAAAAACTTCTTGAATGAGAGTAATTCTTATTTAAAATAAGAATCGTTCTTGTTTAACTTTTCTGGAGCTTGTTTATGTGCGCCGCTTGCAGCCCTTCGCCCACCGCTTCCACTGGCTCACGCCGCCGTCGTTTGTGGGATTTGCCCCAGCAATGCCATTGCCCGGTGATAGGCGTGTGCTTTCCTTTGGCACGGCTGCGCCAGTTGGTACACAAAGCCTTGGGCAATCCGCCCGTGGCCGATGACTACGACATCCACCTGGGGGCGGTGGCCGAATGCGCAAAGCGCAGCCGGCTGACCGAGCTGCTGCACAAAGATGTTGAAGCGCGGTTTGCCCCCCATATTCGCGCTTTTCGGCAGGCCAAAGAGGCCAAAGCCGTTGCCCAGCTGTGGGCGCAGGCGGTGCGTTTGGGCGATGTTTCCGGTGCTTTTTGGGCTGCGCTGACCCATCCGCGCTGCGACGAAGCCTTGCAAGAAGTGCTGCTGCGCGACATGCACATGCTGCAGCACCAGGCCGGGGCGGCGGTGCGGGTGGATCTGCACCAGTTCCAGGCCTTGAGCAAAGAAAACGCGGTGCTGACCCAGGAGCTGGGCAAGGTGCAAGAGCGTTGCACGCGGGTGATCAACGAAAAATCCACCGAAATCGAGCAACTGCATGCCGAGCTGGTCCATGTGCGCGCCAGCAATATTGGCCAGGCCACGCAAATTCGGTTTTTGCAGCAAGACATTGAGCAGCTGAAAAATGCCCAGCCCGCGCACGACCAAGTCGCCAAGTTGCAGAAAAAACTGGCCCTGCTGACCGAGCACCAACACCAGCTGCAAACCCAAAATGCCGAACTGCGCCACGCCCTGGCCCAGGCCGAGCGCTTGGTGCGCCAGCAAGCCCTTGAAGCCCTGCAGCCCGCCCCGGCTGCGGCTGAACCGGTGCCTGAACCGGCCCTGCAGCTGCACGCCAAAAAAGTGGTGTGCGTTGGGGGCCGCCACACCAATGTGGCCAACTACCGCGCGGTGATTGAGCAGGCCGGTGGCCAGTTTGCCCACCACGATGGCGGCATTGACGATAAGCACAGCGCCCTGGATGCCGTGCTGGCGGCGGCCGATTTGGTGATCTGCCAAACCGGCTGCATCAGCCACAACGCCTATTGGCGGGTGAAAGATTTTTGCAAACGCATGGGCAAGCAATGCGTGTTTGTGGACAATCCCAGCGCCACCTCTTTCAGCCGCAGTTTGCGGGGGGTGCAGCTGACTGCTGCGCCCACCACGGTTGCGGAGTAATCCGCACCAGCACACTGGCGCGCACAGAGCCTGCCCAGCCTGAAAGCCACTGCCATGCTCCCTTTTTTATCCCCGGCACCAGCGCATTTGCCTGCGCTTTTGCGCGACAGCTTTGCCTTGCAACGCGCGGCCTTTCAGCAGCAGCGCAACCCCAGCGTGGAGCAGCGCCGAGCCGATCTGCGCCAGCTGCACCGCTTGCTGGTGGAGCACCGCGCAGCCATCGTCGATGCCGTGCAGCAGGACTATGGTTGCCGCAGCCGCTTTGAGACGCTGCTCACAGAATTGCTGCAAGGCCAAGAGGCTGCGCTGGCTGCGCTGCGCCACCTTAAGCGGTGGATGCGCCCGCAACAACGCCGCTTGGACATGCTGCAATACCCGCTGGCGCGGGCTTATACCTTTGCCCAGCCGCTGGGTGTGGTGGGCATCGTGGTGCCGTGGAATTTTCCTGTAGCGATGGCTTTTCAGCCGCTGATTGGTGCCTTTGCCGCAGGCAACCGGGCGATGGTAAAAATGTCAGAAAACTCTGGCCATCTGGCGCGGCTGCTGCAGCGCATCAGCCCGCAGTATTTCCCGGCGGACAAGCTGTGCTTTTTTGCCGATGACGATGCCGGGCCAGGGCAGTCGCTGGGCCCGCTGTTTACGCAACTGCCTTTCGACCATTTGTTTTTTACCGGCTCGCCACAGACCGGCCAAGCCGTGATGGCCAATGCCGCCATCCACCTCACCCCCGTCACGCTGGAGCTGGGGGGCAAGTCCCCCGCCATCGTGGCCCCGGACTTTGCGCTGGACCAAGCCGCCGAGCGCCTGCTGTGGGCCAAGCTGCTCAATGCCGGGCAGATTTGCACCAATGTGGACTACCTGCTGCTGCCCGAGGGGCGCGAGCAAGCCTTTATCGAGCACGCCCGGCGCATTGCTGCAGCGCGTTTTCCCAACCTGCTCAATGGCGACTACACCGCCATCATCGACCAGCGCCAGTACGACCGGCTGCAGGCCATGCTGAAAGACGCACAAGCGCAGGGCGCAACCCTGATCCCCCTGCTGCCAGGCCAAGCGGGCGATGCTGCACGGCGCATTTTGCCGCCCGTTCTGGTGCTGAACGCCACCCCCGCCATGCAGGTGCTGCAGCGCGAAATTTTTGGCCCCATCCTGCCCATCTTGACCTACCGCAGCCACGAGGAGGTTGTGCAGTACATCAACGCCCGCCAGCACCCGCTGGCGCTGTACATCTACAGCCATGACAAGGCGGTGCAGGATTTTTACCTGCACCACACCCTCTCGGGCGGTGTCAGCATCAACGACAGCTTGATCCACACGGGCCTGCACAATCTGCCGTTTGGTGGCGTGGGCCACAGCGGCATGGGCCACTACCACGGCTATGAAGGTTTTTTAACGTTTTCCAAACTGCGCCCCGTCTTCCAGCAAAGCCGCTGGCGCACGGTGGACCTGCTCATGCCGCCGTATGGCAAGCGGGCCTACCAGCTGCTCAAATTCATGTTCTGGCGCAATCGGTGAGCGCGGGCGGCGCGTTGGGGCTGCAGGCGCTGGCCCAGGCCGTCCAATGCAAGATTGCGCCTTAGAATCGGCCCTTTTGTCCAACTGCCGCGAAAGCCCTCGCCATGTCTATTTTTGCCCGCCCCCACTACACGTCGGAAGCGACCAACTTCATTGAACAGCTGAAAAAAGACAAGCCCCAGCTCGATGCCCAGCAACAGCAAGGCCGCAGCCTGCTGTGGGACAAAGAGGTGGATGCCGACGTTTGGCAAGACTACCGCGCCGGCAAAGTGGCGCAAAAGGCCTACGTGTACTACTCCTACACCCCGGCGGGCAAGCGCACCACCCCCATCTAAAGCGGGCCTTGCTGCCGCCGCCTTTGCCCATCGCCTCTGCCGACCGTGATGGATGCCGTCAGCCCGCTTGCGGCTGATATTGCTCCCTTAGCCGACACCGCGCCACCTGCTCTGACCGACCAGGTGGCTTTGGCGCGTCTGTACGGGCAGCCGCTGTTCAAGATTCCACACGACCTGTACATCCCCCCCGATGCGCTGGAAGTGTTTTTGGAAGCCTTTGAGGGGCCGCTAGATTTGCTGCTGTATTTGATCCGCAAGCAAAACTTCAACATCTTGGACATTCCGCTGGTGCAGGTGACCGACCAGTACCTGGGCTATGTGGAAGAAATCCGCAGCCGCAATCTGGAGCTGGCCGCCGAATACCTGCTCATGGCCGCCATGCTGATTGAAATCAAATCGCGCATGCTGCTGCCGCCCAAGGCCAAAGAGGGTGAGGACGAAGCCGCCGACCCCCGCGCCGAGCTGGTGCGCCGCCTGCTCGAATACGAAAAGATGAAACTGGCCGCCCAGCAAATCAACGCCTTGCCCCACCATGGCCGCGATTTTGTGCAGGCCCAGGTGCTGATTGAGCAAAGCTTGCCGCAGCGCTTTCCTGACGTGGACGTTGCCGAGCTGCAAGCCGCCTGGCGCGACATCGTGCGCCGCGCCAAGCTGGTGCAGCACCACCACATTTCGCGCGAGGCGCTGTCGGTGCGCGAGTACATGAGCCGTGTGCTCAAACAACTGCAAGGCCAGCGCTTTGTCCCGTTTGAAGCCGTTTTTGCGCCAGAGCAAGGCAGCGCCGTCCTGGTCGTCACCTTTATCGCCCTGCTAGAGCTGGCCAAAGAAAGTTTGTTGGAAATTACCCAGGCCGAAGCCTTTGCCCCCATTTACCTGCGTTTGACCTATTCCTCGGCCCTGCCTGTGCAGGCGCTTAAAACGGTCGAAGCAAACTAACACCCCCCGCCAGACCCACGCGGGTCATGGCGAGCCACTGAAAGTAGCCATGACACACACCACCACCCAAGACTTTGACGTTCTGATTGTCGGCAGCGGTTTGGCCGGCTTGACCGCCGCCCTGCAGCTGGCCCCCACACACCGCGTGGCAGTGATTACCAAGCGCCAGTTGCAAGACGGCTCCAGCGGCTGGGCCCAGGGTGGCATTGCCGCTGTGCTGGCCGAGGACGACAGCTTTGATGCCCACGTGCAAGACACCCTGACCGCAGGCGCTGGCCTGTGCGACCTGGCCTCTACCCGCTATGTGGTCGAAAACGCCCCCGACACCATTGCCTGGCTACAACAATTAGGCGTGCCTTTTTCTCAGGAAGACGGCTGCTTGCACCTGACGCGCGAAGGCGGCCACAGCGCCCGGCGCATCGTGCATGCTACCGATGCCACCGGCGCGGCCGTGCAGCAAACACTGATTGCCCATGTGCGCCAAATGCCCAACATCACCCTGCTGGAGCAGCACACCCTAGTCGATCTGATCACCAGCCGCAAACTGGGCTTGCCCGGCCCACAGCGCTGCCTGGGCCTGTATGCGCTGGACGGGGCCACCGACGAAGTCATCACCTTCCGCGCCCCGCACACCATCTTGGCCACCGGCGGAGCGGGCAAGGTGTACCTCTACACCACCAACCCCGACACCGCCACGGGCGATGGCATCGCCGCCGCGTGGCGGGCCGGGTGCCGGGTGGCGAACCTGGAGTTCATCCAGTTTCACCCCACCTGCCTGTACCACCCCAATGAAAAATCTTTTTTAATCAGCGAAGCCGTGCGCGGCGAGGGCGGGCAGCTCAAGCACCCGCCGCACGTTGGGGGCAGCCGCTTCATGCCCCAGCATGACGCACGCGAAGAGCTGGCCCCGCGCGACATCGTGGCCCGCGCCATTGACTTTGAGATGAAAAAGCACGGCCTCGATTGTGTGCACCTGGACATCTCGCACCAAAGCCCGCAATTTTTGCAAGAGCACTTTCCCAACATCCTGGCGCGGTGCGCCGAGCTGGGCATCGACATCACCCAGGAGCCCATCCCCGTCGTCCCCGCTGCCCACTACACCTGCGGCGGCGTGCTGACCGACCTGGGCGGGCGCACCGACATTGCCAACCTGTACGCCATTGGCGAAACCGCCTGCACCGGCCTGCACGGGGCCAACCGCCTGGCCAGCAACTCACTGCTCGAATGCATGGTGTTTGCCCGTGCCGCTGCCAAGCACATCCAAGAAACCCCCATCACCGACCGCCCCGCACTGCCCATGTGGGACGACAGCCGCGTCACCGATGCCGACGAGGCCGTGGTCATCTCGCACAACTGGGACGAATTGCGCCGCTTCATGTGGGACTACGTGGGCATAGTGCGCACCAACAAGCGGCTGGAGCGGGCCGCCCACCGCATCGCCCTGCTGCAAAGCGAAATCCAAGAGTTCTACGCCAACTTCCACGTCACGCGCGACCTGCTGGAGCTGCGCAACTTGGTGCAAGTGGCCGAGCTGATCGTGCGCAGCGCCCAAATGCGCCACGAAAGCCGCGGCCTGCACTTCAGCCGCGACTGGCCCGATCTGGCCGCCCCGGCGGCCTCGACGATTTTGGTGCCGCCGGTGAAGTAGTGGGAGTGGGGTGGTGGAGATGGGTAAACGGTCAAATCGGACTGTGGAGTTATGACCGTTAGCGACCCAAAGCAGACAGCCAAATTTTTAACGCTTGGGTTAGATATTCTTGTCGGTCAAGATGTGATCACCATCTCGGCTTCCACCATATCTGCATCACCCCCTACATCTACACCATCTTCTGACACATCTCCTGTGTAAGCAGCCTTGCCTGTCGCTTTTTCGATCAGCTCAAGCAGTTGCCTCTGCCGATCTCTCATGAAGGTTTCGAAGTCATCGCTACGCAAGATGGTTGGGTCGATCAGGTGTGTGCGAAGGTATTCGTCCAATCTATTCCGCTCAATAGCCGGGGTCTGCTTATCGCCCTTCTCCAACTTAGTCAGGTATTCGGAAGGTGCTACGCCGCCGATAATGCGGTTGGTACGAAATGACAGAGGTGTCTTGTTGATGATGGAGTCGTATATCGCAGGCTTGATTCCCTGCTTCTTGCACCAGTCCTGCGGGAAGATGTGGTGGATGTCGACGTTCTCGCCGAAAAACACCGTATGGTCGAACTTCTGCCCGGATCGGAAATCCTGTGCGCCTTCTTTCATCAGCAGTGCGTTCACGCCCTTGTAGGCGGCAGACAGGCGCATACGCATAGTCTTCAGGCGATCGGCGCGGAATATTACTTCAGTCACTGTGGAAGGTTCCAGCCCACCCTGTAACCATCGCGGCACCTCCATAAAATCGCGGGCGATGCGAGACTCAACCGCCGAACCATATAGTTCACCAAACACGCCATTCCAATACCATCGAACCAGCTTGGCACGGTTAGCCTCATGCTCCCATGCCTCGCCGATGTCCGCGAGGATCGCTGCAAGCGGCACGATCTGCGACTGATAGGGCAGATCAAAGATGCGATAGATGTGCTGCATGTGCAGGAACTTCGCCGCTTGTACGAAGCCATGCTCCACCTGCTTTTCGTACTGCTTGTATGCTGACAGCGGCAGGTTTAGCAGCGCTTGGCGATTGCCGATCACGGCCGGAAGTTCTTTGCCTGATTTGCCAGCGCGTTCCGCATCTCGTCGGCGGTCACGCGTGTAGAACAGCGAGATCGCCTGCAAGAAGTCCGTATTGCTCACATTAGCGATAATCCCTGCCTGGGAATCGGCCGGGCGCATCGTGTCCACGAAGCGTCGGTGCCGGCCCTTGTGCTCGTCGTTGCCATACCAGTCCTTGCGCAGCTCGTGCCCCTCTGCTGCATACATCGCCGTGACCAGTTCAAAGGCGTCCAGCGCTTTGCCGCCCGTATTTACCTTCTCGAACACTACGCACACCGCCTCCTTGGACGTAGCGCGGTCCAGTGAAATTACCGGTACGCGGTAGGACTTGAAGTTCTCCAGCACCTGGCGTTTGAAGGCGCGGAAGGTGTCGCGCACTCCTTCATGCTCGTTGCCACGCCAATGCTGATCGAAGCCGTCCTGCCAGCGATCCCAGTCGAAGACTTGAGTCAGCGGATACATCAGAGCAGCGTACTCTTTGGTGGGAGCAGATAGATCCAGACTCACGTCGCGGCCGAAGTCAGTGCGTATGATCTTGTCCTCTGGCACGCCAACGATTGCCTCCTCCCGGTCAATCATCGGGTCCAGCGCCTTGCGGATATCGATGTAGAACCAACGTTTTACCTTCTTGTTTTTTGGTGTGACCGTCTCGACCACCTTGTTGCGCAGCGTCACCTGATAAAGCGAGGTCATGCGCTGCTGACCGTCCAGAAGCAAGGATTGCGGTGTCGCGTTCTTTGCTTCGACCGGGGCACCTTCCACCGGACGCGGTTTAAAGTTCACGTCACCGCCTGTGTCCAGCGCCATTAGCGCACCGACTGGAAAAGAACGTGAGATTGATGCAATCAGGCTTTTAATGCGATCTTCGTCCCATACCCAGCTACGTTGAAAGTCCGGGAGTTGCAGCTTGCCGCGGTGGCAATCTTCAAGCAGCTCGATTAGGTCGATGGGGTTGGTTTTAAAGGTCGAGGCGGCCATTTATAGCTATTCCACTAGATTTAGAAGACAAGCGATGTGCATGTCTGGTTCGTCTAATACTGTATGAGTAAACAACTCAATAGCAAAATTCGTTGTCGTAGTTTTTAGACAAGCCTAAAAATTTTGATATCGCTCTTGACGAGCAATGTTCGAAAGGCTGCTTCTGGCCGAAAGGTGCCAACTACTAAACCCAGCAATCCTTTCGCGGATCTGATGCAGTACTCCAGCGCCTACTCACTCCCTGCACGCAAGCGCAACCCCGATACCGCAAAACCACCAAAAAAACGGCTGCGAAAAATATTTCGCAGCCGCCTCCTCTGTCAAAAGGAATAAAAGCGTTGCGGCACCCAGCGCCGCGATGAGGGGGTTAGAAGTTGTGGCGCAGGCCCAGCTCGTAACCGGTGGCGTTTTTGCCCGCTGCCACGGTGTGCGTCAGGGAGGTGCCCAGCTTGCGGGTGGCGTTGTCGTCGTTGCTCATGTGGGCCACGGTGGCGTACAGCTCGGTGCGTTTGGACAGTTTGTAGCCATAGCCCAGGGCCAGGCGCACCGAGTCGCGCTCGTTGCGCTTTTTGTCTTTGTACCAAGACACGGCGGCCCGCACTTCGCCCGGGCCGACGGGCGCTTTCACGCCCACGCTGTACAAATCGACGCGCTGGTTGTTGCCGCGCTCTGAGGCAATCAGCACCATGGGTGTGAGCATGCCGAAGTTGTAGGACGCGCCCAGGTTGAAAGTCTTGTAGTTGATGGTGTCGGCCGCGGTGCCGCCCTTGGTGGTGTCGTAGCCCAGCGCCACGTTCAGCGGGCCGTTGCCATAGCCCAGGCGCACCCCCATGCTGCTGGACAGGCTGTTGCTATTGCCCTTGACTTTTTCGCCAAAAGCATAGCTGGCCTGGCCGTAGAAACCGTTCATTTTGGGCAGCAGGTAGCTGATGCTGTTGGAGTAGCGCTTGGGGTTGCTCCCCTCGATGGTGCCGGCGGCGGAGCTGCTGATCAGGTTGTGCCCATTGATTGCGCCCATGCCCCAATCGCCAAAGGCGTGGAAGGTTTCCAGGTTTTGGTAAGTGGGGGTTTTGTCGCGGCCCAGGCGCACTTCGCCGAAGTTGCCCAGCAGGCCGATGGTGGAGCGGCGGTCGAACTTGAAGCCCGAGCCCCCATCGTCCACGTTGATGCCCCCTTCCAGCCAGAAACTGGCTTTCAGACCGTTGCCCAGGTCTTCCACACCGCGAAACCCGAGGCGGCTGCTGGCGTTGCCACTATTGGCCAGGCCGGTGACAGAGCCATCCTTGGTAGAAACATGGGCGACAGAGGCATCCACCACCCCAAAAAGGGTAACGCTGGAGCTTTGGGCCAAAGCGCCGCCGGTGGCGGTGAGGGCAGCAAGGGCAAAAAGTGTGGTTTTCATACAGTCTTCACTACGGTATTGGTTTAATGAAATAGCTATCTATGCAATAGCCCGGAGGCTGCGGCTATTACACGGACGGTATGTGACAAATTCGTGAAAACCTGCATAGACTTCGCGTTTTTTACGAGAGACACCATGTACCGCACCCTGCTCAAATCGAAAATCCACCGCGTCAAAACCACGCACTGCGAGCTGCACTACGAAGGCTCGTGCGCCATTGACGAAGACCTGATGGATGCCGCCAACATCATGGAAAACGAACAGATTCACATCTGGAACGTTGATAACGGCGAGCGCTTTGTCACCTATGCCATCAAGGGCGAGCGCGGCAGCGGCATGATCTCGGTGAACGGCTCGGCCGCCCGCCGTGCCTGCACGGGCGATTTGCTCATCATTGCCAGCTTTGCCCAGGTGGCCGAAGAAAAAGTGGCCAGCCACCAGCCCCAACTGGTGTTTGTGAACGAAAAAAACCAGCAGGTCGAGCTGCGCCACAAAGTGCCCACGCAAATGCTTTGATACGCAGGGGTTGTTTATTTTTTTGCTTATGCGTCGGTGGCTGCCAGCCCTGGGGCTGTGCTGCGCCTGTGCCCACGCCGCCACCGAGTGCCCGCAGCCGGCGCGGGTGCAGCTGCGCCAGCCCGTGGTCGTCACGGCGCAGGAGCAGGCCGCGTTGCAGCAACTGCCCCAGCCGCTGCGCGTGGTTGCCGTGGGCACCCCGCCTTTGGCCCTGTACGACCAGGCCCATGACCGCTACAGCGGCTTGGGCATTGATGCCCTGTGCTTTATCAGTGCGCAATTGGGGCTGCGCTTTCATATCGAAAGCGCCCAGCATCTCAAAGTGCTGGAAAAAATAGCCCTGGTGCAAAACGGACAGGCCGATATTTTCTTGCCCCTCAGTCCCACGCCCGAGCGCAGCCAGCGCGGGCATTTCACCGCGCCGCTGTACCAAAGCCACTACGTGGCCATTGCCCGCAAAGGGCAAATGCAGGAGGTGGCGAGTACCGCAGACTTGGCCCGCTACCGGGTGGGGGTGGTCGCTGGTGTGGCGCTGGAGCCGATCTTGCAGCAAAGCATCCCGCAGCTGCTGCGCTTTCGCGAGTCGTTTTCGGCGGGTGGTTTGTTTGATGCCCTGCGCGATGGGCAGATTGACATTGCCGTCTTTAGCCGCGATTTTTATCAGGAGCAGCGCTACCACTACGAGCTGTTTGACCTGGAGATCATCCATGCGCTCAAAGAATACCCGCGCAGCTATGGCTTTTACCTGGGGCAAAGTGACGCGCACCGCACCCTGGCCCAGGTGATGGGCCGCTATGTGCAGGCACTGGACACCAGCGCCTCGCTGCAAGCCCATGCGCAAGGCGAGCACCAGCTCATTGAGCGCTATTTGGCCCAGCGCCAGCAACGCAGCGCATGGCAGGCGGCCAGCATCGGTGCGGCCTTGCTTGCCATAGTGGCCTTGTTGGCGTTGCGCTATTACAGCCGCCTGACTCGCCAACTGGCGCGCAGCAACCAACAAATCCGCACCCAACAGCACGCCTTGCAAGCCGTCAATGCGCAGCTGGAGCGCGTTAGCCAAACCGATGCCCTGACCCATCTGGCCAACCGCCGCCGGTACGACCAGGTGCTGGCGCAAGAGTACGCCCGCAGCCAGCGCAGCGGCAGCCCGTTGAGCCTGCTGATGCTGGACTTGGATTTTTTCAAAGCCGTGAATGACCACTACGGCCATGCCACGGGGGACGACTACCTGTGTGCGGTGGCCCAGGTCTTGCAGCAGCACGCTGCCCGGGCCAGCGATCTGGCGGCCCGCTACGGCGGGGAAGAGTTTGTCTGCCTGCTGCCCGATACCCCGCTGGCCCAGGCCGTGCAGATTGCCGAGGCCATTCGCGCTGCCGTGGCTGCCCTGGGCCTGGCCCACGCCCAATCCCCCTATGGGCACGTGACGGCCAGCATCGGCGTTGCCACCCTGGGGCCGCAGACCAGCAGCGCCCAGGCCCTGCAAGCGCAGGCTGATGCCCAGCTGTACCTGGCCAAGACACAGGGCCGCAACCAGGTGGCCTATGAACAATAAAGGAGCTGCTTGCGCTTATAAAACAAGGCTTTCACTGCTAAAACATAGTAAAAATCTTGTAGATTGAGCGCTAGCAGCCATTAAAAAAGGCAAGGTATCCACCTTGCCTTTTGTTATTTTTGATAGCTAACCGCGCTTATTTGGTGCCTGAAGTGGCCTCATGCCGCGCCAAAATGCGGCACCAAGGCCCCAGGGGATTGGCCGTTTTTCAGCCCGGCGGTAAATGCCAGCATGCGGTCAATGGGCAGGCGGGCACGGGGGATCAGGGCCGGATCAACGTGGACGGCATTGGCCCCCGTCTCCAGTACATGGGCCACGCCGGCCAGGCCGTTCATGGCCATCCAGGGGCAGTGGGCGCAGCTTTTGCAGGTGGCGCTGTTGCCGGCGGTGGGCGCTTCGTAGAAGGTTTTGCCGGGGTTGAGCTGGCGCAGCTTGTGCATCATGCCCTTGTCGGTGGCAACGATAAATTCGCTGGCATCCAGGGTTTGCGCGGCTTTCAAGATGGCGCTGGTCGAGCCCACGGCATCGGCCAGGGCGACGACTTCGGCCGGGCTTTCCGGGTGGACAAGGATTTTGGCGTGTGGGTGCTCTTTTTTCAGCAGCTCCAGCTCCAGCGCCTTGAATTCATCGTGGACGATGCAGGCCCCGTTCCAAAACAGCATGTCCGCGCCGGTTTGCTGCTGGATGTAGCCACCCAGATGGCGATCGGGGGCCCAAAGGATTTTGTGGCCCTTGTCTTTGAGGGCGCTGACGATCTCCAGGGCGCAGCTGGAGGTGACCAGCCAATCGGCCCGCGCTTTGACGGCGGCGCTGGTGTTGGCGTACACCACCACGGTGCGATCGGGGTGCTGGTCGCAAAAAGCACTGAATTCATCCACCGGGCAACCCAAATCGAGCGAGCAGGTGGCATCCAGGTCGGGCATGAGCACGGTTTTTTCGGGCGAGAGGATTTTGGCCGTCTCGCCCATAAAGCGCACGCCGCTGACCACCAAGGTTTGCGCCGCGTGGTCGCGGCCAAAGCGGGCCATCTCTAGGCTGTCGCTGACGATGCCGCCGGTTTCTTCGGCCAAGTCCTGCAAATCGGGATGCACGTAGTAGTGCGACACCATGACGGCGTTTTTCTCTTTCAGCAGGCGGCGGATTTTGTCTTTCAGCGCCCCGCGCTCGGCCTGGCTGGGCTCAGGCGGCACGCGCGCCCAGGCGTATTTGGTGGCGCAAACAGCGCCTTCTTGCTCGGGTTGCTCGTATTCAACGTCAATAACATTCACAGCTTTGGTCATTACAGCTCCTGCATGCGCATGGAAAAGTCGGTGGCTTTGACATCCTTGGTCAAAACGCCAATGGAGATGCGATCGACCCCGGTCTCAGCCAAGGCGCGCAAGCTTTCAAACGTGACACCGCCGGAGATTTCCAAAATCGCCCGCCCGGCGTTGATGGCGACGGCCTGGCGCAAGTCGGCCAGGGGCATATTGTCCAGCAGCACCATCTTGGCCCCCGCCTCCAGCGCCTCGTGCAGCTGGGCCAGGGTTTCGACTTCAATTTCAATAAAACGGGCCTGACCGGCGACTTTTTCCGCTTCGCGCAGCACCGGGGCAATGCCACCGGCGGCGGCAATGTGGTTTTCTTTGATCAGCACCGCGTCGTACAGGCCAATGCGGTGGTTTACCCCGCCGCCGATTTTGACGGCGTACTTTTGCGCGATGCGCAGGCCGGGCAGGGTTTTGCGCGTATCCACAATCGCCGCCTTGGTGCCTTGTACGGCATCGACATATTCGGCCGTTTTGCTGGCCACGCCCGAGAGCAGTTGCAAAAAGTTCAGCGCCGTGCGTTCGGCCGTGAGCAGGGCGCGGGCATCGCCCTCGATCTCCAGCACCACCTGGTCGGGGGCGCAGCGCTGGCCCTCGGCCACATGCCAGGTCAATTGCACCTGGGGGTCCAGCGCCCGCAGCGCGGCTTCGGCCCAGGGAGCACCACAAATCACCGCCGCTTCGCGCGCCAGAATGTGGGCGCGGATGCGTTGGTTGGCGGGCACCAGGGCGGCGGTCAGGTCGCCGCTGCCCACGTCTTCGGCCAAGGCGCGGCGCACATCGTCTTGTGCCTGGGCAGCAATGTTGTCAAAAGTCATACAGGGTAGGTGGATGGGGAAACCCACGTTGCGTTGTCTCGAAAGGGGGGTTTCAAGGGGGGCTTGAAGGGCGCCAAGCATAGCGGTATTCCAAAAAGGTATGGCCCTTGCGGACAATGCCCAGCACGGTGTGGGCCAGGTGCCAATCCACACCCGTGTTGGCACAAGGCGGTGCATGGGCATAGACTTGCGGCTTTTCTTTTTGCAGCCCCTCCAAGAGAGAACTTTCCCATGTCCGCTGACACCGCCGCTGCTGGCACCCCTTACGGCACCATTCCGCCTGCCTCCCCCTTGCCCCAGCGCAAGCCCATCAGCCTGCCGCGCCTGGCGCAGCTGCGCGCAGCCGGGGAAAAAATCACCATGCTCACCGCCTACGATGCCACCTTTGCCGCCGTGGCCGATGCGGCCGGGGTGGAGACGATTTTGGTGGGCGATTCGCTGGGCATGGTCTGCCAAGGCCTGCCCAGCACCGTGGGCGTGAGCCTGGAGACCATGGCCTACCACACCGCCAGCGTGGCCCGGGGACTGCGCCGCGCTCAGGGTACCGCCTGGGTGGTGGCCGACTTGCCCTACGGCAGCTACCAAGAATCGGCCGAACAGGCCATGCGCAGCGCCACGGTGCTGATGCAGGCCGGGGCGCACATGGTCAAACTGGAGGGTGGTGGCTGGACCGCCCCGATCGTGCGCTTTTTGGTGGAGCGCGGCATCCCCGTGTGCGCCCACCTGGGCCTGACCCCGCAAACCGTGCATGCCCTGGGCGGCTACCGCGTGCAGGGCCGGGGCGATGAAGGCGCGGCCCAATTGCGCCGCCATGCGCTGCAGCTGCAAGACATGGGCGCGTCCATGCTGGTGCTGGAGATGGTGCCGGCCGAGCTGTCGGCCCGCCTCACCGAGGAGCTGACGCACTGCCACACCATCGGCATTGGCGCGGGCAACGGCACCGCCGGCCAGGTGCTGGTACTGCACGACATGCTGGGCATGAACCTGGGCAAGATGCCCAAATTTGTGCGCAATTTCATGCAGGAGACCGGCAGCATCAAAGAGGCCATGGCCGCTTACGTGCGCGCGGTAAAGGACGGAAGCTTTCCGGACAACACGCTGCACGCCTGGTAAATCACGTCTTGATCACCGCTTGATCTACTCTTTATCAATAGCTGTTACCGCTTTGAAATAAAGCGTTTCAAGGCCAATCAAGGCTGAAACCCTTTATTCATCTGCGCAGCAAGCTCATTGTTTAAGCTTTTTGTTTACGCTTTTTATTGCCATTGAATCATGCAAGTCGTTCATACCATTGCCGATCTGCGCAGCGCCCTGGCTGGGCGTGGCCGCCCCGCCTTTGTGCCCACCATGGGCAATTTGCACGCGGGGCACATGGCCCTGGTGCGCCAAGCCAAACCGCTTGGCGAAGTGCTGGTGGCCAGCATCTTTGTCAATCGCCTGCAGTTTTTACCGCATGAAGATTTTGATAGCTACCCACGCACGCTGCAGGCCGATTGTGCGCAATTAGAAGCCCAAGGCTGCGACATCGTTTTCGCCCCCAAAGAAAGCGATCTGTACCCCCAGCCGCAGACGTTCACCGTCCACCCCGACCCGGCGCTGGCCGACATTCTGGAAGGGCACTTTCGCCCTGGCTTTTTCACCGGGGTCTGCACCGTGGTGCTCAAGCTGTTTAACGCCGTCTTTGGCACCACCGGCGGCGGCACAGCGGTGTTTGGCAAAAAGGATTACCAGCAGCGCCTGGTCATTGAACGCATGGTGCAGCAGCTGGCGTTGCCGATCACCATCGTCGGGGCCGAAATCGCCCGCGCTGAAGGCGGTTTGGCCCTGAGTTCACGCAACGGCTACTTAAGCGCCGAGCAGCTGGAGCAAGCCCGCGCCCTGTCCGCCGCCCTGCACAGCCTGGCGCAAGCGGCCCGCCAAGGCCAGCAGCCCCTGCCGGTGCTGGAGGCGCAAACCACCCAAGCCCTCAATGCCCTGGGCTGGCAGACCGACTACCTGACGGTGCGCCTGCGCGACAGCCTGCAAAGCCCGGCTGCAGAGCAACTGGCCGACACCCCGCTGGTCGCCCTGGGCGCAGCCCGGCTGGGCAGCACGCGCTTGATTGACAACCTGGAGTTCTAAGGGCGCGATGTGCCTCTTTAGGCGCTCCTTCATTTGGCACTGCAGCGGTGCAGGGCCGCTGGTTGGCCTCTCGCTTTGGTCTTGCGGCTTCGCTATAGTGCTGCATTTAGAAACAAACTGGCGGCATCGTCCCACCTGATGTTCAACCGACTCTCCATCCGCTACAAACTTCTGGTGCTACTGGGTGCCAGCTTGGGGGTAGGGCTGCTCATCTCCTCGGGCGTGGCGCTGTACACCACCTTTGTGGCCGAGCAGCAGGCCTCGCTGCGCACTTTGCGCCAGGTGACGGCCGTGACCAGCGAAAACATGCGCGCTGCCCTGGCCTTTCGCGATAGCCACAGCGCCCAGAAAATCTTGCACTCCTTGCAGGCCGACCCCCACATTCAGTACGCCGTGGCGCTGGATGAGCGCGGCAGCGTGCTGGCCCAGTACTAGGCGGCCAGCATCTCGGCCGACCGTGCCACGCGCTGGCACAAACTGCTGCTGCAGCCCTCGGCCCTGCAGCAGCACATGGATCGGGAGTTTCACTACGTCATCTACCCTATTGAGTTAGAGGGCAGTCCCGTTGGTCGTTTGGCCGTGCTGTCCGATAACCAGGCCATGTACACCAAGATGCGGCGATACATGGTGCTGCAAATCGGTGTGACCGTGTTGATTTTTACCGGCCTGCTGCTGCTGTCCTGGCGCTTGCAATTGATTTTCACCCAACCCATTACGCAACTGGTGCAGGGCATGCGCCACATCGGCAGCAGCAAGGACTACAGCACCACGCTGCACACCGACCGTACCGACGAATTCGGCGAGCTTTACCAGGGCTTTAACGCCATGCTGCGCGAGGTGCGCGTGCGCGATGAAAAGCTTAGCCACCTGGCCACCACCGACCCTTTGACGGGCCTGGCCAACCGCCGCTTTGCGCTTGAAACCATGCAGACCTTGGCCGCCCAGTCCGAGCGCAACCAAACCCCGCTGGGCGTGATCTTGCTGGATGTGGACCACTTCAAGCAGGTCAATGACACCTATGGCCACCCGGTGGGCGACTTGATCTTGCAGCAAGTGGCCCAGCGGCTGCAGTCCAGCATTCGCACTGACGACATTGCGGCCCGTTTTGGCGGGGAGGAGTTTTTGGTGCTCTGTGCCGATACCGATGTGCCCACGGCGGTGCAAGTGGCCGAGCGCATCCGCACGGTAGTTGCCGAGCAGGTATTTACCACCCCCCAGGGGGCCACCCTGCGCGTTACCGTTAGCCTGGGAGTACAAGCCAGCATCACCACTCCTGAAGCCATGATGCAGTTGGTTGAAGCGGCTGATCAAGCCCTCTATTGCGCCAAGCAAGCGGGGCGTAATCGGGTAGTTGCCCATACCGAGGGGGCCGCCTAGTGCTCGGCCTGACCACGCTGCGACGCTGGTGGCACGGCGTGCTGTTGGCAATGTGCCTGTGCAGTGCCAGCCCTGCAGCCTATGCCAACGAAGCGCAGCTGCAGCTGCAAGCCGTCTTTTTGGGGCGTTTTGCCAGTTACGTGCAATGGCTCGAAGGGTCGCAGCGCGAGGTTTTTGAGATGGCTGTCGTCGGCCCCAATCCCTTTGGCCAGCAGCTGCAGGCGCTGTATGCCGACAAGCTTATCCATGGGCGGCCCGTGCGCATTACCCAGGCCGACAGTTTGGCCGCACTGGGCCCACAACCGCCCGATCTGCTGTTTATCGCCCTGCCCACGGTCGCTGAGCGTCAGGCGGCCATCGCCTACGCGCACCGTGCCCACATCTTGACGGTCAGCGATGCCAAAGGCTTTGCCGAGCAAGGTGGCATCATCCAAATGACCCGGGTGGCGCAGAACGTCCAGATCAAAATTAATTACGACGCGGCCCTGACCTCCGGACTGCGCATTGCTGCCCCGCTGTTGTCGATTGCAACGGTGCTTCGAAAAGATTCGCCATGAAGCTATTTTTGTGCCTCCTGTCGCTGGTTGTACTGGGCCTGCCTAGGGCCCAGGCCGAGCCCGTTGTCGCTGGCCAGACCCTGTACGACCTGCCGCTGGAGGAGCTGGTGCGTGTTCAAGTGCCCCTGCAAGCGGATGTTGGCACGCGCGATGGGGCGCATACCGCCCTGCACGCCATCGTGCCCACCGATGTGTACACCACCGAGCAATTGCTGTCCGTGGGCGAAATGGGCCTGGCCTACGCCCTGGCCGCTTTGGTGCCCGGATTCAACCACCCCCGCCCCTCGATTGCGGATGGCACTGACCATGCCCCGCCGTTTACCCTGCGCTCCCTCAGCCCCGACCAGGTGCTGGTGCTGGTCAATGGCAAGCGGCTGCACCAAAGCTCGCTGCTGCACACCAACAGCACGATTGGCCGAGGCAGCTCCAGCGTGGACTTGAACACCATCCCCCTGCTGGCGGTGGAGCGGGTGGAAGTGCTGCGCGATGGCGCGGCAGCGCAATACGGCTCGGATGCGATTGCCGGCATCATCAACATCGTGCTCAAAGGCTATGGCCAGACCAACCAGGCGCTGCTGGGCTGGGGCCGCACCACCCAGGGCGATGGCATTCAGCGCCAGGCCAGCCTGTTTCACAGCACGGCCTTGGCGAGCGATGGTTTTTTCAATATCACTGCCGAGCTGCGCGACCGGGGCAGCAGCAACCGGGCCCGGCCTGATGCGGATGGGCAGACTCGGCTGCACTTTGGCGATGCCGATACCCAAGACGGCCAACTGGCCTGGAACGCCGAGTTGCCGCAGGGCGACACCACACTGTTCAGCCATGGCCATCTGAGCCGCCGCCACAGCAGGGCCGGAGCGTTTTTCCGTGATGCCGACAGCGATAAAAATCTGCCCAGCATCTACCCCCAGGGCTTTTTGCCGCAGATTGCGCCGCGCATTACGGACTTGTCCGCTTCCTTCGGGGTCAAAGGCATTTTGGCCAGCGGCAGCCCCTGGAGCTTGGCCTACACCGCAGGCATGAACGACTACCGGTTTTTTGTACGCAACTCGCTCAACCGCTCTTTGGGCGCTGACTCGCCCACTCGGTTTGACAGTGGCAGCACGGCGTTTGTTCAGCACACCCTCAACGCCGATGTGCAGCACAACTTCGGCCCACACAGCCTGGCGGGGGGCTACGAATACCGCCGTGCCGATTACCGCATCCGTGCGGGCGAGCCCGCCTCGTACACCCTGGGGCCCGATTCACCCTGGTACGCCGGGGCCCAGGGGTTTGGTGGCTTCAGCCCCGACAACGCCACCCACGTCCAGCGCGACAGCCATGCTGTGTACCTGGATGCCAAGTACGCCCTGCACCCTCAGTGGACTGTGTTGGGTGCCCTGCGGGCCGAGCATTACAGCGACTTTGGCCCTACCTTGAATGGCAAACTGGCCGTGCGCTATCAGCCCACGCCCCAATGGCTGCTGCGCGGCGGCTTGAGTACCGGGTTTCGCGCCCCTTCGCTGACCCAGACCGGCTTCACCTCCACCTCGACGGTGCTTGACGGCAGCGCCCTCTTGCAGTACGGCCACTACGGGGTCAGCCACCCGGTGGCCCGCGCTCTGGGGGCCCAGGATTTAAAGCCGGAAAAATCCCGGCACCTGACTTTTGGCACGGTCTGGCAACCCAGCCCGCAGCTGACGGCCAGCATGGATGGCTTTGTCACCGAGATTGACGATCGCATCATGCCCACCAGCTACATTGCCAAATCGAGCCTGGCGCAGCTCAGCCCCCAAGCCCAGGCGATCTTGCAGCAGTACGGGGTGGAGGGTGCCACTTACTTCACCAACGCCGTACGCACTCGCACCCACGGTGTCGATCTGCGCCTGGACTACCAGCACGACCTGGCCCCTGGTCGGCGCTGGCACTTGCGGGCGGCCTACAGCTACGCGGCCACCCGCATTACCGGCGTGAACGCGGCCCCTTCGGTGCTGGGGGTGGATATGACCGATCTGGTGCTGGATCCATACGCGCGCGTCACCCTGGAAGCGGGCCAGCCCAGGCACAGCGCCAAGCTGTGGAGCCGCTACAGCACCGCGCAGTACGACCTGACCTTCAACCTCAATTACTTCGGTAGCTACGCCAGCACCTACGGGAGCGACAAGGTGGGCTTTGCCGCCCAGTGGACGCTGGATGCCCAGCTGAGCTACCACCTGAGCAAAAACACCACGCTGACCGTGGGCGGCACCAATCTACTCAATACCCGGCCAAGCCAGTGGGGTCAGACCACCGACCCCATTATTGGCGTGGGCAAACCCATTGCTTATTCCCAATACGCGCCCTTTGGTTTTAACGGAGCGGCGTACTACCTGCGGCTAGGGGTGCGGTTTTGATAGCTGCGCCGGGATCCAGCCGCGCAGGCTGTTGATAAAAGCCCAGGCCCGCACCTGGGGCGCATCCTCCAGCCGAATCACTGCCTCCACCACCCGCCCTTGCTGCAGCGCCACAGCGCGGCCAATGCCGGGGAGCAGGCCGCAGGCCAGGGGCGGCGTGACCCAGCGGCCATCGGCCAGTTGGGCGGCGATGTTGCCGCGCGTGCATTCGGTGATTTCGCCCGCTTCGTTAAAGAGCACGCTGTCAAAAATGCCGCTGTCGGCGGCCGGGGCCAGCGCCTCGTAATGGGCGCGGCGGGTGGTTTTAAAGCGCACAAATTCGCTGTGCGCTTGCGCCAAAGCTGCGCTGGCCCACTGCAAGGTGATGTGCGCCGGCGCGGGCGGGCAGGCAAAGGCCTGCGCCTCTACCTGCCCATTGGCGTGCAGTTGCAGGCGGCAGCGCCATAGTCCGTGCGGGTGCTGCTGGGCCAGTTGGGCCAGGGCGCTGTGGGCGGCGTGCCCATCCCAGGGATAGGCAAAATGCGCTGCGGCGCTGGCCATGCGTTCCAGGTGCAAGTCGTGGTGGCGCAGCTGGCCGCCATCCAGCGCCAGGGTTTCCAAAATGGCAAATGGCATGCTCACCCTTTCAAAAAATGCCCGTTTGGCGGCCCATTCGCGCCATTCGCTGGCGGCTTGGGCATCGGCGGTGATGCCGCTGCCAATGCCGCAGCGCACGGTGCTGGCACCTTGCACCACCAGCGTGCGAATGGGCACGTTGAAGGTGGCGCGCACGCCGCCCGCGCCGTCGCTGCGCACCACGCCTGCAGCGCCGCAATACCAGCCGCGCGCTTCGCTCTCCAGCGCGGCAATGGCGGCCATGCTGCTGCGCTTGGGCGCACCGGTGATGGAGCCGCAGGGAAACAGCGCCTGAAAAATCGTTTTCAACGCGGTGCCCTGGGGCAGTTGGGCCCGCACGTCAGACGTCATTTGCCAGACGCTGGGCAGCGCCTGCAGCTCAAACAGCGCGGGCACGCTGACGCTGCCGATTTGCGCGATGCGGCCCAGGTCGTTGCGCAGCAAATCGACAATCATCACGTTCTCGGCCCGCTCTTTGGCGCTGCTGCGCAGGTGCTCGGCCTGGGCCGCGTCGTGCGCCGGGGTGGTGCCCCGGGCGGCGGTGCCTTTCATGGGGCGGGTGAGAATGCTGCCGCTGCCCTGGGCGGGCTGGTGCCAGTCAAAAAATAATTCGGGGGAAACCGACAGCAGCGCCTCCTGCCCCATGTCCAAAAAAATGCTGAAGCCGCCCGGCTGCGCCTGCTGCAGCGCGGCAAACAAGGCGTGGCGGTCGATGGGGTGGGGGCTGGTGCCGTGGTACGTCTGGGTGAGGTTGAGCTGGTAATAGCGCCCGGCGGCAATATCGGCATGAATTTGCGCCAAGGTGGCGGCAAATGCCGTGGATGTCTGTCCGGCATTCCAGTGCAAGGGGGTGGCCCAGGCGGAGGCCTGTGCGCTGGCCGTCTGCGGCACCGGGGCGGCAAACTGGGCAAACCAGGCCAGCGCGGTGGTGGCGGGCTGGGTGGGCAAATCGGCTTCCAAGGCGGCGGCAGCCTCGTAGGCAACGGCCCCCAGGCACCAGGCACCAGCCCGGGCGGCGGCCTCCACCTGGGCCAATACGCTCAGCAACTCGTCGGCGGTATGGGCCACCCATACCTGGGCGGGTGGGCCAAATTGGGCTTGCAAGCGGGCACAGCCGGGGTGTAAGGGCTGGGCCATGTCCAACTGGGCGGTAATCACAGGCATGATGCAAAGGTAGTCAGGGAGAAAGAGGGAAATCGGTCACCCGAGAACCGGGGAAAATAGGGCGCAAGCATAGCGCGAGCCGTGCGCCCTGCTGTAAATACGAATTAAAAGAGGCTTTAACCCTTATATAGCAAGCGCTTACAGCTATGAAAAAACGTTTTAATTGCCCCCGCTGCCTGCGCCCTTGCAGCCATTGCTTTTGTCCCTTGGTGCAGCCGGTGGCTTGTGGTGTTGAGTTGCTGATCTTGCAGCACCCCTTGGAGCATGGTCACGCCAAAAACACCGCCCGGCTGCTGCATTTGTGCCTGCTAGGCAGCCGACTCGAAGTGGGGGAGTGCTTTGCCCCGGCCCAGCTGGCGCAGTGGTTGGTTGCCGCCGATAAGCGCAGCGTTTTGCTGTATCCACCCAGTGCCCCCGATCCGCAATTGCCACTGCACGCGCCCCCGGCCTTGCCTGCGCTGTGGGTGCAGGCCGCTCAGCTGCAGCAGTTGCGTTTGGTCGTGCTTGATGGCACATGGCGCAAAAGCCGCAAGATGCTCTACCTGAACCCGCTGCTGCAAGCCTTGCCGCGTTTGCCGTTGGTTGATTTGCCCGCCTCCCAGTACCGCATTCGCAAAGCGCAGCAGGCGCACCAGCTGTCCAGCTTTGAGGCCAGTGTGGCCGCCTTGGCGCAGCTGCACGCGCTGGGTGGGGCCCAGGCGGATGGTTTGCAGGCGGTGTTTCAAGCCTGGCTGGGGGCGCAATCCAGCAGCGCACCGCCGCGCTGAACGCTGCGCACAAAAAAGCCGCCTTGTATAAGGCGGCTTTTTGGGGCAGCAAGGGTTTGCCGCTTAGGCTTGTTCGCCGGTCACTTCCACGTTCACTTCGACCACCACATCGGTGTGCAAAGCCACGTCCACAGCAGTGGCCGAGACGGTTTTGATCGGGCCATTGGGCATGCGCACTTGGGCTTTGACCACGGTGAAGCCAGCTTTGGTCAGTGCTTCAGCGATATCGGCGTTGGTGACGGAGCCAAACAGGCGGCCATCGACACCGGCTTTTTGCGACAGCTTGACGGTGTGACCGCTCAGCTTTTCGCCTTCGGCCTGGGCGGCAGCCAGCTTTTCAGCGGCTTGCTTTTCCAGTTCAGCGCGTTTGGCGTCGAATTCTGCTTTGGCAGCTTCGGTAGCGCGGCGGGCTTTGCCAGTGGGGATCAGGAAGTTGCGGGCGTAGCCGTCCTTGACCTTGACGATATCGCCCAGGTTACCCAGGTTCAGCACTTTTTCGAGCAGGATGATTTGCATGAGGGCGACTCCTTAGATCTTGTGCTGGTCGGTGTACGGCAGCAGGGCCAGAACACGGGCGCGTTTGATGGCGGTGTTCAGCTGGCGCTGGTAAATGGCGCGGGTGCCGGTCAAACGGGCAGGAATGATCTTGCCGTTTTCAGCGATGAAGTCACGCAGGGTGTCCACATCTTTGTAGTCAATTTCTTCGACACCGGCAACGGTGAAACGGCAGAAGCGCTTGCGCTTGAACAGCAGCGACTGGGTGTTGCGCTTGGGGCGCTTGTCTTTGTTGAATTTCTTGAACGTGGCCATTGCTGGACCTCTTTGAAAATTAATTTTGTTGCATATCCTGGATATGAAAAACCACCGTTTTACTGTTGCGCGGCGTGGCTAAAAAGCCTTGAAACCGCCAGCAGCTTTGCGGCGCTTGCCGTGCCAGTTTGTAGGCCAAGTCGCCAAAGGCAACGGCTTTGATGCTGGCGTGTACTTTGCGTGGACTGCCCGCTTCGATTTGTTCAGAAGCGTGCTCTAGTCGGACATCCAAGGCGGCGACACCGGCTGGCGTAAAACGCAAGGGGGCGCAGGCTTGGATTTGGGCGCTCAGTACCAGCTGGTTTTCCACCTCCAGACCAAACGAACCGGGAATTTAAGCTTGCTCAGCAGCGGCGGCGGCTTGGGAAGCTTTGCGGGCTTCTTCGCGCTCAACGGTTTTCATCATGGAAGAAGGGGCGGTGTCGGCCTTTTTCTTCTGCACGATCAGGCTGCGCAGCACAGCGTCGTTGAATTTGAAAGCGTGCTCCAGCTCGGCCATCACGGCCTGGT
The DNA here is from genome assembly GCF_042654745.1 of Comamonas denitrificans. Taxonomy (NCBI): domain Bacteria; kingdom Pseudomonadati; phylum Pseudomonadota; class Betaproteobacteria; order Burkholderiales; family Comamonadaceae; genus Comamonas; species Comamonas denitrificans. The sequence continues at coordinate 229,251 of NZ_JBHSEY010000010.1, forward strand.
CGGCTTCGATGTTCAGGCAGATGTAGTGGGCTTTGGCCAGCTTGTTGATCAGGTAAGCCAGTTGGCGGCGGCCCCAATCTTCTTCGCGGTGCACTTTGCCACCACCTTGGGTGATCATGCCCTTGTAGCGCTCCAGCATGGCTGGAACCTGTTCGCTTTGATCCGGGTGGATCAACAAAATGATTTCGTAATGACGCATAACAACTCCCTTTGGGTAAAGCCCCCTGCTGCGCCAAAAAGTAGCAGTGGGGCAAGGCAAAGCCAAAGATTGTAGCGCCGATTGCGTTTATGCGCAGAAGTTATTGAGCTGCTCTTGAAATTGGCGCGTTGGCCCCTAGCTGGGCGGATAAGGTTTTCGCCCTTCCTGTTTTTTTGATGTTTTTGTAAATCCCATGACCGATCCTCAAACCACCTCGCCCCTCTTTACTGCCCCGGCCGATGCCAGCCCCGAAGAGCTGGAAGCCGCCATGGCAGGCCATATGGCCGACGAAATGCAGCGCTTGCAGACCGAGTTGGCCGAGCTCAAAACCAAAAATGCCGATTTGGCCGACCAGTTCTTGCGGGCCAAAGCCGATACGGAAAACATGCGCCGCCGTTCCGAAGAAGAAGTGGCCAAGGCGCGCAAATTTGGCATTGAAAGCTTTGCCGAAAGCCTGCTGCCAGTGTGCGATAGCCTGGATGCCGCTTTGGCCCTGCAAAATGCCACCGCCGAGCAACTGCATGAGGGCAGTGCCGCCACTTTGCGCCAATTGCTGCAGGCACTGGAGCGCAACAAGGTGGTGGTCATCAACCCGGCTGTGGGGGATAAGTTTGATCCGCACCAACACCAAGCCATCAGCGTGGTGCCAGCCGAACAAGAGGCCAACACCATTGTCACCGTGCTGCAAAAAGGCTATCTGATTTTTGACCGCGTACTGCGCCCGGCGTTGGTCACGGTGGCCGCCGCCAAGTAAATAAACCAATAAACGGCCCTGGCCAGTCAGGGCCAAGTTCTTATTCTTTTTTTCAATGGCTTGAAACTACTGGGTTAAGCCCTAGTTACAGGCCAACTAAACCAACATTCTTTTTTTGGAGCTATTCAAAATGGCAAAAATTATCGGTATCGACCTGGGCACCACCAACAGCTGCGTGGCCATCATGGAAGGCAACACCACCCGCGTGATTGAAAACAGCGAGGGTGCCCGCACCACGCCGTCGATCATCGCTTACCAGGAAGACGGTGAAATTTTGGTCGGTGCTTCGGCCAAGCGCCAAGCCGTGACCAACCCGCGCAACACCATCTTTGCGTCTAAGCGTTTGATTGGCCGCAAGTTTGACGAAAAAGAAGTTCAGAAAGACCTGGACTTGGCCCCCTTCCAAATCATCAAGGCCGACAACGGCGATGCCTGGGTGCAAGTGCGCGACCAAAAGCTGGCACCTCCGCAAATTTCGGCTGAAGTGCTGCGCAAAATGAAGAAAACCGCCGAGGACTTCCTGGGCGAAGAAGTGACCGAGGCCGTGATCACCGTGCCCGCCTACTTCAACGATGCCCAGCGCCAAGCCACCAAGGATGCTGGCCGCATCGCTGGCCTGGAAGTTAAGCGCATCATCAACGAACCCACCGCGGCGGCCCTGGCTTTTGGCCTGGACAAAGCAGGCAAGGGCGACCGCAAGATTGCCGTGTACGACTTGGGCGGCGGCACGTTTGACGTGTCCATCATCGAAATTGCCGATGTGGACGGCGAAAAGCAGTTTGAAGTGCTGGCCACCAATGGCGACACCTTTTTGGGCGGTGAAGACTTTGACCAGCGCATCATCGACTACATCATTGGCGAGTTCAAAAAAGAGCAAGGCGTGGACCTGTCCAAGGACGTGCTGGCCCTGCAGCGCCTGAAGGAAGCCGCTGAAAAAGCCAAGATTGAGCTGTCCAACTCCACCCAGACCGACATCAATCTGCCCTACATCACGGCCGATGCGTCTGGCCCCAAGCACTTGAACCTGAAGCTCACGCGCGCCAAGCTGGAAAGCCTGGTCGATGACCTGATCGAGCGCACCATTGCGCCCTGCCGCACCGCCATCAAGGATGCGGGCCTGAGCGTGTCCGACATCCAGGACGTGATTTTGGTGGGTGGCATGACCCGCATGCCCAAGGTGCAGGACAAGGTCAAAGAGTTCTTTGGCCGTGAGCCGCGTAAGGACGTGAACCCCGACGAAGCCGTGGCTGTGGGCGCTGCGGTGCAAGGCCAGGTGCTGGCCGGTGACCGCTCCGACGTGCTGCTGCTGGACGTGACCCCGCTGTCCCTGGGTATTGAAACCCTGGGCGGTGTCATGACCAAGATGATCACCAAGAACACCACCATCCCGACCCGGTTTGCCCAGACCTTCTCCACGGCCGACGATAACCAGCCGGCCGTGACCATCAAGGTCTTCCAAGGCGAGCGCGAGATGGCTTCGGGCAACAAGGCCCTGGGTGAGTTCAACCTGGAAGGCATCCCGGCCGCACCGCGTGGTGTGCCGCAGATCGAGGTGGCTTTTGACATCGACGCCAACGGCATCTTGCACGTCAGCGCCAAGGACAAAGGCACGGGCAAAGAAAACAAGATCACCATCAAGGCCAACTCGGGTCTGTCGGAAGAAGAAATCCAGCAAATGGTCAAGGACGCAGAAATCAACGCGGCCGAAGACAAGAAAAAGCTGGAACTGATTCAGGCCCGCAACCAGGGTGAGGCGGCGGTGCACAGCGTGCAAAAGAGCCTGGGTGAGCATGGCGACAAGCTGGAAGCGGCCGAGAAAGAAGCCATTGAAGCCGCTATCAAAGAGCTGCAAGAAACGCTGAAGGGCGAGGACAAAGATGCCATCGAAGCCAAGACCACGGCGCTGATGACGGCCAGCCAAAAGCTGGGCGAAAAAGTCTATGCCCAGGCGCAGGCCGAAGCGGCTGCCGCCGGAGGCGCTGCTGCCGGTGCCGAAGGCGCGGCCCAGCCCCAGCAGCCAGCGGCCGGGGCCCATGATGACGACATCGTGGATGCCGAAGTCAAGGAAGTGAAGAAGTAATCCCCCATGCAGCGGCAGACCTGACCGCTGTCCGCCGCGCTGCCCTTTGCCCCTTTTTCTTTGGGTAAAGGACTTGCGCGGCGTTTGTCTTTTTTATTGGGTGCTTATTAATGTCTAAACGCGATTTTTACGAAATCCTGGGTGTAGCCAAAACCGCCTCGGACGACGAAATTAAAAAGGCCTACCGCAAGCTGGCCATGAAGTACCACCCGGACCGCAACCAGGGGGACAAAGCCAAAGAGGCGGAAGAGAAATTCAAAGAGGTCAAAGAGGCCTACGAAATGCTCTCCGACAGCCAAAAACGCGCGGCCTACGACCAGTACGGCCACGCGGGCGTGGACCCGAATATGCGCGGTGGCCCAGGCGCGGAAGGGTTTGGCGGCTTTGCCGAAGCTTTTGGCGATATTTTTGGCGATATGTTCGGTGGCCAGCGTGGCGCTGGTGGCCGGGGCGGGCGGCAAATGTACCGGGGCAACGACCTGTCGTACGCCATGGAAATCACGCTGGAAGAGGCGGCCAAGGGCAAATCGACCGAAATTCGCATCCCCAGCTGGGACACCTGCGACACCTGCCACGGCAGTGGTGCCAAACCCGGCACCCAGCCCAAAACCTGCGGCACCTGCGGCGGCAATGGCTCGGTGCAGATGCGCCAAGGCTTTTTCAGCGTGCAGCAAACCTGCCCGCACTGCCGGGGCACGGGCAAGATCATCCCCGAGCCCTGCACCAGCTGCCATGGCCAGGGCAAGATCAAGAAGCAGAAAACGCTGGAGGTGAAAATTCCCGCCGGTATCGACAGCGGCATGCGCATTCGCAGCAGCGGCAATGGCGAGCCGGGGGTCAATGGCGGCCCGGCGGGCGATCTGTACATTGAGATTCGCATCAAGCCGCACGATATTTTCGAGCGCGATGGCGACGACCTGCACTGCCAGGTGCCGGTGAGTTTTATCACCGCAGCTTTGGGCGGCGAAATCGAAGTGCCCACGCTGGCCGGTAAAGCCGCCATTGACATCCCCGAAGGCACCCAGGCGGGCAAGCAGTTTCGCCTGCGCGGCAAGGGTATCAAGGGCGTGCGGGCCAGCTATCCCGGTGATTTGTACTGCCACATCGTGGTGGAAACGCCGGTCAAGCTCACCGAGTACCAGCGCAAGCTGATGCGCGAGCTGGAAGAGTCGCTGAAAAAAGGCGGCTCGCGCCACTCGCCCACCGGCGAGAGCTGGACGGACAAGTTGAAGCGCTTTTTCAGCTAAGCAGGCCGGGCACCCGCAACGGGTGCCCAGGGGGCTGGCAGGCGCTCCAGCCTGGCAGCATATTAATATTGATAGCGCTTACCGCACGTATTTTATTGTTTTCAATGATTAATCAATTGAAAATCAAATAAATACAAGCGGGAAGTGCTATTTTTAACGGTACACCACGTCCCGCAGCCACAGGCTGATGTCCGGCACATAGGTAATCACCATCAGGCAAGCCAGCACCACGGCCACAAATGGCAGCAGCGGGCGAATCAGGTGCTCCAGCGACAGCTTGGCAATCGAACCGGCGGCAAACAGGTTTACGCCAAAGGGCGGGGTAATCATGCCCAGGGCCAGGTTGATGACCATGACCACGCCAAAGTGCACCGGATCAACCCCAAAGCCCACCGCCACCGGCAGCAGCAAAGGGGCCAGCACCACGATGGCGGCCGAAGTTTCAATGAACATGCCAATCAAAAACAAGGCGGCGTTCACCCCGAGTAAAAAACTGGCGCGGTTGGTGAAAATTTCGGCCAGCCAGTGGCCCAGGGCATCGGGCACCCCGGCGCGGTTGAGCAAAAAGCCGAACACCCCGGCATTGGCAATGATGAACATGATGGCCGCCGTGGAGATGGCCGAGCGGTGCAGCGTCACCGACAAGCCGCGCACGCTGATGCGCCGGTACACCAGCATGCCCACCACCAGGGCGTACACCACGGCCACGACGGAGGCCTCGGTCGGGGTGAACACCCCGCCGTAAATACCACCCAGGATGATGACCGGCATCAGCAACGCCAGCCACGCCCGGCGCAGCGATGGCCACACCGCCAGGCGCTGCTGCCCGTCTTGCCGGCCATAGCCATGGCGGCGGGCGTAGAACCAGACATAGGCCATCAGTGCAGTGGCAATCAGCATGCCGGGCAGTACCCCGGCGATGAACAGCTCGCCGGTCGAGGTGTCGGTGGAGACAGCGAACAAGATCATGGGAATCGATGGCGGAATGATCACCCCCAGCTCGGCCGCCGTGGCTTGCAGCGAGGCGGCAAACGGGGCCGGGTAGCCATGGCGCACCATGGCCGGAATCAAAATCGCCCCCACCGCAAAGGTGGTGGCCACGCTGGAGCCGGCCACGGCGGCAAAAATCATGCAGGTGATCACGCAGGCCATAGCCAGCCCGCCTTGCACGCCGCCGACCAGGCTTTTGGCAAAGTCCACCAGCCGCTCGGAGATGCCACCGGCCTCCATCAGATTACCGGCCAGGATAAAGAACGGGATGGCGGCCAGCGGGAATTTGTCCAGCGCGGCATACATTTGCTGGGCAATCACCAGCCAGGGCAGCCCGGCAATGGCCACGCCCCCCATGGCCGCCAGGCCAATGGAGATGGCAATGGGCACCGTCAGGCCGAAAAACACCAGCATTGAAAGAATCATCACGTGGGACATGGCAGGGCTTCCTTGTGCTTAGCCTTGGGCATCGTTGCGCAGCTCGGTAACCGCCGCCCGGTCGAGCAAGCGGGCCAGCACGGCAATGGCGGCCAGGCTGGCCCCGACGGGGATGGCCAGGTACACCCAAGAGATGGAAATCTCCAGGCTGGGCAGCGTTTGAAAGCGCACGCGCCAAACCATTTGCCCACCCACCCAGGCCAGCATGCCCAAAAAGCCCATGCAAATCACCCCCACCACCCAGGCCAGCACGCGCTGGGCCGGGGCGGCCAGCAGGGTGCGCAAAAAATCCACCCCCAGCATGGCCCCGTGGCGAAACGCCAGCGCCACGCCCAACAGCACGGCCCAGATGAGCAGGGCGCGGGTGGTGATCTCGCTCCAGTCGGCGGGCGACTCCAGCATGAAGCGCGTCACCACTTGCCAAAAGCCCACCAGCACAGCGGCCAGCAAAAACAACTGCGCCAGCAGGGAAACCAATTTAAACAGTGCGGCATCCGCACAGCGCAACCACGTCATGTGTCTGTCCTTTCTACGGCGGGGATGGCGGCTATTGCGGCCATTGGCGGCCCCGCCAACAAGAAAACCGGGCTGGCTTGCGCTGCGGCCCGGTTTTTTAGCTCAGCAGCGCAGGCTTACTGGGTGTTTTTAATGCCGTCGAGCAGCTCTTTGCCGAACTTTTTCGCGTACTCGGGGTACACCGGGGCGACGGCCTCTTCAAAGCTCTTGCGGTCCACATTGGTCACCACTTCCATGCCCTCGCTCTTGAGTTGTTCAACGCCGTTTTTCTCGACGTTATCGACAAAGCTGCGCATGGCCTGGGCGGCCTGGATGCCCGCTTCTTTAAAGGCTTTTTTGTCGGCCGCTGACAGCCCTTCGTACACCATGGGCGAGACCATGATCACCGCTGGGGCATAGACGTGGCCGGTCAGCGACAGGTATTTTTGCAGCTGCGACAACTTGGCCGAGGTAATCACCGACAGCGGGTTTTCTTGCCCATCAATCGTGCCTTGCTGCAGCGCGGTGGCCACCTCAGGCCAGGCCATGGGGGTGGGCAAGATGCCAATCTGGCGGAAGGCGGTGATGTGGACCTGGTTTTCCGTGGTGCGGATTTTCAAGCCCTTGGCATCGGCGGCGCTGACCACTGGGCGCTTGCTGTTGGTCAGGTGGCGAAAGCCTTGCTCACCCCAAGCCAGGGCCACCAGGCCGCGCTTGGAAAACTCGGCCAGCATGGCCTGCCCGATTTGGCCATCGAGCACCTTGCGGGCGTGGGCCAGATCGCGCATCAGAAATGGCACATCAAACACGCCGGTTTGCGGCACAAAGTTGAGCGTGGCACCGGTGGACAAAATGGCCAGGTCGATGGTGCCCAGTTGCAGGCCCTCAATCACCTCGCGCTCGCCGCCCAGGGCGCTGTTGGCAAATTGCTGGACTTTGAATTTGCCCTGGCTGGAGGCCTCCAGGGATTTAGCAAACGCATCACCGCCTGCGCCATAGTGCGAGGTTTGGGACAAGGCATAGGCCATTTTCAGCGGGGCCTGTGCCTGGGCAACACTAGCAACACCAAAAGAAAATACGGTCACTGCGGTAGCCAAAAGGGGTTTAAACCACGATTTGCGCATGGGGGATGCTCCTGAATAGATAGTATCGAAACACACCTTTCCGTTTTGAACCGCGTTGCGCTGCGGGCGTTGGGGAAAAGTGCGCAAAATCATTCTATCGAGCACGATTCCCACAATTTTCCTGCGCTGACCGTAATCGGCTATGCCTGTCTTCTCAGAACGTGTTCACGATCTCCTCATGGGTGTGCGGGCGCGGCTTCGGGCGGTCTGCGTCGTTGCAAATCCTCGCAATAGCCAAGCTATTGCTGTGGTTTGCGCCTCGCAACCCATCCCGAACCGCATCCCCCACACCTTCATTCGAGATCATGAACACGTTCTCAGAACGCGGGCTACTAACGCACTAACGCACTTGGCGACCATCCAGCGCGGCCACGCCAATCGCCAGCCAGCCCAGCATCAGGCTGGTGCCGCCCCAGGGCACCAAGGGGCGCAAGGCTTCCACCCCGGTGAAGATGCGCAGATAAATCAGCCCACTGAACAGCAGCACCCCCAGGGTGAGCAGCAGGGCGGCCAGGTGCAGCCAGCGACTGCCCCCTTGCCGCGCCCAAACGCCCAGGGCCAGCAGCACGACGGCATGCAGCAACTGCTGCTGCACCGCCTGCTGCAAAGTGGCGCGGGCGGCTTCTCGTGCTACAGGGTCGGTGATAAAGCCCAGGCCGTGGCTGGTGTAAGCGGCCAAGCCGACACCGGCGCAGCCCAGCAGGGCAGCGGTGATGAGCAGCCAACGGGTTCCATTGGCAAAAAGGCGATTGCGGACATGCATAGCAGAGGAATTTTTTTAATACAAGCGTTCGCTGAAAGTCATTTTTTACTCGGCACTGCGGGAGTAAGCAATAGGCTGTATAGGGCGAAACGGTGACCATTCAAGGCGACAGTATGCGGGGACTCTTGGATGGCAGCGTGTTTTGCGCGGCACACCGCAAAGGCAAGGAAATTACCCGTGCCAACCCTGCTGGCGTACAAAATCAAACAACTGCTGGGTAAACAGGGCATAACCGGCCGCATTGCCATGCACTTGGTCGGAGCGCAGCGCCGGGTTGGACAGCACCTCGGCCCAGGCCCCTTCCAGCAGGGGCAGCTGCAGCTCTTTGGCCAGGGCGGTGTACAGCGGGTGGTCGCTTAAGCGCCCCGTGCCTGCGGCCAGCAAAGAAAATTGCGGCACGGCCACCAACAGCACCTGGGCACCGCTGTCCTTGGCCTGCTGGCAGATGCGGCGGATGTTGGCTTGGGCGGTCTCGGCGCTCATCTGGCGCAGAAAATCGTTGCCGCCAATGCTGACCACCACCAGGGCAGGGGCGTGCTCCTGCAGCAAATCGGGCAGGCGTTCCAACGCCTGGGCGCTGGTATCGCCCGAAATGCCGGCGTTGATCACGTCCCAGCCGGTGCGTTCGGCCAGCAAGCTGGGCCAGGCCTCATCGGCCTTGGCACCGACCCCTTGGGTGAGCGAGTCGCCCAGGGCCAGCACGCTGGCCTCGGCCGGCAAGGCCTGGGCCTGGGGCGGGCGTTTGCCGCAGGCGGCCAGGGCGATGGCAGCGGTGCTGGCCAGCAGAAGGTGGCGGCGGTGCAAAAGCGGGGGCAAGCGCATGCGGCAGGCTCCTCTGAAACTAACGGACCGTAATGGTTTTGGTGGCGGATAAGGTGGCGCCCTGGTCATCCCTCCAGAGCAGCTGCAAGCGGCCACTGCGGCGGGCTTTGAAAGTGAATTCGATGTAGGGGTTTTGGGCAATCGAGGTGCCTGGGTCCCAGACAAAGAGCAGCGCCTCATCCAGCTTGGCTTCAAAGTGGTTCAGGATGTGGCGCGGGCGGATCTGGCCCGTGGCCGGGTCGGTGCGCAGCCCGGTTTCCATGGGGTGCTCGATTTGCGCGCGCACACGCAGAATGTCGCCTGCCTGGGGGTTTTCGTTGCTGACCCAGACGCGGGGCGGTTGCTTCATGCTCATGGGTGGGCTCCTTACATGCCGCAGCCGCTGGCGGCCACAGTGATGGTTTGCTTGCCTGCCAGTAGCTTGCCGCTTTTCATGCGGGCCAGGACGTGGACGGCCTGGGACTGGCTTAGGCGAATGCGCACGGCCGCCTCGGCGCTGCCCGTCTCGGCGGTGAAGCGGAGGCGGCAGGCCAGCGGGATGGGGTTGAGCTCGGCCAGTACGATCAGCTCTTCGCACCAATCGTGCTCGGTGATGGGCAGGGTCACCTTGGCCTTGATGGGCACGGCGCTGGGGTTGTCGGCCAGCACGGGGATGTCCAGCTGCAGCCCTTCGGCCTGGGGCGTGGCGCTGCCGGTGAATGTGCTGAGTGCTTGTTTAAAGGCCACTGGATCGGGGGCCAACGGGCCCACCAGGGGGGGATTGGTGGGCGGTGTTTGGGCCAGCGCCACGCTGGGCAGGGCCAGCGTGGCAACGGCACCAACCACCACGCGGCGGGTAAGGTGGGGGGAGGCAGGTGTCATGTCGTTTGCAATGTTGGGTAGGGCTTAGATGCCCAAGAAGTCGCTGAAGCGGCTGTTGATCCAGGCAAAGTCTTCCTTGACCAGATCGGGCGTGCGCACATCCATGTCGATTTGCGTCTGGATGACCTTGCCGGTGGGATCGACTTCGTACTCGAACTTGACCGAGATTTCTTCCTGCGGGTCGCCATTGACCATCATGTAGCACAGGTTGTCGGGCAGCAGCGGGGTGACCTCTTGGCCGGCCACGCGCTGGGCGATGTTCTTGGCGACGATGCGGCCAATGTAGTTGGCCACGTGGGCGCTCTTTGGGTAGTGGCCAAACTGGTCGGAGATGGCCCCCATCAGGTCACCGACGAAGTACACGCGGTCATCGCCCTTGGCGGTGAAGTAGCGCACGTCCATGTCGGCCCAGCCGGTGGGCTTGCCCTCGGGGGTTTTGCCGATCAGGTCGGCCGCCCAGACCATTTCGGCGGCCTGGTGCGGGGGCATGAGGATGGCATCGTCAAAGTCAAACTCACCGGCGGCGGTCTTGATCTTTTTCTTGAACGGATCGAGCTCTTGCACCCGGGCATTGGGCACGTGGGTGATGATGTCCGGGTACAGCTCTTCAAACGCCTGCTTGTAGCCCACGCCGATGGGGGCGATTTTTGGCTTGGGGTCAAGGATGAGGATCTTGCCCGGAATCTTGTTTTTCTTGATGTGCCAGGCAATCAGGCAGGCGCGCTCGTAGGGCGAGGGCGGGCAGCGGTGCGGCGGAGGCGGCAGGGTCATGACCAGGGTGCCGCCCTTGAAGTTCTTCACCTTTTGCTTGAGCGCGAACATTTCCTGGTTGGGAATGTAGGCGTTGGGAAAGTGCTTGCGCGTGTAGTCGATGGCCTTTTGGTCGTTGCCAAACCAGGCCTCGTAATCGTTGCGGATGCCGCCGGACAGGATCAGGTAGTCGTACTCAATCAGGCCGTGGGCCGTGCGCACCAGCTTTTTGTCGCGCTCGAAGCCGGTCACTTCGGTTTGCAGCAATTGGTAGCCGTATTTGTTGGCCGGGTGCAGCATGTCGCGGTTCACAAAATCGGTGTTCACGATGTCGATCAGCCACTTGTTGCTCATGGGGCCGGACCAGAACGTGGGGTTGCGCTCCAGCAGCACCACGTCGGAATCGGGAATCAGCTCGCGCAGATACCGGGCGGCGGTCATACCGCCCCAGCCGCCGCCGCAGATCACAATGCGCGGGCCCTTGCCCGTGCGGGGCAGGATGCGCGACTGCGGGGTCATGATGGTGGGAGCGGCCAGGGTGGCGATGGGGGCCGCAGCCGCGCCCAGTGCCAGGGCCGGAGGGGTCATCAGAAAGTGACGGCGTTGCATGGTCATACTTTTTCCTTAGTGGGGTATGGGTTGTTCCAGGCGACAAGCCGGTGCGTGCGGGCATGGGCGCCAAGCTGGCGCCAACAAGGTGTGCAAAGGGGTGTCGGGTCGGGCGATGTGGCGCATCGTCCTTGCGTGCAGTGCATTCCCCTCTTGGCCGCAACGCGGCACAAGCAGAGCTGTCAGCCGGGCATTCTAAGCGTGCTGGTGCGCGGTTCGGCGTGGCCAGGGTGCGCCTCCTGCGGTGCTGCGCCTTTAGAACGTGTTCATGATCTCCACGCGAAGGGGGGCGGGATGCGGATCGGGATGGGCTGCAAGGCGCAAACCACAGACATAGCGCTAGCTATGGCGAGGATTTGCAACGCCGCAGACCGCCCGAGGCTGCGACTGCACACCCGCGAGGAGATTGTGAACACGTTCTTAGCGGCGGCGGGCCATCAGCGCCAAGCCGGCCCACGCACCCAGCACAATGCCCGCTACGGCAGGCAGCGTGGCCCAGGCCAGGGTGGTGACACCGGTCAGCGCCTGGCCGATGGAGCAGCCCGCCGCCAACAGGCCGCCAAAGCCCATCAGCAGGCCCCCCGTGGCGCTTTTGGCCAGCTGGGTCGGGCTGTCAAAGCCTTCCCAGCGGGCCGTGCCGGTGGCTATGGCGGTCACTGCCGCCCCCGCCAGCACGCCCAGCACCATGGCCGAGGCCGGGCTCCAGGCCCGGCCCACGGCCACTTGCAGGTACAGCAGGCTCTCGGCCATGGGGGCGATGAAGCTTAGCGAGGTCAGCTTGGCGGGCTCAAACGGATCGACCTGCACGGTGGCGCTGATCCACCAGCCCAGCGTTACCAAAGCACCAATCGCCAGGGCCGACAGCGCCTGCGCAGGATGGCGGCGCAAAGCCGGGTGGCGCACAGCGTAAGCCGCCAGCAGAAGTGCAGGAATGATAGCTGTCAGCGCATACACAGTAAGCGCTGATAGGCTTTTTTCTATTAAATATTGTGGTGCTGTGGCATGCTCCAGCGTTACCGGGGCCACGCCTTGCAGCCACTGGCGCAGCGGTGCCAGCACCCCGGTGGCACTGGCCTGCGCCCCCAAGGCCAGAAACACCACGGTGACCAGCGCCCGCAGATTGCCCCCGGCCAGCAGCACCAGCGAGCGGGCCCCGCAGGCATTGGCCAGCACCATGCCCAGGGCAAAAATCACCCCGCCCAGAAACACCCCCAGCGGGGAAAAACTGGGCCGCACGATCTGGGCCTGCCCCAAATCGATCACACCCAGCCACTGCAAGCCTTGCGAGGCCAGCAGGGCCACGGCCAGCGCCAGCGCAAAGGCTTGCAGCGCCGGGGCGTGACTGCGTGGCTCGCTGTGGTCGTGCCCCATGCCTTGGCGCACGCCGCGCAGCAGGCAAAAGCGCCCCCAGCGGGCGGCGCAGCCAAAGGCGGCACCCCAAAGAAAACTGGCCCACAGCAGCGTCATGGTTTAGCCATCCCTAGCCACCCCAGATGTCGGTGCTGATTGCTTGGTACCAGGCCGCGCCATAGATGGCCTCAGCCTTGCGGAACCCGGCATCGGCCTGCATGGGGCTGACACCGCCTGCCACTTCTTGCAGCTTCCCGTCTTGCGCCCGGTACACGCCCGCGACCGAGATGCCGTAATGCGTGCCCACCAGGCTGTAGCAGGTGTTGGCCAGCGAGGCGGTGGGCAGCGGCTGGCCCGTTAGCTCGGCTGCAATGGCGGCGGCGGCCAGCTTGCCCTGGGTATTGGCGGCAAAGCCCGACTTGGGCATGGGTGCGGCAATCGTCGCATCGCCCAGCACATACACATGGGGCACCTGGGCAGATTCAAAGCTCTCGGGCTTGATCGGCACCCAGCCGCTGGCATCGGTCACCCCGGCGCGGTCGGCAATGAAACCGGCCTTCTGCGGTGGAATCACGTTCAGCACATCGGCTTTGTGCTGGGTGCCAAAGGCGGTTTCCACCACGCGCTGGCGGGCATCGACGCGCACCACCTGGCCATCGTCAGACTGCTTGACCCATTCGATCATGTCGCCGTACAGCGCTTTGTAGCCTTGCAGGAACAGGCCCTGCTTGGAGAAAGCATCCTTGTTGTCCAGCAGCAGAATTTTGGATTTGGGTTTGTGCTGCTTGAAGTAGTGCGCCACCATCGCCGCCCGTTCGTAGGGGCCGGGCGGGCAGCGAAAAGGGTTGGCCGGAATCACCATCACAAAGGTGCCGCCGTCTTCCATGGCCTCCATTTGCTGGCGCAGCAATTGGGTTTGGGGGCCGGCCTTCCAGGCGTGCGGGGCCAGGTGGGCGGCGGCCTCGTCGTAGCCTTGCAGCGCATTCCAGCGCATGTCTACACCGGGGGAGAGCACCAGTTTGTCGTAGCGCAGCGTCTGCCCGCTGGACAGGCGCACGCTGCGGGCGGCGGTATCGACATCTTCGGCGCGGGCATGCACCACGCCGATGCCCGCTTTGCGCAGACCGTCGTAGCCGTGGCCGATGCTCTCGAACGAGCGCAGGCCCGCCAGGTACAGGTTGGAGAAGGGGCAGGTGTAAAAGCGCTCGGCCGGCTCGACCAGCGTCACGCGCACCTGGGGCGCTTGTGCTTTCAGGTAGCGCGCAGCGGTGGCACCGCCAAAGCCGCCACCGATCACCACCACATGGGCGGAGCCGGCCTGGGCACGAACGATGGACGGCAGTGCCAGGGTGGCAGCCCCGGCCAGGGCGCTGCTCAACAGGGTACGGCGTTGCAAGCTCATGGCTGCACCTCCTGGCTGAACCAGGCGGCCAGCGCCTGGATTTGTGATTCGTCATAGCCCTGCATCAGCCGGTTCATGATGGTCGCATCCGCTGCGCGGTTGGCCTTGAAGGCCTGCATGCGCTGCAGCAAATGGCTGGCATCTTGCCCGCGCAAGGTGGGAATGCCGCCGGTGGAGCGGCCTTGCGGCCCGTGGCAGTTGGCGCAGGTGCCCGCCAGCACGGCCACGTTTTGCACGCTGAAACCGGCGGGCAACACCGGGGCCGTCTGGGCGGTGCCTGATAGAGGGGCAGCCAGTGCAAGCGCTAGCAATGTGGTGGGTAGTGGAGTAAGGATCCGGGGCATTCGTCTCTCTTAGTGAGTTATCAGAGCATCAAATTCTATGGAGTCCTTTGCAACTATAGGTAAGAAGGTTCTGCACCTTGCGCATATCACTGGGCGTGAAGGTTGTCACTTCAGGCCAGTGCATCCCTGCTCGCCCATTAATGAGGTACCGTGAATCGCTGCTACCCAATTGGGATTTCAGTACCTATCCTAGATATCTTGGCCATCACGCCCAGCAGGCAACCCAGGCCGCCAAGGAATGGCAAGCGATTGCCGGGCTACAAGCTTATTTGGGTTAGTTTTCTTGTGTAGTTGACAAGACGGAGTAGCGAGCTGAAGTCGCTCTAGATCATTTGTGTTAAAATTTGGTATTAATTTTGTTTCGAGATCGAAATGACATCAATACCATTTGCGATATCTGTCAAAGACGCAGCAGAAAAAATCGGCGTTTCAGAGCAGCGCATTAGAGCACTGCTCCGCTCTGGAGCTATTGAAGGGCGCCAACTTGGAAAGCTTTGGCTTACGACAGAAGCCGCTGTTGCTCACTATCTTGAAAATGGCGCAGCGCCGCCGATTGAGGATCGGCGCAGAATGCCTGGCCCACTTCCAACGCTCAAGGCTCTTTCGTTCTTCTCTGGAGCGATGGGATTGGATCTTGGGCTGGAAAAGGCGGGAATTTTTCCCCTGCTCGCTTGTGAACTCGATAAAACCTGCCGCCGAACCATTACTGCCAATCGACCTGATATTGGCTTGATTGGTGATATTTGGAAATACGATGCCGATCAGATTCGCGACTACGCAGGGCTAAAGCCTGACGATGATATCGATGTCATGCTCGGAGGGCCTCCATGCCAAGCCTTCTCTACGGCAGGTGCTCGCCGTGGTTTTCATGATGAGCGTGGCAATGCGTTTATTCGCTATGTCAATCTGATCCTAGAAATGCGTCCTCGTTTCGCTGTTATTGAAAATGTGCGTGGCCTTCTTTCTGCTCCTATGGCACACACACCGCACGCGCAGCGGGATGCAGACTGGGTTCCTAACCCCGAGGAACATGCAGGTGGCGCCCTTATGCACATCTTGGAAATGTTGCGTGCTGGTGGCTATGGAGTTTCTTTTAATCTCTACAACGCAGCAAATTTTGGCGTTCCCCAGTCGCGCGAGCGTGTCATTTTGCTTTGCTCGAGGGATGGAAAAAAAATACCACACTTGCAACCTACGCACGCGCAGGATGGTGCATTTGGTCTTCCAAAATGGAGAACTCTTCAAGATGCTTTTGAAGGAATGGATCCGAAGGCGGGTGAACATGCTGAATTTCCTCAAGAGCGCTTGCGCTTTTATCGACTGCTTGGCCCGGGCCAATACTGGAAGCACTTACCCCCGGAACTTCACCGAGAGGCCCTCGGTGGTTCGCTGGATGCAGGTGGTGGAAAAACAGGTTTTTTACGCAGGCTTGACTGGCATAAGCCCTCCTGCACGCTAGTCACTTCGCCCACCATGCCAGCGACAGATATATGTCACCCTGTAGAGGATAGACCGCTGTCGGTGCAGGAATATGCACGCATTCAGCAATTCCCAGATGACTGGATTTTTTGCGGCTCTATGGCCGACAAATATAAGCAAATCGGTAATGC
The DNA here is from genome assembly GCF_042654745.1 of Comamonas denitrificans. Classification (NCBI taxonomy): domain Bacteria; kingdom Pseudomonadati; phylum Pseudomonadota; class Betaproteobacteria; order Burkholderiales; family Comamonadaceae; genus Comamonas; species Comamonas denitrificans. The sequence goes on from NZ_JBHSEY010000010.1 coordinate 245,089, forward strand.
TGTTCCAGTTGGCTTGGGTGAAGCTGTGGGGCGAGCGATTATTAAGCATATTGCAGGGAAAATCGAACATCCGCCAGAAGAATTTCCTTTTAGTCGTTATAAGGAAACGGATGAAGTTTCTTGGGAAGTCAAAACGCGTGCAATTATGGGAATTGGTGCGAAACCTGAATCTAGGAAACGAAGCTGCTCAGGTAAAACAAAAGCCGACACCCAGCAGTTATCGCTGGAATTCCCAATGGGTAAGTGAAAATTTCATTGGCGCAGATTTTTCAGATAGGTTTCGACAAATCTCTTGAAGCCTTTTTCATTAAGGAGGCTGCGAAGTTGTTCATCAGGGAAAGCACTCCAATTTGAACCTGCCTTTTTTGAAAAAGTTCGATGCCATTTTTCAATTTTGGTACCGATACGAATTGCACTAGAAGATGAGTTCTCTGAGTTGTCTCGATTTTTTACTTGCAGCAATTGCCAATCAGCAGTAGGTGAAATAGGTGGTTTGATGAAATCGACGGCTTTGACCATTGCACCGGAACACCAGATCCACCCTTTTGGCTCCATGACAAACGAAAGATAGCGCTCTAGAAGGTCGCCAACTAGATTTTCTGCACCCATTGACAGTAGATGCTCCCGTTTAATGCGTTCTGTATCGGCTTTGTCAATATCAAAGTAGGAAATAAGAATTACCGACACCATTTCGTCCGGAACGGTATTTGGAGGTTTTGGTGCCCTGACTTCCCGGGACAAAGAGAAAGCCGATGCTTGCCTGCGCACATACTCTTCACTGCCTATGGTAGGTGCGGATGTACCTCTCAGCGCAGCGGCAGTTTCAGGATGGGTTGATAAGAAATGGATTGATGTTGCCCCCGTATTCCAGTCCCCGTCCTAGTCGCAATAAACCGCCTGGTCCGTTGATGGCTCCTG